>NZ_JAKWJK010000050.1:0-2085 GCF_031570575.1 Pseudomonas sp. JL3
ACTGCCTAAAAAATTAACAAAACTCACCTCAACGCTTCAAAATGTAAAGAAAGGGGACAGATCTATTTTCATGGTGTGGAAAATAAATCTGTGCCCTTTTGTCTATAAGCGACTTGAATCCAGTAGGTACTACATATGTCAGCCGCGAAGTCTCCGAATAGGCATACTTTTGCGCCTAAAACTTGGAGTGACGCAAAAATACTTAAAGTCACTGACGAGGTAGCATTAGAGCCTGGAAGAGTTATACGCAATGAACCCGGAGCATTAATTACCGAACACACCAAAATCGTGGACGGCGTTGAATGGCAAGTAATTAAAGAAAACGGTGTAGTGACGTCATCTTATCCAACAGGAGCCACCCCATGAAAAACTACGAAAAAGACGAGACTTATGAAAAGCTTCACTCATGGATCGGTGATTCAGAAGAATCAAACTGGACTGAGTACAGTACAGAGCTTGTTGCAAAATCAGTCCTTATAGACTTCAAAAATCAGCAATGGGAACGATTAGAGCAAGAAATACTACAAAAGCCTGAGTATTGGCAACAGCGTTGCGCCGTTTCATTGGGTGAAGACAGAACAGAACAAGCGATTAAACTCCTAAAACTATTGCTTTCCAGCTCCTGCTACAAAGATGTAAAAATCATCGCAACATACGAACTCGACTGGGCAGAAGTACCTATAGGAAAAAAATACGCACCTTTCATCAGAGAACTTATAGAGACAACACCTATTTATGAAATTGAGCCAGAACTCAACAGATTACTCGCCAAAGCTGAAGCAGCAGAAAACTAATCACAAAAAATTGACCCAACAAGGGACATATTTATTTTTCATTTACATAGTAAATAAATCCGCCCCCTTTCGGCCCTCATCAAAGATTCATCCCTAATGGAAAAATGACTGGCACACCAAATCAAATCCCATCAAGACTGCCCAAGTAGATACGAAAATGAAAAATCTTTCGCTCGACGGCCATTACATATACAAAAAAAATCCATGGATAAATTGGAAGGAACTTCTATATGGATTTGAGCACGGCTTTGTAGATGAAAAAGGAGTATCGAAATACGCTTGTAAAACCCTAACAGAAAAGTCCCCACAAGAAGCTATTGAGCTCGCCACATTGCTACCTCACGAAACTTATTTGGCCAGTAGCTTACTCCAATCACTGGCAGATAAGGACCTCTCCCCAACAACAGACTCCACCAAACCTTGGATTTTTTTATTACTTTCTTTTTTACTTGAGCATAAAGAAGACTATGAAGATCCGCTTGAAATAGTTGAAGAGCTGTACGCAAACTTCGACTACCCAGAAAAAATTGCCTCTTTAGTTAGATACATGCCTGCCCCCGAAGGAGTCGAAGGATCCGAAGAGAGGCTCTTTGAAAATTGGAAAATTACCTTATCAGCTTATAAGGATTTCTTCGAACAACAGAACAGATCCATTTAATAAGAAGCAAAAAATAGGACAGCTTTATTTTCTATGCACCTGAAAGCAAACCTATCTCACTTTGGCTCTTTATTTGCTGCCAAAATTCGTTCACAGGAGAAGCATTCAATAAATGATCCCAAGAAAAGTCTGGTGGGGTCTGGAAGCGAAATCGTATACAGAAATCGCGCAGAAGTTCCCTACAAACGACGACTCCTTACGCAGATGGATTGCTATATACGCGATATATCATTTAAATTTTACAAATAGATATCCAGGAGAGTTTTATTATAAATTTCTGGAAGATGCAAAAAACTCAAAATATGTAGTAATAGATCTCACAATACCAAAGTTCATAATTGAAACAAGGGATAGCATTGGAAGCAGTGACACCGCCATTATTAAGTGTCAAGCGCTTGAAACCGAAGAAGAGATAAATGACTACCTTCAAGAGAACAGCATCGATCCAGAGCTATTCACTCCACCTTGGACATGTGACTATCCGCTAGACTGAAAAGGAGACACCCATTAGCCCTCACATCTATTGGCCAAATCAATTTGAGGAGCAAAAATGAACAACCGAAAAGTCATCCCGCGAAGCGTTTGGTACGGACTAAAATGTGGACATCATCAATATCGAATAAAAAACAGTGG
>NZ_JAKWJK010000051.1:0-2053 GCF_031570575.1 Pseudomonas sp. JL3
GTTGGCGCGTTCATTCAGCTCGCGATAGCTCAGACACTGTTCACCCCGCAGCACCGCCGCTGCGTCCGGCGTGCGTTGCACCTGGGCCTCGAACAGCCCGTGGATGGTCTGTTCCTGCGGGTAATCCGCTTCGGTGGCGTTGAACGTCACCAGCAACTGTTCACGTTCCACTGCCGACAAAATCGGCAGACGATACAACGCCGCCTGAGGTGTCTGTTCCAGTGCTTGCACCAGCGTTTCCAGCGCCGTGTGCATGTAGGCGCAAACACGCTGCGCGCCGACCTGCGGTGCAACCAATACCGTCAGGTTAAAACCGTTGCCCAGGTCATCGACGTTCAGCGTCAAGGGGTAGTTGGTGCGTTCTTCACCGCCAAGGACATCAATGCCGCGCCACGCCTCCAACGCTTGCGCCGAAGCCGCGCTCGTGGCGCTGTGTCTATAGTTGAGCAAGGCACTGAACAGCGGCAATGGCGCCGCCACACCGCTGCAACGTTGGGCCAATGCCAGCGAGGCATGTTCGTGGCCGAGCAAGGCCGTCAGTCGTGCATGGGTCGTCTTGACTCCGGCGCGCACGCCTTGAAGGCCCACGTCCACCCGCAATGGCAAGGTGTTGATGAACATCCCCAACGCGCGGTCAGCCCCCTCACCGCCCTGCATCCGGCCCATCATCACCGTGCCGAACACCACCTCCTGCTTGGCGCAAACCTTGCCCAGCACCTGCGCCCATGCCAGGTGCACCAGGCTTGCGGCACTCACCCCCAACTGACGCGCCTGTGCCCGCAAACGCAGGTCCAGTGCCGCGGCTACAGACTGGGTGTGTTCTTCAATTTCGCGTCCATCACCCTGCACATCCTGCAAACCGAACGGCAGCGTCGGCTCGTCGATATCACCGAGCATGTCGCAAAAGAACACCTCATGCTCCTCACGGCTGACGCCCAATCGTGCCTGCGCCACGTAGTTGCGATACGGCACGGCCTCGGACAGTTGCGCAGCCTCGCCGAGCAGATACGCCTGCATCTCGTGCTGCACCACTTCCATAGCCGTGTGGTCCAGTGCCATGTGGTGAAACAACAGCGTCGCGACCAACCGATGATTGGCATCGTCCTGCCCATAGGCCAGGCGCATCATCGGTGCCTGACTGACATCCAGACGGTGATGTCGCGGGTCAAAGCGATTGCGCAACTGCTCGGCGGCGTCGCCTGCGGCCAGATTGAGGTCGACCTCTTCAAGGTGCAGTTTCGCCTCGCGCCAGACCACCTGCGCGGGTGATTCCAGCCCATCCCACACGACACCGGTGCGTAGAATGTCGTGGCGATCGATCACCCCCTGAAGCGCCAGAACGAACGCGTCGAGGCGTTCGCGGCTGTCAAAGGCAAACTGCGTCTGCAACACGTACGGATCGCCCTGCTCGGCGGCAAGGTGGTGATAGAGGATGCCTTCCTGCAACGGCGCCAGTGGATAGATGTCCTGCACATTGCGGGCGCCACCCGGCACCGTCGCCACGAGGCGGTCAATGGCCTCCTGGGTCAGGCTGGCCAGTGGCAGCATGTCCGGGGTGATGCGTTCGCAGTCCGATGGAATCAGGTTCGCCGGAACGTTCACTTCCCTGCCGCTGCCGACCGCCGCCGCCAGCGCGGCCAGGGTCGGCTGGCTGAACAGCACCCGCACATCGGCGCTCAAACCCGCCTGACGCATGCGTTCGATCAGCGTGACCGCCAGCAGCGAATGGCCGCCCAGTTCGAAGAAGTGATCGTGGCGGCCGACCCGATCGACCTTGAGCACCTCGGCCCAAAGCTGCGCCAATGTCTGCTCGACCTTGCCCAGCGGCGCCTCATAGGCACGGCTGGCGTAGGCTTCGTCGTTCGGCACCGGCAGCGCACGACGGTCCAGCTTGCCGTTGGCGGTCAGCGGAAACGTATCCAGCACCACGAAAGCACTCGGCACCATGTACTCGGCCAGCGATGCGACCAATTCAGTGCGCAAATCCTGTACCGACAAGGTGACGCCCTGCTGAGGGATCACATAGCCGACCAGGCGTTTTGCCCCGGGCTCG
>NZ_JAKWJK010000052.1:0-1962 GCF_031570575.1 Pseudomonas sp. JL3
CTGCCGGCACCGGACCTCGATGCGCTGATCACCCGTGGTTACGAAGCCCCGCAAGGCGAGGTCGAAACCACCCTGGTGCAGATCTGGCAAGACTTGCTGGGCCTGCCACAGGTCGGCCGGCATGACCACTTCTTCGAACTGGGCGGCCACTCACTGTTGGCGGTCAGCCTGATCGGGCGGATGCGCCAGCTCGGTTTGTCGGCGGACATTCGCGTGCTGTTCGGCCAGCCGACCCTGGCGGCACTGGCTGCCGCGGTCGGCGGTGGCAATGAAGTCGTGGTGCCGGCTAACGCTATTCTTCTAGGTTGCACCCACATCACGCCGGACATGCTGGCGCTGGTCAATCTGGACCAGCAAGCCATCGACCGCATTATGGCGACGGTGCCGGGTGGCGCACGCAACGTGCAGGACATCTACCCATTGGCGCCATTGCAAGAGGGCATTCTCTACCACCACATCGCTGCGCAAACGGGTGATCCCTATGTGCTGCAGGCCACGTTCACTGTCTCGGATCGCGAGCGGCTGGAGGCATTCGCCCATGCCCTGCAGGGCGTGATCGACCGCCATGACATCTTGCGCACCTCGGTGGTATGGGAAGGCCTGGACGAGCCGGTGCAGGTGGTTTGGCGCAAGGCACAATTGGCGGTGGAAGAGGTTACGCTGATAGCCGGCGCCGGCGATATCGCCGAGCAGTTGCGCGAGCGATTCGACACGCTGCATTACCGTCTGGATATGCACCAGGCGCCACTGATGCGCATCGCATTTGCCCATGACGCACCCAACCAGCGTTGGGTGGCCATGTTGCTGTTCCATCACATGGCGCTTGATCACATGGCGCTGGAAGTGGTGCAGCACGAGATGCAGGCGCATCTGCTGGGCCAGGAAAGTCAGCTTGGCGAAGCCCTGCCGTACCGCAACTACGTGGCCCAGGCCCGATTGGGTGTCAGCCGTGAGGAG
Source organism: Pseudomonas sp. JL3 (assembly GCF_031570575.1). Lineage (NCBI taxonomy): Bacteria > Pseudomonadati > Pseudomonadota > Gammaproteobacteria > Pseudomonadales > Pseudomonadaceae > Pseudomonas > Pseudomonas sp. JL3. Next base: position 958 of record NZ_JAKWJK010000052.1, read on the forward strand.
CACGAAGCGTTCTTCCGCGAGATGCTCGGTGACATCGACGAGCCGACGCTGCCGTTCGGTCTACAGGATGTACAAGGTGACGGTAGCGACATCGAGGAAGCCAGGCTGGATATCGCCGCCGACCTCAGTCGCCGTCTGCGGGCGCAGGCCCGCCAGTTGGGTGTGAGCGCGGCAAGCTTGCACCATCTGGCTTGGGCGCAGGTGGTGGGCGGTGTTTCGGGCAAGCAAGACGTGGTGTTCGGTACCGTGCTGATGGGCCGGATGCAGGGCGGCGACGGTGCCGACCGCGCGTTGGGCATGTTCATCAACACGCTGCCGCTGCGGGTGAGCCTGGGTGAACAAGGCGTGCGTAGCGGCGTGAAGGCCACCCATGCCCGGTTGACCGGGTTGCTGGGCCACGAACATGCGTCGCTGGCATTGNGAGCCTGGGTGAACAAGGCGTGCGTAGCGGCGTGAAGGCCACCCATGCCCGGTTGACCGGGTTGCTGGGCCACGAACATGCGTCGCTGGCATTGGCTCAACGCTGCAGCGGCGTGACCGCGCCGTTACCGTTGTTCAGCGCCTTGCTCAATTATCGGCACAGTGCCGCGAATATCGCCTCGGGCGAAGCGTTGGTGGCCTGGGAAGGTATTGAAACCCTGAGCAATGAAGAACGCACCAACTATCCGCTGACGCTGTCGGTGGACGATCTTGGCGAAGGCTTCAGCCTGACGGCGCTGGCCTTGCCGCAGATCGGTGCGCAACGCATCTGCGCCTATATGAATACTGCATTGGAGCATCTGGTCGAGGCGCTGGAGCAGGCGCCACAGACACCGCTGCACAGTGTATCGATTCTACCGTCCGCCGAGCGTCGGCAACTGCTGATGGATTTCAACGCCACCACGCGTCGCTATCCGCAGGACAAAACCGTTCACGCGCTGTTCGAAGCACAAGCCCAGGCGAGCCCGGATGCACCGGCGGCCGCGCACAACGGGCACGGCCTGACCTACGCCGAGCTGAACAGCA
>NZ_JAKWJK010000053.1:0-1905 GCF_031570575.1 Pseudomonas sp. JL3
CGCGCACACCTGCAAACGCAGTTACCCGACTACATGGTGCCCGTCGCCTACGTGCGACTGGACGCACTGCCGTTGACCCCCAACGGCAAACTCGACCGCAAGGCACTGCCGGCACCGGACCTCGATGCGCTGATCTCTCGCGATTACGAAGCGCCGCAAGGCGAAATCGAAACCACCCTGACGCAGATCTGGCAAGACCTGCTCAAGGTCGAGCGCGTCGGTCGTCACGACCACTTCTTCGAGCTGGGCGGCCACTCACTGCTGGCGGTCAGCCTGATCGGCCGAATGCGTCAGGCGGGACTGAGTGCCGACGTGCGCGTGCTGTTCAGCCAGCCGACCCTGGCGGCGCTGGCGGCAGCCGTCGGCAGTGGCAAGGAAATAAGCGTTCCGGTGAACCTGATTCCTTCGGACTGCGAACACATCACTCCAACCATGTTGCCCCTGGTCAATCTGGACCAGGCAGCCATCGAGCGCATTGTCGCGACGGTGCCGGATGGCGCGCGCAACGTGCAGGACATCTACCCGCTGGCGCCGCTGCAAGAGGGCATCCTCTATCACCATATTGCGGCAGAACAGGGCGACCCCTATGTGCTGCAAGCCTTGTTCGTGGCCTCGAACCGTACGCGGCTGGACGATTTTTCCCGGGCGTTGCAAAGCGTCATCGATCGCCACGATATCCTGCGCACTTCGGTGGTGTGGGAAGGTCTGGACGAACCGGTGCAGGTGGTCTGGCGCCACGCGCAGTTGGGGCTGGAAGAGCTGGTACTGGACCCGCAAGCCGGGGATGTCGCCACGCAATTGCACAGCCGTTTCGATGCCCGGCACTATCGTCTGGACGTCACGCAGGCACCGCTGATGCGTGTCGCGTTCGCCTATGACGCGTCCAATCAGCGTTGGGTGGGGATGCTGCTGTTTCATCACATGGCACTCGACCATATGGCGCTGGACGTGGTGCAGCACGAGATGCAGGCGTATCTGCTGGGCCAGGAAAGTCAGCTCGGCGAAGCCCTGCCGTACCGCAACTACGTGGCGCAGGCCCGATTGGGCATCAGCCGCGAGGAGCACGAAGCGTTCTTCCGCGAGATGCTTGGTGACATCGACGAGCCGACGCTACCGTTCGGGGTGCAAGACGTTCGGCATGATGGCCACGGTATCGAGGAAGAGCAACAGGCCGTGGAGAACGCCCTGAGTCGACGCCTGAGGGCACAGGCGCGTCAGCTGGGCGTGAGCGCCGCGAGCCTGGTGCATCTGGCATGGGCGCAAGTGCTGGGCAAGGTTTGCGGCAAGCAGGAGGTGGTGTTCGGCACCGTGCTGATGGGCCGGATGCAGGGCGGTGAGGGGGCTGACCGCGCGTTGGGGATGTTCATCAACACCTTGCCGCTACGGGTGGACGTGGGCCTTCAAGGCGTGCGCGCCGGAGTCAAGACGACCCATGCACGACTGACGGCTTTGCTGGGCCACGAACATGCCTCGCTGGCACTGGCCCAACGTTGCAGCGGTGTGGCCGCGCCATTGCCGTTGTTCAGCGCCTTGCTCAACTACCGCCATAGCGCCGCACCATCGCTGTCGAACGAGGCGCAGATCGCCTGGAATGGACTTGAGGTGCTGGCNTTTGCTGGGCCACGAACATGCCTCGCTGGCACTGGCCCAACGTTGCAGCGGTGTGGCCGCGCCATTGCCGTTGTTCAGCGCCTTGCTCAACTACCGCCATAGCGCCGCACCATCGCTGTCGAACGAGGCGCAGATCGCCTGGAATGGACTTGAGGTGCTGGCCAGTGAAGAGCGCACCAACTACCCACTGACCTTGTCGGTGGACGACGAGGGCGATGGATTCAGCCTGACCGTGTTGGCCATGACTGGCATCGGCGCGCAACGCATTTGCGGTTACATGCACACGGCGCTGGA
>NZ_JAKWJK010000054.1:0-1686 GCF_031570575.1 Pseudomonas sp. JL3
TACGGCTCGCGCACCTCCTCTAGCGTGTTGCCCCACACCCGATAAGTTGCCTGCCAGACATTGTGGCCGTCCGCTTCGGTGAGCTGTTCCGGCAGGCCGTTGAGGTCGTTGTGGTAGTAGCGGATTTTTTGCAGCGGGCCGGTGCCGTCGACCCGGGCCAGGGGTTCGTAGCCTTCGTCTTCGTAGAGGTAGAGGCTGGTCTGCTGATGGCGATGTTCCTGCAACAGACGCAGGCCGTCCCAAGTGAAGCGGGTTTCGCCGAGAGGGTAGCCGTTGGTGTCGTGCTCGGTTTTTTCGATGCGTCGGCCCAGCGGGTCGTAGGTCATCCTGACTACGCTGCCGTTTGCATTGCGCACTTCAATCAACCGGCTTTCGGCGTCGTAGGCGAAGCGTTGCAGGCCCCGTTGAGCGCTGCGTTTTTCGATCATCCGGCCAAAGGCGTCGTAGCGATAACGCTTGTCCTGGTAGGTCAGCAGTTTGTTGTGCACCACCAGCCCGGCGCCGGGTTGCGGGCCGTCCAGCAGGTTGGCGGCGTCGTCGTAGGCGAAGGTTTCGCGCTGGTCGTGCAGGCTGTCCTGGCTGGCGATGATGCGGCCGGTGGCGTCGTAGTACAGCAGTTGGCGGTGTTGCGCGGCGGGTTGCTGGTCGAGTTTGCCGATCAGGTTGTCGGCGGGGTCGTACTCGAAGTGTTTCTGCACCGCCGCCGGCATCAGCGATGGCTGGCTGCTGTGACGGCGTTGGCGTGAGCGCAAGCGTCCGCTGCGGTCATATTCGCTGCGGGTGCTGATCTGGCCTTGGGTGCGTAGAACTTCGCGGTGCAGGCGGTCGCGTTCGAAGTCGCTGATGACCTGGCCGTCGAGGTTGATCTGGTGCAGGTGGCCGCTGCCGTAGTACAGGCGATTGAGCCAGCGGCCGTCGGGCAGTTGGGTCTGGATCAGGTTGCCGAGTTCGTCGTAGTGGTGGTGCAGGTTGCCGGCCGCGCTTTGTTCTTCGAGCAACTGGCCGAGGGCGTCGTAGGCGAAGCTCAGGGTTTGTGCGTTGCCCTGGTGGTCGGTGAAGGTGACGGCGGTGAGTTGGTCCAGTGGGTCGTAGGAGTAGTCGGTGCGGCCATCGTCGGTGACTTTGGCGATCAGCCGGCCGACGGCGTCGCGTTCCAGTCGGTGAACGATGGGAGCGGGGGGCGACTCGGGGACGACGGCCAGGCCGTTGCCGTAAGGCGCCGGAACAGCCGTGACCGCCGCGACGTTATCCAGCAGGTCATAGGTGTAGCGCTTGGCGCTGCCGTCGAGATCCTGTTGTTCGGTCAGCCGATCAGCGGCATCCCAGGCAAACCGATAACTTTCGCCGTTCTCATTGGTCAGCGCCTGCAGCCGCCCATAGCGGTCATATCCGAATTGCACCTGCCGGCCATGGGCATCGGTGCGCTGACGCACCTGGCCGCGACGGTTGTGTTGATACAGCGTGGTGTGCCCGGCCGGGTCGGTGTAGCCGATCAACTGGCCGCTGACGTCGCGCTGATACTGCTCGGTGCGGCCGTCCGGCAACTGGCTGCTGAGCAACCGCCCCTGGGCGTCGTAGCTGAATTGGGTGCGCTCGCCGAGGGCATCGGTGATGGTTTGCAGATAGCCCCGGTGGTCATAGCTGAACCGCGTCGGATAACCCGAGCAATCGATGTGTTCGACCAGT
>NZ_JAKWJK010000055.1:0-1590 GCF_031570575.1 Pseudomonas sp. JL3
AAACCTAGCAATCTGCGCGGCGATTCAAGAAAATGCTCAGTATCGAAAGATACGGAGCATTTTTCGTTATGGCCTACATCCAAGGAGAGTCCCGCAGCCAGACCAGTCTGTTCCCGGTCTCGCTGGAAGAATTGATCCCTGAGGATCACCTCGTTCGTGTCATTGACCTGTACGTCACCAAACTGGATCTGGTGCAACTGGGCTTTGATAAAGCGCTGCCTAAAGGCACAGGGCGCCCCTCTTATGATCCTGCCGATCAGCTAAAACTCTACCTCTACGGTTATTTCCAGCGCATCCGTTCATCACGGCGTCTCGAAGCCGAGTGCCAGCGCAACATCGAAGTTATGTGGCTGATCAACCGTCTCAAGCCGGACTTCAAGACCATCGCAGACTTCCGTAAAGACAACAAACCCGCTTTTATCGCGACGTGCCGGACCTTCGTCCAGTTTTGCCGCACAGCGGGTTTGATCGCGGGTGATTTGGTGGCGATTGATGGCAGCAAGTTCCAGGCTGTTGCGTCCTCGCGGCGCCATACGAGTTTGCAGCGGCTCAAGCACCAGGAGCAGAAGCTGGATAAACGCATTGCCCAGTACCTGGCCGATCTGGATGAGGCGGATAAAACCGAAGCCGACGAGAAGGTTGACCGTAGCGCGATCAAGACGGCTTTGGCGCAACTTGAAATCAGACATTCCAACAACCTGACGTGCCAAGCGCTGATGAAGTCAATGGCGCTTGAGCAATTCAATACCCACGAAGGCGATGCGTGAATGATGCGCACGCACAGTGGGCCGCGGGTCGGGTACAACGTGCAGACCGCCGTGGATGCCAAGCATTGCCTGATTCTGCATCATGAAGTGACTCAGGACAGCGATGATCGCAAGCAGCTTGAACCGATGGCTAAGGCCGCCAAAGAGCAATTGCAGCAAGATGAACTAACTGTCACTGCTGATAAGGGGTATTCAAATGGCAAGCAGTTCCAGGCTTGTGAGGATGAAAACATAACGGCTTATGTACCGCCGGCCCGGTCAAACAACTCCTGCGGCAAGGAGCAGGCGTTCTTCGACCGAACGGTGTTTACCTTCGATGCGTCGCAGGATCGCTATCAATGCCCCATCGGTAAATGGCTGACTTTTAAACAGATCAGCAATAAGGGTCGTATCTACCAGGCGGCGGTCAGTGATTGCGCAAGCTGTCCGTTAAAGGCGCAATGCACCGACGCCCAACGCCGATACATTTCACGCCACGTGCACGAAGAGGCTTTCGAGCGAATGGAACGGCGAATGGAAGCACACCCCGAAATGATGGTCAGCCGAAGATCTATCGTGGAACATCCTTTCGGCAATCTAAAGCAGTGGTTGTTTGGTAACGCTCGCTTCTTGCTGCGACAGCTTGAAGGAACGAGGGCTGAAATGGCCTTGGCGGTGAACGCCTATAACCTGAAAAGAGCGATGAATGTGCTGGGTGCACGCCGGTTGATGGCGTTAATGGGCTGAAAGGCCTTTTTCGTCTGCTGCCCCCCACAAAAACAAACGCCCCGAACAAGTCGGGGCGTTTGTTTTTGCCTTCATCAGGGCGTTTTCACACAGTCTG
>NZ_JAKWJK010000056.1:0-1450 GCF_031570575.1 Pseudomonas sp. JL3
CTCCTATGTATGGACTCGCCCCTACTGTCAACCCGCTTTGCTTTTGAACACTGCTACCCGGTTGCATCTATGTATCAGGCCTGTTCGAGGAAGCGCCTGGCTTCTGGCCAACATCGGATCAGCTCGCGGGATGCCGATTACAGAGAGGCCTCAAGGGCCGGTAGGAGCGCAGGCATCTATCCGCGACGGTTTAACCTGGGGTCAATGTTCTCGAGCAAGGGTTGAGACGGCCAAGCGCCTCGGCGGCAGAACTCGTTAAATCACTGGCCTGTCACCACCTCCTGGCGCTCGGTCGGCTGGCGGTGATAGGTGTCTTTGTTTTGCAGTAACACCCAGATGATCCGCAGGTTACGGTTGGCCAGACGCACCGCAGCCCCTTTCTGTCCATGACGGCCTAGCCAGCGTTGCAGGCGGCGGTCATCCGGATGATCCGAGCTGGGATTGAGCTGTCTGAGGACGGCGTGTGCACCTTGTATGGCCAGACTGCGGATGTAGGCATCCCCGCGCTTGGCCATCTTGCCCAGCCGGATCGTATGTCCACTGCTGTACTGCTCGGGCACTGTACCGAAGTAAGCCGCAAAATCCCGGGCATTGGCAAAACGCTCGGGTTCGGTCTGCTTGGCAATCATGGCCGAGGAGAAGATCGGGCCGACACCGCGCACCGTCATAAGCCGCTTCGCGGTTTCGTCTTCACGAGCTGCGCGCTCCAGGCGGCCGGTCATCACTTCGATACGTTCAGCCATGTGCTTCCACTCACCGAGCAATTCGGCGATCAGCTCGTGTAGCAACTCGGGGATAGGCTGGCTGGAGTCTTCCAGTAGCTGAGTGACGTTTCGGTCAATGGCTGCTTTGCCTTGGGGGATGGAAAAACCATGTTCCAGCAGCAAGCCACGCATCTGGTTGCCCATGGCGGTGTGCTCTTTCACGTAGCGCCGGCGTACCCGGTGCAACGCTTGCATTTCCAGCCCGGCTACGGTTTTGATCGGCACGGCATAAGCACGCTCGTCCCGACCGGCGCGCAGGATGGCCAACACGTCGTTGCGGTCGTTCTTCGGTCCGCTGCGATGCTTGGCCACATGTTGAGCCGGCAGGATTCGAGGCTGATTGCCCTGTTCCAACAGCAACCGGGCCCAAGCCTGCGCACCTGGACCGGTCTCCATCAAGACCGAGGTGCCAGGTGGTAATTGGCGCAAGAAAGTGGAAAAGGCTTCACGGGATTTGAGGCGCTTCTCATAGATCACTTGACCCAACTGATCTTCGCCCGCTACTTGAAACACACTCTTCGCCAGATCCACGGCTACGGTGGTACAGGCTGAAAGGTTGTTTGCAGACAGGGAATTCTTTTTCGACGTACTCTTGTTCATGGGCTCGCCCTCGCTGTCGCTGACATCCATAGGATGCCACCGTGGCGCATAGACGCCTCGGCGTGGGCGAGTCCATTCAATTACAG
>NZ_JAKWJK010000057.1:0-1445 GCF_031570575.1 Pseudomonas sp. JL3
GTGATCGTCACCCTGTCCAACGGCCAGACCATCACCATTCCAGTCGGCTCGAGCAGCGCCAGCGTGAACTTCACCGCGCCGAACGATGCGTTGGCCGGCGGTGGTTCACTGAGCGTGAAGATCGACGATGCCAAGGGCGGTAACTACGAAAAACTGGAAATTGACGGCAAGTCGGCGGACACCTCGGTTACCGACACCGCTGACACAACCAACCTGTCGCTGACCGCGACCGGCACCGTAGATGAAGGCGGCCAGATCACCTACACGGCAACCCTGACCAATGCAGCCGGTACACCGGTCACCGTGACCCTGTCGAACGGCGCCGTGATCACCATCGAAGCGGGTAAAACTACCGGCTCCGTGACCGTCGACGCACCAAAGGACGATGTCTACAAAGATGCCGGCACCGTCGAAGCAACCATCCAAGGTGCGACCGGCGGCAATTTCGAGAACCTGGTCGCCAGCGACACGCCTGCGGTGACCACCGTCAACGACACCATCGACACCAGCACCGTTTCGCTGACTGCCACATCGAGCGTCGTTGAAGGCGGCACCGTGGTTTACACCGCGTCCGTGTCTGCTCCAGTCACCAGTTCGCCAGTCGTTGTCACCCTGTCCAACGGCCAGACCATCACCATCCCGGTTGGCTCGAGCAGCGCCAGCGTCAACTTCACTGCGCCCAACGATGCACTGGCCGGCGGTGGTTCGCTGAGCGTGAAGATCGACGATGCCAAGGGCGGTAACTACGAGAAGCTGGAAATTGACGGCAAGTCGGCGGACACCTCGGTTACCGATACTCCGGAAACCACCACCCTCAGCCTCTCGGCGACTGATTCGGTCGCTGAAGGCGGTTCCATCGTTTACACCGCGACCTTGACCAACGCCGCCGGCACACCAGTGACTGTGACCTTGTCGAACGGTGCGGTGATCACCATCGCGGCCGGTGCAACTANCGTTTACACCGCGACCTTGACCAACGCCGCCGGCACACCAGTGACTGTGACCTTGTCGAACGGTGCGGTGATCACCATCGCGGCCGGTGCAACTACCGGCTCCGTGACTGTCGACGCACCGAAAGACGACGTCTACAAAGACGCCGGCCAGGTCGACGTCACGATCAAGGATGCCGCAGGCGGCAACTTTGAAAACCTGGCGACCAACCCGGCGGCTGCGGTTACCGACGTCACCGATACCATCGACACCTCAACGGTGAACCTGACCGCGACGTCTACCGTCGCCGAAGGCGGCACTGTGGTTTACACCGCGTCCGTGACGTCGCCAGTCACCGGCTCGCCAGTCGTTGTGACCCTGTCGAATGGCCAGACCATCACCATTCCGGTTGGTTCGAGCAGCGGTTCTGTCAACTTCACCGCGCCGAACGATGCACTGGCTGGCGGCGGTTCCCTGAGCGTCAAGATCGACGATGCCAAGGGTGGTAATTACGA
>NZ_JAKWJK010000058.1:0-1434 GCF_031570575.1 Pseudomonas sp. JL3
ATCCTCTATCACCACCTTGCCGCCGAGCAGGGCGATCCGTATGTGTTGCAGACGTTATTCAATCTGCAGGGCCGTGAACGCCTCGACGCGTTCGTTCAGGCGTTGCAAAGCGTGATCGAGCGCCACGACATCCTGCGTACTTCAGTGGTGTGGCAAGGGTTGGACACACCCATGCAAGTGGTGTGGCGTGAGGCGAAACTGCACCTTGAAGCGGTCGACCTCGACCCCGCCGCAGGCGATGTCGCGGCGCAACTGCAGCAGCGCTTCGACCCGCGGCATTATCGCCTGGACATCACCCGCGCCCCCCTGATGCGCCTTGCATTTGCCGAGGATACGGTCAATCAGCGTTGGGTCGCGGTGTTGCTGTTTCACCACATGGCGCTGGACCACACGGCCATGGAAGTGGTGCGGCACGATATGCAGGCGCATTTGCTCGGCGAGGCTGCGCGACTGAGCGAAGCCGTGCCGTATCGCAACTATGTGGCACAGGCACGACTCGGTCTGAGTGCAGACGAGCACGAGGTGTTTTTCCGCGAGATGCTCGGCGATGTCGACGAGCCGACACTGCCGTTCGGTTTGCAGGATGTGCAGGGCGACGGACGTGACATTGAAGAAGCCAGACAGTCTATAGAACCGGCGCTGGATTCGCGTCTGCGGGCCCAGGCGCGTCAGCTGGGGGTAAGCGCTGCGAGCCTGGTGCACCTGGCATGGGCGCAAGTACTGGGCAAGGTTTGCGGCAAGCAGGACGTGGTGTTCGGCACGGTCCTGATGGGCCGGATGCAGGGCGGCGAGGGGGCCGACCGCGCGTTGGGGATGTTCATCAACACCTTGCCCCTACGGGTGGACGTCGGCGCACAAGGCGTACGCGCCGGGGTCAAGGCCACCCATGCACGACTGACGGCCTTGCTGGGCCACGAACATGCCTCGCTGGCACTGGCGCAACGTTGCAGCGGTGTGGCGGCGCCGACGCCACTGTTCAGCTCATTGCTCAACTACCGGCACAGTGCTGTCGCCGCTGCTTCGGTAGACACGTCGGCCGCCTGGCACGGTATCGAGGCGCTCAGTGGTGAAGAGCGCACCAACTATCCACTGACGTTGAATGTCGATGACCTGGGTAACGGTTTCAACCTGTCGGTGCTGGTGACATCGCAGGTCGGCGCGCAGCGTGTTTGTGCGTACATGTACACAGCGCTGGAGCATCTGGTGGAGGCTCTGGAGTCTTCACAACAGGCATCGCTGCATAGCTTGTCGATCTTGCCGCGGGATGAACGTCTCAAACTGCTTGTCGAATTCAACGCCACCGAAGCCGACTATCCGCAGGCACAGACCATCCACGAGCTGTTCGAGGAGCAGGTGCAACGCACGCCGGACGCTGCGGCGGTACTGCATGGCAAACAGTGTCTGAGCTATCGCGAGCTGAATGAACGCGCCAAC
>NZ_JAKWJK010000059.1:0-1427 GCF_031570575.1 Pseudomonas sp. JL3
GCCGTCAGATTGACCGTCGAAGTGTCGAGGGTGTCAGTCACATCGGTGACCGCAGCCGCCGGGTCCGTCACCAGGTTCTCAAAGTTGCCGCCTGCGGCATCCTTGATGGTTACTTCAACTTGGCCGGCGTCTTTGTAGACATCGTCCTTCGGCGCGTCGACGGTCACGGAGCCGCTGGTGGCGCCGGCCGCGATGGTGATCACGGCGCCGTTGCTCAGCGTGACGGTGACCGGAGTCCCGGCGGTGTTGGTCAGGGTGGCGGTGTAAACGATCGAGCCACCTTCAGCCACGGAGTCGGTTGCGCTCAAACTGAGGGTGGTGGTTTCCGGAGTTTCAGTCACAGAGGTGTCGGCCGACTTGCCATCGACGTCCAGCTTCTCGTAGTTACCGCCCTTGGCATCGTCGATCTTGACGCTCAGCGAACCACCGCCGGCCAAAGCATCGTTCGGCGCAGTGAAGTTGACGCTGGCACTGCTCGACCCGACCGGAATGGTGATGGTCTGGCCGTTGGACAGGGTCACTACGACTGGCGAGCCGGTGACTGGCGACGTCACGGATGCGGTGTAAACCACGGTGCCGCCTTCGGCGACGCTCGATGTGGCACTCAGCGAAACAGTGCTGGTGTCGATGGTGTCGTTAACGGTGGTCACCGCAGGCGTATCGCTAGGCACCAGGTTCTCGAAGTTGCCGCCAGTCGCGCCTTTGATCGTCGCTTCAACGGTGCCTGCGTCTTTATAGACGTCGTCCTTTGGTGCGTCGACGGTCACGGAGCCGGTGGTTTTGCCTGCTTCGATGGTGATCACGGCGCCGTTCGACAGGGTCACGGTGACCGGTGTGCCGGCGGCGTTGGTCAGGGTGGCGGTGTAAACGATCGAGCCACCTTCAGCCACGGAGTCGGTTGCGCTCAAACTGAGGGTGGTGGTTTCCGGAGTATCAGTCACCGAGGTGTCGGCCGACTTGCCATCGACGTCCAGCTTCTCGTAGTTACCGCCCTTGGCATCGTCGATCTTGACGCTCAGCGAACCACCGCCGGCCAAAGCATCGTTCGGCGCAGTGAAGTTGACGCTGGCACTGCTCGACCCGACCGGAATGGTGATGGTCTGGCCGTTGGACAGGGTCACTACGACTGGCGAGCCGGTGACTGGCGACGTCACGGATGCGGTGTAAACCACGGTGCCGCCTTCGGCGACGCTCGATGTGGCACTCAGCGAAACAGTGCTGGTGTCGATGGTGTCGTTAACGGTGGTCACCGCAGGCGTATCGCTAGGCACCAGGTTCTCGAAGTTGCCGCCAGTCGCGCCTTTGATCGTCGCTTCAACGGTGCCTGCGTCTTTATAGACGTCGTCCTTTGGTGCGTCGACGGTCACGGAGCCGGTGGTTTTGCCTGCTTCGATGGTGATCACGGCGCCGTTCGACAGGGTCACGGT
>NZ_JAKWJK010000006.1:0-315724 GCF_031570575.1 Pseudomonas sp. JL3
CGTGGTAAATGGTGCTGGGTTTGCGCTTGGTGTCTTTGGGGGTGGGCGGCTTGAGGTAGTGGTCGAGGGCACGGTCGGCGGCTTCGTGGAGTTTTTTCGAATCGAGGGATTCGTAAGGGGAAGTTGGATCGTTTTCAGGGGGATTGGGTGTGGCTTTGAACATGGTGAAGCTCCTTGATGAGTGGAACTACCGCCGTTCGCGGTCAAACGAACAAGGTGGCAGCTGTACGCGGGTTGACCGACCGGACATCAAGGAATCCGGCACACCCGAAGGTGTCCCACGCACAGCCACCGCGACACGATATTTCAGACATGCCTGAAATAGGTCTTGGACGCTGGCGCGCCTTGATTTATTCGGACGGTCAAATCCGATCGCTGATTGGTCAGCGACCCGCAAACGATAGAGCCCGACCTCAAGGCGCACAAGCCGGCGGATTCTGGCGCAGCTGTAGGCAGCGACGCAAGGTTGTGTAGCCTCAGAGAGTTTCTGGAGATGTCGATTAAACATCTTTGTTTATTGATCACTCAGGCCCTGGTTCAGGCGGAGCGAACGGTAAATAAATACGTCCCCTTTTCGTCCCCTTTTCGAACGCCGGTTAAACGAGATGGTGGGTCTTTCATGATCGTTCCCACGCTCTGCGTGGGAATGCCTCAACGGACGCTCCGCGTTCGGCTCTGGAGGGGACGCGGAGCGTCCCGGGCTGCGTTCCCACGCAGAGCGTGGGAACGATCAACACAGGAATGGCGATTTTTTATTGTGTGGGGAGCCAGGCCCGGGTTGAAGATATCCGGCCCTGAGTTTTTTGTTGGGGCTTAGGGCCTCTTCGCGGGCAAGTCGGATCGACGCACCGCCCGCGAAGCTTTTGACTCAGGTCGCCTCGTTCAGGTATTTGCCCACGGTCGCGACGTTGTCGAGCGAGTACTGCTTGCTCAGGTTGGCGATCATTTTGTTCAGGGCTTCGGTCACGTTGAACTGATTCGTGGAGCTGTCAGTGTTCTGCTCGCGGCCGGCTTGCAGGGCGGCTTTCAGTTCATCGCTGCTGACGCCACCGCTGCTGTCGCTATCCAGAACCTTGAGCAATGCGGCGCTGGTATCGGTGCTGGTCGACGAAGTGCTGTCGCTGGCCAGGGCGCTGCTCAGTTCGGTGGCGGTGACACTGCCGTCGCTGTCGGTATCGAGCTGGCTGAACAGTTCTTCGCTGGACATCTGCTGAGGTGGCGGCGGTGTTGGGGTCAGGCTGGCGACGAGTTCGTCCTGGCTGACGGTGCCGTCTTCGTTCTTGTCCAGGGCCGAGAAGATTTCTGTGCTGTCGGCCGTGCTGCCGGCGCTGGTCAGGCCATTGCTCAGTTCATCGCTGCTGATGGCACCGTCGCCGTCAGTGTCCAGGGCGCTGATCAGCGCATCGGCCAGTTCGGTGCTCGGCGCCTGATCACGCGGTGGCGGCGGTGGAGCCATCGCGGCCATTTCTTCGCTGCTCAGGCTGCCGCTTTCGTCGCTGTCCAGGTCGCTGAAGTTTTTGCTCAGGCTGACCAGCAGACCGTCGTCGGTTTTCTGCGACAGGGCGCTCGTGAGCTCGTCCTGATCCACCGCGCCGTCGCTGTTGCTGTCGAGTTTGGCGAGCAGTTCTTTCTGGAATTGCTGGCTGCGGGCGCTGTTGGTGGAGGTGCTGCTGGTGCTGGTATAGCTCGTGTAGTTGCTGACACTACCGATCATTGTGCTCACTCCTTGGAATGGGAAACCGGTGAGTGCACCGGCTTATGCAGCCTCAAGGGGTGAGTTGTCGTGGGTATGTGGGGTTTGTACCGATGGGTACACACACACACACACACACAACTATTGGTCGGCTCAGATCCTGTGGGAGCGGGCTTGTTGTGGCTTAGAGACGGGGCAGGCGGATGACTGCGGTTAAACCACCACCGAAGGTCTCTTCCAGGCTCAACTGCCCACCCAAACGCTCCGCAGCTTCCCGGGCGATGGTCATGCCCAGACCGACGCCGCCGGAGTTGCGATTACGTGAACCTTCCAGACGAAAGAACGGTTCAAACACCGCTTCACGTTTATCCGCCGCGATACCCGGGCCATGGTCGATGACCCGAATCACCAGTTCCTCGCGGCTGTCTTCAAGCGTGATCAGCGCGTCCCCGGCATAACGCAGGGCGTTGTCCAGCAGGTTATTGATGCATGAGCGCAAGGCCATCGGCTGAACCTGCAGCGGCGCGCAATGGCCGCTGGCCTGGACATTGGAACCCTGGTCCTGGGCGTTTTCGCTCAGGGATTCCACCAGCGCCTGCACGTCCATCCATTGCGGCGCCTCGCTGGTGCGCTGTTCGTGCAGGTAGGTGAGGGTGGAATCGAGCATGCTGATCATGTCGTCCAGGTCCTGACGCATCTGGCCTTGCAGCTTGTCGTCATCGATCTGTTCCAGCCGCAGCTTGAGCCGCGACAGCGGCGTGCGCAGGTCGTGGGACACCGCGCCAAGCATTCGTGAGCGCTGCTGCACTTGCTGCAGAATGCGTTGCTGCATCAGGTTGAAGGTGTGCGCCGCTTGCCGCGCTTCCCGTGGCCCCGACTCATCCAGTGGTGGACTGTCGAGATTTTCACTCAGGCGCTCGGCGGCGTCGCTCAGGCGTTGGATCGGCCGGGTCAGCAACTTGGCGCCGTACCAGGCGGCGATGATCAGCGAGACAAACTGAAAGGTCAGCGGCACCAGCGGCCCGCCGAACCACGGCCGTGGCGGCCGATTGCCGAAGCGCGGGTCCGGCGGTGGGCGTTGTCCGTCGAAGCGTTCGGAAAATTCCGACGGCGGAGGAGGGGGAGGCGGTGGACCGTAATGCCTGAACCAGAAGAACGCCAACAAGTGCGCCAGTACGATCGCCAGCAGCAGCACGCCAAACAGGCGGCCGAACAGCGTATCGAAGCGCGCACGCATCAGCCGATGTCTCGTGCGTCGAACAGATAACCCTCGCCGCGAACGGTCTTGATCAGTTGTGGGGCTTTCGGGTCATCGCCCAGTTTCTGGCGCAGGCGCGAGACGAGCAAGTCGATGCTGCGATCAAAGGCTTCGATCGAGCGACCACGGGCGGCGTCCAGCAGCTGTTCGCGGCTGAGTACCCGGCGCGGACGTTCGATGAACACCCAGAGCAAGCGGAATTCGGCGTTGGACAGCGGCACCACCAGGCCATCGGCGGCGATCAACTGGCGCAGCACGCTGTTCAATCGCCAGTTGTCGAAGCGAATATTCGCACGCTGTTCGGTGCGGTCGTCGCGCACTCGACGCAGAATGGTCTGAATCCGTGCGACCAGTTCCCGCGGCTCGAATGGCTTGGCCATGTAGTCGTCGGCGCCCAGTTCCAGGCCGATGATCCGGTCGGTGGGTTCGCAGCGGGCGGTGAGCATCAGGATCGGAATGTCCGATTCGGCGCGCAACCAGCGGCACAGCGACAAGCCGTCTTCGCCCGGCAGCATCAGGTCGAGCACCACCACGTCGAAATGCTCGGCTTGCAGCACCTGACGCATCGCGGCGCCATCGGTGACGCCGCTGGCGTGGATACTGAACCGGGCCAGGTAGTCGATCATCAGTTCGCGGATCGGGACGTCATCGTCGACGATCAGGGCGCGAATGCTCCAGCGTTTATCGTCGGCCGGCGCTTTTTGATCGTCGTTCAGAGGTGCTGGGGAGTTGTGCATGCGTGCGTTCATCTGCCAGATAGGCTGCCAACCACAAAGATAGGCTGCGAGGTTGTGGCTTCAGCATAGGCGTCCGGCCGTGAGGCGGGAAGTGCTGTAGGACCTGTTGCGGCTGCCGAGGGTAGCGTTGGAGGGTGTTGTGGGCGTGTCGTGTGTGTATCGAACTCGACACAATTGACGCAGGAGCTAGTCTTGTCTTGACCGCGACGACGAATTACCGATCATCGGGTCCCGCAGCGGCGCTGGTTCCGCTACAATGCGCGCCGATTTCGACTTGCCTGAGAGCCCACTCATGTCCGCCTGCCAGACGCCTATCATCGTCGCCCTGGATTTCCCTACCCGTGACGCCGCACTGAAGCTGGCCGATCAACTGGACCCGAAGCTGTGCCGGGTCAAAGTCGGTAAAGAACTGTTCACCAGTTGCGCCTCGGAAATCGTCGGCACCCTGCGCGACAAAGGTTTCGAAGTGTTCCTGGACCTCAAGTTCCACGACATTCCGAACACCACCGCCATGGCCGTCAAGGCCGCCGCGGAAATGGGCGTGTGGATGGTCAACGTGCACTGCTCCGGCGGTCTGCGCATGATGGCCGCCTGCCGTGAAGTGCTCGATCAGCGTACCGGCCCGAAACCGCTGTTGATCGGCGTTACCGTGCTGACCAGCATGGAGCGTGAGGATCTGGCGGGTATCGGTCTGGACATCGAGCCACAGGAGCAGGTGCTGCGCCTGGCCGCGCTGGCCGAAAAAGCCGGGATGGACGGTCTGGTCTGCTCGGCCCTGGAAGCCCAGGCCTTGAAGGCTGCTCACCCGTCGTTGCAACTGGTGACCCCGGGAATTCGTCCGGCGGGCAGCGCCCAGGACGATCAACGCCGCATCCTGACCCCGCGTCAGGCGTTGGAGGCAGGTTCCGACTACCTGGTGATCGGTCGTCCGATCAGCCAGGCGGCGGATCCGGCGAAGGCGCTGGCGGCGGTTGTTGCCGAACTCGCTTAAACGCCACTAAACCTGTGGGAGCGGGCTTGCCCGCGATAGCGGTGTATCAGACAAGATTGATGTTGACTGACACGCCCTCATCGCGGGTAAGCCCGCTCCCACAGGGTTTTGTGATTCTTTCAAAATACCGGGTTAAATTTTCAACACCAACTTCCCGAAATTCTCGCCGCTGAACAATTTCATCAGCGTCTCCGGGAATGTTTCCAGTCCTTCAACGATGTCTTCCTTGCTCTTGAGCTGCCCCTTGGCCATCCACCCGGCCATTTCCTGCCCGGCAGCGCCGAACTGGGCGGCGTAATCCATCACCACAAAGCCTTCCATCCGCGCGCGGTTGACCAGCAGCGACAGGTAGTTGGCCGGGCCTTTGACCGCTTCCTTGTTGTTGTACTGGCTGATGGCGCCGCAAATCACCACCCGCGCCTTCATGTTCAGCCGGCTCAGCACGGCATCGAGAATATCGCCGCCGACGTTATCGAAATACACGTCGACGCCTTTCGGGCATTCGCGTTTGAGGCCGGCGTGTACGTCTTCGTTTTTGTAGTCGATGGCACCGTCAAAACCCAGTTCATCGATCAGGAACTTGCACTTGTCCGCGCCGCCGGCAATGCCGACCACACGGCAACCTTTGATCTTGGCGATCTGCCCGGCAATGCTGCCCACCGCACCGGCCGCGCCCGATAAAACCACGGTATCACCTGCTTTCGGTGCGCCGACATCGAGCAGGGCGAAATAGGCGGTCATCCCGGTCATGCCCAGCGCGGATAAATAGCGCGGCAGCGGTGCCAGTTTCGGATCGACCTTGTAGAAACCTCGTGGCTCGCCGAGGAAGTAATCCTGCACGCCGAGGGCGCCGTTGACGTAGTCCCCCACGGCGAAACCCGGATTGTTCGAAGCGATGACTTTGCCTACGCCCAATGCACGCATGACTTCGCCAATGCCGACCGGAGGGATGTAGGACTTGCCCTCGTTCATCCAGCCACGCATGGCCGGATCCAGGGACAGGTATTCGTTCTTGACCAGGATCTGACCCGTCGCCGGCTCGCCGACCGGTACTTCCTGATAGGTGAAAGTCTCGCGGGTAGCCGCGCCCACGGGACGTTTGGCGAGCAGGAACTGGCGATTGGTCTGGGTAGTCATGACAGGCACTCAAGATGAATGAAGTCTTGTTGATAGACCTTCATTGGCGATGCTGCAAGGTTGGCTGACGCTGCGAATGCACATCGATCCAGTGCAGTGATAGTCAGGGCGCCGGTTCTATCACTGCAACTCATGGGCAACCAACCGGCCTTCTGATAGTGCTGCCGTGCCATACGCCCCTATGACTAGACTGGGCACACGCGATCCCCCGCATTCTTCCCTCCGAGGACATAACAATGAGCATGACGTTTTCCGGCCAGGTCGCCGTTGTGACAGGCGCGGCCAATGGTATTGGCCGCGCGACCGCTTTGGCGTTCGCCGCCGAAGGTTTGAAAGTGGTGGTCGCTGATCTGGATGCGGCCGGTGGTGAAGGCACTGTGGCGCTGATTCGCACCGCGGGCGGTGAAGCGACTTTCGTGCGCTGCAATGTCACTGTGGAAAGCGATGTAAAAAATCTGATGGACGAGGTGGTGAATGCCTACGGCCGTCTCGACTATGCCTTCAACAACGCCGGTATCGAAATCGAGAAAGGCAAACTGGCCGAAGGCACGATCGATGAGTTCGACGCGATCATGGGCGTCAACGTCAAAGGCGTCTGGCTGTGCATGAAGTATCAGTTGCCTTTGCTGCTGGCCCAGGGTGGCGGCGCGATCGTTAACACCGCGTCGGTCGCCGGCCTGGGGGCTGCGCCGAAGATGAGCATCTACGCCGCCTCGAAACACGCGGTGATCGGCCTGACCAAATCGGCGGCCATCGAATACGCCAAGAAAAAGATTCGCGTGAATGCGGTGTGCCCGGCGGTGATCGACACCGACATGTTCCGTCGAGCCTATGAAGCGGACCCGAAGAAGGGCGAATTCGCCAACGCCATGCACCCGGTCGGGCGTATCGGCAAGGTCGAAGAAATTGCCAGCGCGGTGCTGTACCTGTGCAGCGACGGCGCGGCGTTCACCACCGGGCATTCGCTGGCGGTGGATGGTGGGGTCACGGCGTTTTAGTGTTTTGCCCACTTCTTCAAGCGCCGGTTCCCTGACGACGCCGGTCAATGTGTTTCAAATGGTTAGAACCGAGGGTTTTGGCGGCGTTGTCGCACATCTTCTCGAGCGCTCCTGTGATTAACTGTTTCCCGCAAAACGGAGAGGAGTTTGCTTGCTCATGGAGTTGAGAATCGATCGAGAGGCATTGGTGCCTGTCGTGCAGCAAATCGTCGACGCATTGGCCGAATGGCTCCGTCGCGGCGAGGTGTCACCGGGGATGCGTTTACCTTCCGTGCGGCAAATCGCGCGGATCAATCTGCTCAGTCAATCCAGTGTCGTCGAGGCCTGTGAACGGCTTGTGGCTCAAGGGTTACTGGCAACGCGTAACGGGACGGGTTTCTTTGTCGCGGTAACGGCGCTGGCTGCTCAGGGGCAACAGGATCTTCCCTGGTTCGAAGGGGTTGAGGAAAAGCAAAGCAGCCACGTCGGCGAACTGAAACTGGGTTGTGGCGGATTACCCGAGAGCTGGCGCGAGACTGACGACCTGAGCTACGCCATACGCCAGGTCAGCCGCACCGATATGGCCGGATTGTTCAACTACAGCACGCCGCTGGGCTTGCCTGCCTTGCGTCAGCAGATCCTCAAACGATTGAAACAGCTGAATATCACGGTGGATGAAAGCCGAATCCTGACTACGGCGGGGGCCAGTCATGGGCTCGACCTGATCGTACGGACATTATTCAAGACGGGCGATTGCGTGGTGGTGGAGAGTCTGGGCTATTCGATGCTGTTCGAGCTGCTCAGGCTGCACGGGATCAGCATGATCGAGGTGCCGCGAACCCCTCACGGGCCAGACACCCATGCCCTCGAGGCATTGTTGCTGAAGCACAAACCCCGTGGCTTGTTCATCAACAGCTTTTATCACAACCCCACCGGCAGCAGTCTGACCCCTGCGGTGGCTCAGCAAGTTCTGCAACTGGCCAAAAAAAATGGCGTGCTGGTGATTGAAGACGACGTCTATGCGGATTTGCACAGCGGCCCCGGCACGCGCCTTGCGGCACTCGGCATTGATGACAACGTGATCTATGTCGGCAGCTACTCCAAAACCCTCAGCAGTTCGTTACGGGTCGGCTTTGTCGTGGCTGGTGCCGATGTTATTTTGCGACTGGCCAGGGTCAAGATGATCAGCAGCATGGGCGCTTCACGATTCAGCGAGTCGGTACTGGCTTGTTTGTTGGCCAGTGGTGCCTATCGCAAGTTGGTGCAGCGTCAGCGTCAGCGATTAAGTACTGACAGGGAAGCGGCCTTGCAAATACTTGAAGACGCCGAATGGGAGGTTTTCGGCAAACCGGTGGGTGGCCTGTTCATCTGGGCGCGCTCACGCAACGCTGACTATGCTCAGGTGCGGACTCAGGCGCGGCGCTACGGTGTCCTGCTGTCTTGTCCAACGGCGTTCAGTCCGACTGGCCAGGCTCATGACTGGCAGCGGATCAACGTAGCTTATGCCTGTGATCCTCGTGCCCGGGCATTTTTTCAGGCCACCGCTCGGGATCGACCTCAAGCGTTCTGAAAGCGACGCGGGCGTAGCTTTTTGCCATTATTCCGACGCCAGAGACTTGTGTTGGCACCGGCCCGTTGCGAATCTGCATCAACAGACAATGGCAGGGGACTAAGCGCAATGATTTCGGCCGTGCAAGGACGTTTTGCCAACCTCGGTATGGCGAAAAAACTGGGTGTCGGGTTTGTACTGGTACTGCTGTTGACAGCCTTGGTGGCGGCCATCGGCGTATGGTCCCTGCAAACCATCAGTCAGCGCTTCGACGGGCTCAAGCAGATGTCGTCGCTCAACAGTGGTTTGCTCAAGGTTCGCCTGCTCGAGCAGGAATACGCCTTGCACGGTAATCCGAAAACCGCGGACGCCTTGCGCGCCGGGGTGGACGCTCTGGTTGCTCTGGCAACCGAACTCAAGGCACAGTCGGCGACCAATGTGCCGGTCATGAATGATGTCGAACAATCTCTGGGGGCCTATCGCAAGGCTTTTGACGAGTTTGTCTCGCTGAGTCAGGCCAAGGACCTGGCGCTGGAAATGGCCAGTTGGTCGGTCTCCAGCGTGGCCAATAACCTCGATGTGCTGCAGGCCGGTCTCGCCGACGATGGTGCCTATACCTTGAAAGAATCCGAGGGCAAGGACGGCGCGCAATTCATCGAGCAGGCCAATCAGGTCAGCCAGGTTTCGCGCTTGATGTTGCAGGCCATGAACGAAGCGCGCGTACGCCTGGACCAGAGCCGCAAGGGCGACGATAGCGGCGGGCAGGGCAAGATCGAGCAGGCCGATCAGGCATTGACGCAGGCCGGGCAACTGAAAACCACGATCAAGGATGAGGGGTACCAGACCGTCCTCAATGAAGTGTCCGGTCACATCGCCGGTTTCAGTGAAAAACTCGCCGAGTACACCGGCTTGTTGGCGCAGGAAAAGACCGTCTACGAGCAACTTCACCAGCGCGCCGCTCAAGTGGTGGCGCGGGTGGATCAGGCCTACGTTGCCGAAGATCAGTCGATGCAGGCAGAGCTGAAAAAGAACTCGCTATTGATCATCGGCTCCTCGGCACTGGCCTTGCTGGTGGGGCTGATTGCTGCGTGGGTGATCACCCGGTTGATCGTCGCGCCGCTGCGCAGTGTGATTCGTGTGGCTCAGCAGATCGCCGCGGGCGATTTGAGTGCAACGATTGAAGTGACCCGCCGTGACGAGATCGGCCAGTTGATGCAAGCCATGCAGCAAATGGGCGCAGGGCTCAGCAATATCGTCAGTGGTTTGCAAGCCGGTATCGAACAGCTGGCAAGCTCTGCTCAATCGCTGTCGGCGGTGACCGAACAGACCAACCTTGAAGTCAGCAGTCAGAAGGAAGAAACCGAGCAGGTCGCCACCGCAATGAACCAGATGACCGCCACGGTGCATGACGTTGCACGTAACGCGGAGGAAGCCGCCCAGGCCGCGCAGACTGCCGATGGCAAGGTCGAAAGCGGTCAGCAGGTGGTGCGTCAGAGCATGGCGCGGATCGAACAATTGGCGGACTCGGCCACCTCGGCCAGCTCCAGCATCGAAAGCCTCAGTGCGGAAATCCAGAACATTGGCACGGTGCTCAGCGTGATCAAAAGCGTTGCCGAGCAGACCAACCTGTTGGCGCTCAATGCGGCCATCGAGGCGGCGCGGGCCGGCGAGCAGGGCAGGGGGTTTGCGGTGGTGGCCGATGAGGTGCGAGCGCTGGCCAAGCGAACCCAGCAATCGACCGAAGAAATCGAACGGCTCGTCAGTGCCTTGCGCTCGGCGGCGCAGTCGTCGGTGCAGCAGATTCAGAACAGTGGCGAGTTGGTGAAGCTGGCGGTAAGCGATGCGTTGCAGACCGAGAGCGCCTTGGGGAGCATTGCGGCAGCGGTGTCGTTGATTCAGCAGATGAACCAGCAGATTGCGGCGGCTGCGGAAGAGCAGAGTTCAGTAGCCGAGGAGATTAATCGCAGTGTCACCAGTATTCGCGCCAGTGCGGATCAGTCGTCGCTGGCGATGCAGGGCAATGCCGCGTCGAGTATTGAGTTGGCGCAGTTGGGGGTTGAGTTGAAGGGGATGGTGGGGCACTTCAGGTTGTAGGGGCTGCCTCTCTATCAATCCCAACGCAAAAAAAAGCCACCTGACCCGGTGGCTTTTCAGCATTTGCGTGATCAGTCGTAGATCGCTTTTTTCTTCCAGTCGGCATCCGCCTCGACGTCTTTGAGGCCTTCAGTCAATTGGTTCATCTCGCCTTCTACCGGAGCGATCTTGTCCATGACCTGGGCGTTGGCGCGGGCCAGGAGTTTCTCCAGGTATTCCAGCTGTTCAGCGTAAATCTGCGGTTCCTGTTGTTTGCGCAGGTATTGCACACCGCGTTCAAAGGCCAGGCGAGCCTGGCCGGGCTGGTTCTGTTGTAGAGAATGCTGGCCCAGGTTGTTGAAGAATTCGATATGCAGCAGGACCAGGATGTGGCGCACTTCGCGGATCCAGCGCTTGGCTTCGTTGGTCGGCAGGAAGCCGTCCTGTGCGGCGCGGGTGATCTGGCCATGCATGGCTTCGAGCAGGAAACGCACGTCTTTGGCTTTGGCTTCGGTCTGGATCGGTGCCGGCGGGTTGTTGACCGGGATCGATTCGCCCTGGGCGACCAAGGCACTCAGCTCGGTAATCCGTGCCTTCAACGTGGCGTTGGTTTTTTCCAGGTTCAGCAGGCGCTGGCAGACGTTCAGTTCCAGACGGGTCAACAGCAGCTTGAGCGCCGGTGTCATCAACTGACCGGGGAAGGTCTCGGTGATTTCGCCGCAGCGACGCAGGCGGTCATTGAGTTCAACCTTGGTGCGGGCCTTTTCCAGCTTATTGTTCTCCACCACATGGTTCATGTAGCCAATGGCGATCAATAGTGCGATCCCGGCTACGACTAGCAGGGTGATCATGAGTGGTGTCACCGGTAAGACCTCTTATATAGGGTTCGCGTGCGTGTCGAGTGTAGTGGCTTGGCATTTGGGCGCCTAGGGCCGCTCGACGAGTTGAATCGGCTATGGCTTTGCTTATATCGGCCGTAACGCTGCATATATAAGTAAATAGCGTGTGAGGTGCACAGTGCCATCATCTCGGTGTGGACTATAGCGCCTTGCTGGAAGCCAGAATATAGGCGTCAAAGGTCAGTCGACGGAAAAGCCTGAATCGCTGCTGAAAGCAGGGCGAAGTCATTGATTTAAATAAATTTATATCTGGGGGTTGACGACCCCTCAATCCATCCATAGAATGCGCGCCACTTACAGCGTAAAGCACACAGCGAAACGCGGTAGGG
Source organism: Pseudomonas sp. JL3 (assembly GCF_031570575.1). Taxonomy (NCBI): domain Bacteria; kingdom Pseudomonadati; phylum Pseudomonadota; class Gammaproteobacteria; order Pseudomonadales; family Pseudomonadaceae; genus Pseudomonas; species Pseudomonas sp. JL3. The sequence goes on from NZ_JAKWJK010000006.1 coordinate 11,644, forward strand.
AGTGAATGTTGTACGTGTGTCCCCTTCGTCTAGTGGCCTAGGACACCGCCCTTTCACGGCGGTAACAGGGGTTCGAGTCCCCTAGGGGACGCCAATGCGGGAATAGCTCAGTTGGTAGAGCACGACCTTGCCAAGGTCGGGGTCGCGAGTTCGAGTCTCGTTTCCCGCTCCAGTTTTAAACGGCTTTGCTTTCGGGCAGGGCTGAGTGAAACCAGAACCAAATCTTCGGATGCGGATCTGGGCACCGAAACACACACCATGTGTTCCGGGCAGCGTGTCCCCTTCGTCTAGTGGCCTAGGACACCGCCCTTTCACGGCGGTAACAGGGGTTCGAGTCCCCTAGGGGACGCCATTTGCGGGAATAGCTCAGTTGGTAGAGCACGACCTTGCCAAGGTCGGGGTCGCGAGTTCGAGTCTCGTTTCCCGCTCCAAATTCAAAGAAAACGCCGCTCATTGAGCGGCGTTTTTTGTGCGCGTGAAAAAAACCTGCCTCAACTCCCGAGGCTCTGCACCAGGCTTTCGAGCACTTCAGCGGTTGTATCCTCCAGCGCCGGTTGCGCTGCTACTGCTCTGAGTTGGCATGTCAAACGGTATTCGCTGGGCGTGCAGTTGACGAACTGCTTGAATGCGCGAGCGAAGTAGGACGGATCCTTGAAGCCGGCCTCATAGCCGATGCTGGTAATAGGCATCTGGCTATTGTCGAGCAGTTGCTTGGCGAAGCTCATGCGCTTGTTCAAGATGTAATCGGTGAAACCAACGCCATTGGCTTCCTTGAACAGGCGGCTGAAGCGAAAGGTCGTCATGCCGCAGCGCTTCGCCAACTCCCTCTGATCGATGCTGTCCCGAAAGTGCTGATCGATGTAAAGCATGACGTTGCTCAGCGCCTGGTGTTTTTGGTGCCCCGAGGTCAGGCGGATGCTGTCCGGCAGGGTAGGGGAGTGATCGATCAACGATGTCTGGCCCTGGCCGTTGGCATTTCGGCGCAACTCGCACAGCTGCGCCACCGCCGTCAGGTAACGCTTTCTCTCGTTGGATGAGAGCGGCAGCACCATGTATTCCCAGACACTGGAGCGCATGGCCCAGACAGCCAGTTCTTCCGAGTGCTGCACGGTGAACATGGTGATCGGGATGGTGGGGGTGGTGCGTTTGATCTCCAGCAACAACCTCAAGCCGGGTGTGTCTGGGCGGTCGAAATGGATGCAGATCATGTCTGCCTGTTCCGCGATGGGCAACGCGGAATTTTTTGCCAGTTTGCAGTCGCAGGTGCCCTCGAACTGCGCGATGAGTTCCTTTGTGGAACGATCGTGAGTCTGATCGAACCATAGTAGCGATGGCCTTCTGGTCAAATTGGACGTCATGTCTCTACTCTGCGGTTCTTCGTGCCGTTCTCGGTGAGTAGTATTGCTAACGTTCGATCACTTTGCAGACTAAATGCTTATAAGGAACTCATGCTTTAATTCTATGCGCTCTATATTTCGTTCGAAAAATAGCCCCTGCCCGATTGTTTCCTAGCGTGGAATCAATGTATCGAGCCTCAACCGCTCGTCGCTTGTGAATCAACGACAATCGCACTCGCAAGTCATTTCCTTCCTTACCCCGCCGTGCCTTCCAAAAGCCAACTAACGGTAGTTGGCACCCCCGCAAAAAAGTCCTAGTGATGTGCAAAATCTTCCTAACGCCTATGCCTTGCCCCTGACTAGTGTTGCATCCAGGCAGCGCAGAACGCACTGCCTTCCGAAAAAACAACATTCGAGAGGTGGGCAAAATGATCATGCAAACAATCAAGGCTTCGGTAATGAAGTTCATCAAAGACGAAGATGGCCTGACCATTGTGGAGTATGCGGTGGCGGGTGGGTTGATTACGGTGACTGTCGCCGCAGCGTTCGTGGCGCTTGGAGGTCAGGTGGAAACCAAAATCGATGCACTGTGCGCCGCGGTCAACGGTGGGGTCGCTTGCTAACGATAACTCGCAATCGGGAGACGTGCCATGTCCATGGAATTGCTGGTGTCGATAGTTGTACTGCTAGGACTGCTGGCCGTCGCGGTGGTGAGCGATCTGCTTCACCACCGTATTCCCAACATGCTGGTCTTGTTGGGCCTTGCCCTTGGATTGGCCGGTCAGACTTATTCAGGTGGTGTCAGCGGATTGGGTGACGGCCTGTTGGGTATGCTGATCTGTTTTGGGCTGTTTCTGCCCATGTACGCCTTTGGTGGCATGGCCGCCGGCGATGTCAAGCTAATGACCATGGTCGGCAGTTTTCTTCCGTTTCATTTCGCGTTGTGGGCTGCCTTATTCAGCCTGATAGCCGGTGGCGTGTGCGGTTTTCTGATAGTCCTGGTTCGCGGTCAATTGCGCCAGACCTTCGGACGCTATTGGTTGATTTTGAGAGCGCAGGCCTATTTTTCGCCGACTTCAGATGAAGTGGCTGGCAAACCTTTTCCTTATTCGATCGCCATCCTGATTGGCACTTTAAACAGCGTCTACTGGCAACTCGTTGCTGGTGGATTGGGAGCTTAGTCATGCACGTCATCGTCGATAGTGATGCCTACCCCAGCGACCGGGATGCGGTGCAACGACTGGCGCCTCAGCCGTGCACAATCAGCGATACCGGTCTGACAGACAGTTTTCTCGGTGAGCTGGTGTGCAAGCATCTGCATGACGCCGGCGTGCTCGACATGCCGCGGCTGGTAGATCGCCTGGCGCTGACCGGCGCCGTACTTGAAGAGATCCTGGCGTTTCTGCGCAAGGACGGCCGTGTCGAAGTGCTTGGCCAGATGGGGCAATCCGGTGGGCAGATGCTGCGTTATGGCCTGACCGAACGCGGACGCAGTGCCGCCCGCGATGCCTTGTCGCGCAGTGGCTATATCGGTGCGGCACCGTTCCCGGTGAGTACCTATCGGTCCCTGATCAAATTGCAGACCATTCACCATGGTCGCATCAACGCCAACGATATGCGTAATGCCCTTGCTGGGGTGGTGCTCACGGAGGGCATGCTCGATCAGTTGGGTGTGGCACTGAACTCCGGGCGCGCAATCATGATTTATGGCCCCGCGGGTACCGGCAAGACTTATGTCAGCAGTCGGCTGATTCGTCTGTTCGCCGAGGCCATCTGGGTGCCTCATGCCATCGTGATCAACGAGTCGGTGATAGAGATCTACGATCCGCAGGTACATCAGCGGCTCGATGAAAGCAGTCAACAGAACAATCTGATGCTCAACGAAGGGATCGACCGTCGACTGCTGTGCTGCAAGCGCCCGATCGTTATTACGGGCGGCGAACTGAGCATGGAACAGCTGGACGTTCGCTATGACTCCTCCACCCGTCAGTACCAGGCCGCCTTGCAGCTCAAGGCCAGTAATGGCCTGTTCATCATCGACGACATGGGACGCCAGCGCATGGCCCCCGCCGAACTGTTGAACCGCTGGATCGTCCCCATGGAAGAGAAGCGCGACTTCATCAACCTGGGCGGTGGTCGGCATTGCGAGCTGCCGTTCGATCTGATTCTGGTGTTTTCCACCAACCTCAATCCCCTGGAGCTGGCCGATGAGGCCTTCCTTCGCCGGATTGGCTACAAGCTGCAATTCGGTTACCTGAAGCCTGAGGAGTACGAAAAGATCTGGCGTCAGGAATGCGAGCGTCTGGGCATTCCTTTCGACCCGCTGCTGCTGCGTTACGTACTGCAAAGGCTTTATGCAAGCGAAGGCATGCCCCTGGTGCCTTGCCATCCCCGAGATCTCCTGAACATGGCGCTCGATCGCCAGCGCTATATGGGTGGTTCCGGACCATTGTCACCGCAAGAGTTGGAATGGGCCTGGCACAACTATTTCGTCCAGCTCGACTTTCTTTGATACGGAGATACTGACATGAGCTCTCGTACTCTTACCCTGGTAGGCATTTCTCTGGTCATGGGCCTTGGTGCTGCATGGATGGCCGACTCCTGGCTGAGCGCCCGGCTCAATGCCAGCCCGGATGACCACCTTCGAAGCGTGGTAGTCGCCACGGTCGAGATTCCATTCGGGCAGATGGTCGAGGCCCAACAGGTCACGACCCTGCGCATGCCCATGGACACGATCCCGGACGATGCCTTCGACTCCACCGACAAAGCAGTGGGCAAGATCGCAACGTTCGACATCCTGAAGGGCGACATCATGCGCGGCGCGCGTCTGAGTGAGCATTTGGGGGGCAGTACCCTGGCTTCTCTGATTGCGACAGACAAACGTGCCATCTCGGTACGGGTAGACGATGTGGTCGGTGTGGGCGGGTTCCTGTTACCCGGTAACCGGGTCGATGTGCTGGCGACTAAAAAAACTGATGGCGCCGGCAATAACGCTGTGTCCAGGACCATCCTCGAGAATTTGCGGGTGTTGGCGGTGGACCAGACGGCGGGTACCGACAAGACCCAACCGGTAGTGGTGCGTGCAGTGACGCTGGAGATGACGACCGCAGAGGCTGAAACCCTGGTCACGGCGCAAACGGAAGGGAAACTGCAACTGACCCTGCGCAATCCGCTGAATAGCGAGAAAAAAATCGCAGCCATTGCGCCTGCTGCACCGGTCATGGCGGTGGCTACCGCCACTGTGCCAAAACGCGTGATGCAGCGCAGCCGCGGCGAGAGTGGTGGGGCTATCACCATCATTCGCGGGATCGAAACCAAAGTAGTCAACATTCGCTGACAGGGCGCAACAGGTCCTAGACACCAGGTCTTGGCGGAGCCGATCCGGATCAGTATCGGCAAATGAGGGCTCGATGATGAATCTTCGTATTCGGCAGCCGTTCACTGCGACGCCAAGGCGCCAGGAAGGATCGGTGAGCGTATTGATGGTAATCGCGTTGGCGGCGATGGTGATGATGGCGGCGTTGGCGCTGGACGGCGGACACATGTTGCTGAACAAGACGCGCCTGCAGAATGCGGTAGACGCCGCCGCCCTGAGTGGTGCCAAAACCCTGAGTCAGGTGGCAGGAGAAGTCAACGCTGCCAGCGCGACGCAGGCTGCCGCGCTCAATACGCTGATGCAAAATGCCAATGCCACGGGCAATAACGAATTGGACACGGCGGTCGCCGGCAGTCCAGGCACATTTGCGGTGGTGGAACTGTCCAAAGAAGTCTATGGCCCGTTCTCCTATCCTGGCCCGACGGATGCCAAATACGTTCGGGTATCGGTACCGAGCTATAACCTGACGGGGTTTTTCTGGAACTTTGCTCAATCATTCGGCGCCGTGGGGAACAAAGCGGTGGCGGCGATTGCCACTGCTGGACCCAGCCCTACCAGTCCGTGCGATCTCGCACCTTTGATGGTCTGTGGCGAAGCGAGCCAATATGACCCGGATGCCGGCATGTTCTGGGGCTTCCAATTTGGTGATTTGCAAGTATTGAAGTCGGCTGCTGGCAATTCGTCCCCCATTGGTCCGGGCAACTTTCAGTTACTCGATTTCGGCTCGGGTGGCAGTTCAGTCAGGGACGATCTGGCCGGAGGAGGCTCGGTCTGCCGCAACGTGGGGGAGAATGTCCAGACCGCGCCTGGCAACAAGGTCGGCCCTGCGTCTCAAGGCCTGAATACACGTTTCGGTATTTACAATGGCCCAGTCAGCTCCTCGGACTATCCGCCGGACCTGGTGACGACGTCCAGTAACCCTGCGATCACTTATGACGACTCAGTCACCCCGCCACAAGCGAAGTATCAGGGGCAACCCGTCACATCGAGTGGTGGCAACCTTACCGCGGGCGGCAACACGATATATGACTACAACGACTGGCGTGCGAGCGTTGCCGCGTGTGTGGCAGGGGGCGGCAGTGGCTGTGAAAGCAACGGGGTGTTCGAGCGCCGGATGCTGAAAATCGTGGTGGGCGACTGCACCGGCAAACAGGGCGGTTCAACCACGGTCCCGGTTCTGGGGTTCGGTTGCTATTACGTGGTCCAGCCAATGAGCGGCGGCGGCACGGAGGCGCAGATCTTCGGACAGTTTGTGAAGGAGTGCGAAGGCGACAACGTGCCCAGCCCTACACCGGTGAACGATTCCGGTCCGCAGATCATTCAGCTCTACAAAACCTATCTCAACGGCAGCGGCACTCCGAGCACTGACTCATAGGAGGCGTCATGAGACTTCATGCTTTTAAACAATCGCAGCGCCAACAAGGCCTGGCACTGGTGGAATTCACCTTGGTCCTGCCGGTGTTGCTGTTGCTGTTGCTGACCTTCGGCGAGTTCGGCCGCATGCTCTATCAGTACAACGTCCTGCTGCAGGCCAGTCGTGATGCGGACCGTTTTGTTGCCAGCCAGGCCTGGAACTCGACGCTCGGTGAGGTCTCTCTGAGTAATGCCCTGCAGGACCAGACGAAAAATGTCGCGGTCTATGGTGTGCCCAGTAATACCGGCAGCCCTGTGGTGTCAGGGTTGACGACCGGTATGGTGGAGGTCGCCGCCGTGGGCTTCGACCATGTGCGGGTCACCATCACTTATACGTTTTGCCCGGTGATTGGCAGTGGCAATTGTACCGGCTCGATTCCGGGTTTTTTTGGTAGTCAGATTGCGCTGAGCATTCCGCTGGTCGCCACGACTGTCATGAGGGCACTGTGATGAATCGCAAACGCATGCGCGGCACCTATGTCGTGGAGTTCGCCATCATTGGCATGCTGGTATTCACGCTGTTGTTCGCCGTATTGGAAATGGGCCGCCTGTACTTCACGGTCAATGCATTGGATGAAGCAGCCCGTCGCGGTGCACGCCTGGCGGCAGTGTGCAATATCAGCGATCCGGTGATCCTGCAGCGGGCGATTTTCAATGCTGCGGGGGATGCCGGTACGAGCCAGCTGATCACCGATCTGACCACCAGCAACCTGGTACTGACTTATCTGGATGCAAACGGCGCTCTGGTGGCCAACCCTGGCGACACGAGTGGGGTTACTGGATTCCGTGCCATCCGCTACGTCCAGTTGAGCCTGCAAAACTTCGTTTTCAACCTGTTTATTCCCGGGTTCGGCGTGCCCATTACCTTGCCCACATTCAGGGCAACCTTGCCACGCGAAAGCCTCGGGCGTCATTCCGATTCCGGGGAGATCACACCATGCTGAATACCAAGGAAACGCCAGTCTCCAGCTCGACTGGCAAAGCCGGGCTCCGGTTGCTGATCAGCAGCCGTGATGCCACCTCTTTGCGCGATCTGCAGAGTGTCTGTCAGCGCATGCCCGGCCTTGAGGTGAGCACTCGCCTGGTGAGCAACGGGCATGTCGATCCGCTCTACGGTCTGGACCGGATGCCCGATCTGTTGCTGTTGCGCGTCAGCCACCTGTGGCGCGAGGAGCTGGCAGCGCTGTTGCTGCACCCGGCCCATGAGCGTCCACCGATGTTGGTTTGCGGTCTGCTGAGCGAACAGGAAGGCATGCGCATGGCGATGCAGGCCGGCGCCCGTGACGTGCTGCCCGAGCCCATCGCCGAGACGGAATTGGTTGCCGCCTTGAATCGGCTGGTCATGGAGGTTCGGACCGGCAGTGGGGCAGAAGGGAAATTGATCGCTGTGATGAGCGCCAAGGGCGGCTCCGGCGGAACCCTGGTGGCTTGCAACCTGGCCCAGCAGCTCAGTGCCAGGGGCGGCAGTACCCTGCTGCTGGATATGGATCTGCAATTTGGCAGCGTGACGCATTATCTGGATGTGGCGCAGTCACACAGCCATTTGGAGGTGTTGCACCAGATCGACGGCATGGACAGCGTCGCGCTACGCGGTTTTTGCAGTCACTTCAGCCCGACCTTGCATGTGCTGGGTGGCCGGGCCGGTGAGCTGTGCCTGCCGCAGGATGCCCAGCCCGAGCAGCTTGATGCCCTGTTGAAGTTGGCCCGCGCCAGCTATGACTGGGTGGTGATCGACCTGCCGCGACAAATCGACCACCTCACCGGCTCTGTGCTGGAGCAGGTGGATCGGGTGTACGTGGTGGTGCAACAGAGCGTCAGTCACCTGCGCGATGCCAGCTCCCTGGTGCGGATTCTTCGCGATGACCTGGGCGTGCGCGGGGATCAATTGCAGATAGTAGTCAACCGCTTTGACAAGGCGGCAGCGATCAGCCTCAAAGATATCGGCGAGGCGTTGCGCTGCACCAATCTGGCGAAATTACCCAACGACTTCAACCTGGTCAGCCAGAGTCAGAACACTGGCGTGCCGTTGGGGCTGCATGCGCCGAGGGCAGCGATTACTGCCGCACTGCGCGACATGACCGAGGACCTGGTCGGTCAACAGGTAGCCGGGAACAAAGGCTTACTCAAACGCGCCTTCAACCGTTTTTTCGGGGGATGACCCATGATCAGCGACTTTCGTAACCGCTTGCGCAAACAGTCCGGTAAACCCGCCTCTTCGTCGGCTACTCAGCTGGGCGACGACCTGCTGGACCCGGCAGAGGAAATAATGGCGTGGGAACGTGCGGCGCCGGACGTTCTTTACGAAACCAGAAGCCAGGTCACCCCGGTGGAAGCCGAGTGGCGGGAAAAGATCTACCAGCAGTTGCTCAAGGTCATGGACCTGTCCCTGCTGGACTCCCTTGAACAGGCCGAAGCCACGCGGCAAATTCGCGATATTTGCCAGCGCTTGCTTGATGAGCATTCGGCGCCAGTGAGTTCCGTCAGCCGCCAGTTGATCATCAAGCAGATCACCGACGAGGTGCTCGGCCTGGGTCCCCTGGAACCGTTGCTGGCCGATCACAGCGTGTCCGATATTCTGGTCAACGGCCATGCCTCGGTCTATGTCGAGCGCTTTGGCAAACTGCAACGGACCGATGTGCGCTTTCGCGATGATCAGCATTTGCTCAACATCATCGACCGCATCGTCTCCAGCCTGGGGCGGCGTATCGACGAGTCCTCGCCATTGGTGGACGCCCGGCTCAAGGACGGTTCGCGGGTCAACGCGATTATCCCGCCGCTGGCCATCGACGGCCCGAGCATGTCGATTCGCCGCTTCGCGGTGGACCTGCTCAATACCGACAGCCTGATCTCGGTGGGGACGTTAACCCCTGCAATTGCCCTGCTGCTCAAGGCGATTGTCCGTGGACGCTTGAACGTGTTGATTTCCGGCGGTACCGGCAGCGGCAAGACCACCATGCTCAATGTGCTGTCCAGTTTCATTCCGCAAAACGAGCGGATCGTCACCATCGAAGACTCGGCCGAACTGCAACTGCAACAGCCCCATGTGGTGCGCCTGGAAACCCGGCCTTCGAATATCGAGGGGCGTGGCGAGGTGAGCCAGCGGGAGTTGGTGCGTAACAGCCTGCGGATGCGTCCGGACCGTATTGTGATCGGCGAAGTGCGCGGCGCCGAGGCGCTGGACATGCTGACCGCCATGAACACCGGGCACGACGGCTCGCTGACCACCATCCACGCCAACACCGCGCGCGATGCGTTGGGGCGAATCGAGAACATGGTGTCGATGACCGGGGCGACTTTCCCGATCAAGGCCATGCGGCAGCAGATCGCTTCGGCCATTGATGTGGTGATCCAGCTGGAACGCCAGGAGGACGGCAAGCGCCGATTGGTGAGCGTGCAGGAAATCAACGGCATGGAAGGCGAGATCATCACCATGACCGAAATCTTCTCCTTTGCGCGTCAAGGCATGGGCGAGAACGGCGAAGTGCTTGGCGATTATCGCCCCAGCGGCATGATCCCGGCCTTCCGCGATGTACTGGCCAAACGCGGCATCGAATTGCCGCTTAACATGTTCAGGCCTGAATGGATGGAGGCACGGCAGTCATGAACAATATTCCCAGTGAATTCATTCTGATGTTCCTCGGCATGGTGTTTATCGCCGTATTCCTTCTGTCCCAGGGCGTGGTGGTGCCGGTGTTCGGCGAGGCCGGCAAGATGCGCAAGCGCATCCGCGGTCGTCTGCATGTGCTGGAGAAAGCCAACAATTTGCCCAACATGCAGACAGTGTTGCGGCAGAAATACCTGACGCGCTTGTCGCCATTGGAGGCCATGCTCGAGCAGTTGCCCTTTATGGCGAACCTGACACAGATGATCGAGCAGGCCGGGCATGAATATCGTGCTTATCGGGTGCTGTTGCTCGGGCTGTTCCTGGGCGTCTGTGTGGGCATCTCGATCTGGATGATCTCGTCGGTCTGGTGGATGGCGCTGCTAGCGGGTTTCGGGGTGTTCTGGTTACCCCTGCTGAAAATTTCTCGTGATCGTGGCAAACGCTTCGCTGAGTTTGAGGAAGGCCTGCCGGATGCGCTGGATGCCATGTGCCGTGCCCTGCGCGCTGGACACCCGTTCAACGAAACCCTGCGCCTGGTCGCCGAGGAGCATAAGGGAGCGGTCGCTCATGAGTTCGGCCTGACCTTCGCCGATATCAACTATGGCAACGATGTACGCCGGGCCATGCTCGGCCTGCTCGAGCGTATGCCGAGCATGACGGTGATGATGCTGGTGACCTCGATCCTCATCCATCGCGAGACGGGCGGCAATCTGACTGAAGTGCTGGAGCGTCTGAGTCGACTGATTCGTGGGCGCTTCCGTTTTCAGCGCAAGATCAAAACCTTGTCGGCGGAAGGGCGGATGTCCGCCTGGATACTGGTGGCCATTCCCTTCGTGCTGGCGATCGCGATCATAGTTACAAGCCCCACCTACATGCCTGTTCTGCTCAATGATCCCATGGGCCAAAAGCTGATCATCGGGGCGTTCTGCTCCATGTTGGTCGGGATTTTCTGGATACGCAAAATCATCCGGATTCAGGTTTAAGCGGTATTCGCTACCGGGAGGTACAGTTCATGGACTTTTTACTCGGGTTGTTCAGTCGGGTCACGGGGAACGAGGAGATGGGGCGTCTGTTGTTCCTCGGCGCAATCGGTTTGAGTACGGTGCTTGCGGTCGTCGCCGTGATTTTGCTGATGCTGGGTCTTCAGGACCCGGTGCAGCGTCGCCTGGCGCTGATCAAGCGTGGTCATTTAGGCAATACGACCGGGCAGGACGCTCCTGGTAATCTGCAACTGTTGCTGGAGCGGGTCGGCCAGCGCTTTGCCTCGACCGAATCCGCTCAGGCGTCCGTCACCCAGACCCTGTTGACGCATGCAGGGTACCGTTCCTCTTCAGCGGTGCAGATATATTGGGCGGTGCGCTTGCTGTTACCACTGTTGTTGGTCGGCATTGCGTTGTTGCTATTACCGATGATTCCCAAGGTTTCCTTGATCACGGGACTGTTGTTGGTGGTCATGATGGCCGCTGTCGGATGGCTGCTGCCAGCGATATATGTCGGCAAGCGCAAACAATCGCGACAAGGCCGGCTGCGTGCCGCGTTTCCGGACGCACTGGATCTGATGGTGGTGTGCGTGGAGTCGGGCCTAGCCCTGCCCACGACTATCGAGCGGGTGGCTGAAGAGATGTCGGTCAGTCAGGTTGAGTTGGCTGAAGAGCTGGCCTTGGTCAATGCGCAGATCCGCGCGGGCATTTCCAGTACCGAAGCGCTCAAGCAACTGGCCGTGCGCACCGGTCTGGATGACGTACAAGGGTTGGTCAGCCTGTTGGCGCAGAGCATCCGCTTTGGTACCAGCGTGGCCGATACTTTGCGCATCTATGCCGATGAGTTCCGTGACAGGCGTACGCAGGCTGCCGAAGAAGCGGGGGCAAAAATTGGCACCAAACTTATCTTCCCGCTGATTTTCTGCCTGTGGCCGAGCTTCTTCCTGGTCGCCATCGGCCCTGCCTTGATCGGTGTGGTGAGAGCATTCGGGTGAGGTAAACGGGTGGAGGCTGTCGAGCACGATGGCCTTGCCGCCCGAGTCTGATCTGCATTTGCCCGCCATAGGTTTACACATCCTCTGTAGGCGCTGCCGAAGGCTGCGATCTTTTGATTTTTCTGGCAGGCAATTTATTGCCTGGGCCTCTGAATCAAAGGATCGCAGCCTTCGGCAGCGCCTACAGAGATTTGCGTACATCTGTTAATCACGACTTGGCGCTGATTGTCGCGATACGCTCGGTGACAGGCTGGTCAAGGCAGAAGCAGTGGTTGCCAGGCACCCCTTTAAGGAACACCGACGCGGTCAAGCGTAGGAGCTGGCAAAGCCTGCGATCTTTTGATTTTGATGGCCGAGGAGAATCGCTGAGGAGCAAAAGATCGCAGCCTGCGGCAGCTCAGAGTAATCCGACCTGGCTTGGATAATCTGTAGATACCAATGCTTTCCTGCATACGACGTCTAGCCCGGCTTTGCAGCCAGGCCACTCTAGACGACGCCAGAGGCTGATCATCCATTGACGTGCCTCAGTTACTGCCAGGGATCTCTCCCGCCATATCCTGATCAAAAAACTCCGGAATCGGGTAGAGGAAACTATTCAGCCAACGCTGCATGGCCAGGTCACGTTCGGTAGCCGAAGCGGTTTGCAGTTTAGGCGAGGCAAACACACCACGAATCTGCATCTGCAACCACTGCTCGGTACCTTTTTGCTCCTTCGAAGAGGGGCCTGGTTCAATCGCCCAGGCACTGGTGGACAGGCAAGCCATGCACACGATCAACAGCCTCTTGGTATTCATCTCGACTCCTCGTACGTTTTACTTTGTCGCACTGGGTGAGGCAGCGGCTACCTCAGTCCTGCGATTCCCCTCCGAAGCCGCCACTTTTTTTGCGGAGGCCTTGAGTTTTTCCGCGCGGCTTTGAGCCTCGGCGACTTGCTGAGGACTCAAGCTGGCACGGTTCGCGAGTTCGGCAGCCGACTTCCAGTTATCCTGATAGATCAGCAGCGTCACCAAATTGAGTGCCGCCAATGAATTGGACTGTTTGAGCTCCATGGCGGTCATGAACTCGAAGCGTGCTTCAGGGATACGTCGTTGATTGAGGTAGACGACCCCCAGGTCATTGCGCATCCTGTCATCGGTGGGGGCCATCTTCACCGCACGCTCAAGGTGAGTGGTCGCGGTGGCGTAATCATTTCTGGCCGCGGCCAACTGGCCCAAGCCATGTTCCCCATCAGCGGCCAGACAGGTGCCGAGCAAGCTTTGATACAACGGCCCCGCCTCGTTACGCCCCATCAAGCGCAGCACCCGAGCCTTGCGCAGGCGAACCTGAACCAGGTTCTCGGGCAAACCTTCAAGATTCGCCAGGCTGGCATACAAACGGCCATCGTTGGCCATGTTGTCGGCCAGACTCAGGGCCAACTCTTGATCCGAATCGGGCTTGGCACAGATAGGAGGTCGCGAAGACAAACCATTAGTGGCACAACCCGTCAGCATTAATGTCGCCATTATTGCAATGACTGCTTTCATCGAATGTCCTTTGGCTACAACACGTTGAACGCTTGGCCAATGGCAATAAAGCTGGCCCGGCAAGCGCTCAAGGTCACCGTTAGGGGTGAGGGCGAGGCAAGTCTGATTCAGGCTCTGGCTCATTGTGAAAGCCCGGAGCGACTGTCGAAATCGCCATTTTCGAGGAAGAACATGCGGTAGAAATTCGGGTCGTAATTGCGCAGCTGTTCGCCAGGCAATGACGGTAGTTGTGCGTTGACAGCCAGTGGCTGGACCAGATGCGGGGTAACGATCATCAGCAGTTCACGCTCTTCACGGTTGATGGTGTTGTCGCGGAAGAACGCGCCCAGAATCGGGATATCGCCCAGCCCCGGAAACTTGTTCACCTGGGAATTGTTGCGGGTGCTGATCAAGCCGCTGATGACGAAGCTTTCGCCGTCGGCCAGGGAGATGCTGGTGTCGGTTCGGCGTATGGTCAGCGCTGGAACAATGGTGCCGGCGATGCTCACGGCGTTGGTGAAGTCCAGTTCACTGACTTCCGGTGCCACCTTCAGCGCGATACGGTTTTTGCCGATGATGGTCGGCGTCAGGGTCAGGCGGATACCGAATTCCTTGTACTCGATGGACACGTTATCGCTGCCGGAACTGGGCACTGGAATCGGCACTTCACCACCGGCCAGGAAGCTCGCACTCTGCCCGCTGAGCGCTACCAGGCTTGGCCGTGCCAGGGTGTAGGCGAAACCGCTGCCTTCCAGTGCGTTGATCGACACTAGAGTATCGCTGGACGCAAAAGCGAAGTTGAACATGCCGTTGTTCACTGGCACCGACGGCGTGACAATGCCGCCGACGGTGGGCAAGGTTCTCGGTGAGCCGAACAGGAAATTGCCTTGGCGGCCAAAAATCGAGGCATTGGCTTCCTTGAGTTTGGTCCGGCTGACTTCAACGAAGCGGATGTCGGTTTGCACCTGGATCGGCAACAGCGGGTCTTCGGAAGGCACTGTCGAGACGCTGGTCAGCGCCGCGGTGGCCTTGCCCTTGACGAACACCATGCTTTGGCGCGGCGTTTTCGAACAGGCGGTCCAGACCATCAGGCTGGTGGCCCCCGGCGCGAGGCCCGTGAGTATGAAGGCGTTGCTGCCGCTGGGTTGCACGTCGGCAATTTTCGGATCGCCGACTGCCAACTGCGTCACCGGGACGGGGACGCGCAGTTCATTCTGAAGCCCCTGACCGACCTCGAACGTTGCCGGCAAACTATCCAGTTGCGAACAATTGGCCGGCGCGGCCTGAGCCGCATTCACGCTGAGACCCGTCCAGAACAGGCCATGGATAATTCGCTTGAAAGCGGGCACGGTACGATAGCTCATTAAGTGCATCCTCGCTGAATAGGCCATCTTTGAGGCTAACTGGGTTGCCTCGGATCACTACAAGGGGCCTTGGTCGGCCCTCTACCCCGCCAGACCCCTGACTAATGGCCCCGGCAATATTCCGTGGTGCTACATGCAAGCAGGTGCAATACGCTGGTCTGACTGAACAGCGAGTGACCTTCGCTACAACGGTTTTTAGTGATCCAGATACCTGAGCTGTCGACCCGAACGATATGTTCAAGCTCGACCGCAACAGCAGCTAAAGACGGCACTTTGCGCCGACCTGACTCCCCTAAAAAGCAACCGGCAATCAACGTAAAGAGCCGGAAAATGCTTGCCAGGACCATAGTGAGGTAACTCCTTTTGCCATTCCGCTATCTGATCGCTGAACCTAACGTGCAATTTCAAACCGTTATGTCTTCTTCTTGTTTGAAAGGTAGTTCAACCAAGGCAAAGCGCCATGCCTTGAACGAAAACTTTCGATACAGATGTTGGTTTTTTTCTGAACGCCACGGTCAGGCCACGCAATCATTGGCATTGCGCCGGATGCTGATGAAATAAGGGGTGCTTCACGGTCCCGCGAGTTTTTCTTGGGGTTTTGCGCTGCATATTTCACAAAAACGCCACTCAATGAGTGGCGTTTTCAGGCGTGCCGTGTGTACTTTTCGAATGCAGACCAATAGTAACAACGGCATCTGGCGGGATATGACAAGCAAGCTGAATACGACGGACTATGTAGCTCTACACCTGTGAAGTGCAGGTTGGAGTATTGGCGCGCTTTGGTAAGTGTCTCGGTTATCGAACAAGAAATAATATCGACGGCCCACCAGTCAGCCTGGCGGGCCGTTTGTTTTACATCGACAGAATCAACCGGCCAGCGAACAGAATCAGGATCACCCCCATGGTTCGTTCGAACCAGTGCCCCATGCGCATGAACAGCAACCGCACCCGGGTGCTGGAAAAAAACAGCGCCACGATCACGAACCACAAGGCATTCACGAAACACATCCACACCCCGTACAGCGCCTGAATCTGCAGCGGTGTCGAGGCGCTGATGATGGTCGTGAAGATTGCCAGGAAGAACAGCGTGGCCTTGGGGTTGGTGGCGTTGGTCAGAAAACCTGTGGTGAACGCCTTCAGCAACGTTTGCTCGACCACCGGTTCGTCTGCACCTTTGTCGCCTTCCAGCACGGTTTTGGGTTTGCTGCGTATCAGGCTCACGCCGAGG
Source organism: Pseudomonas sp. JL3 (assembly GCF_031570575.1). Taxonomy (NCBI): domain Bacteria; kingdom Pseudomonadati; phylum Pseudomonadota; class Gammaproteobacteria; order Pseudomonadales; family Pseudomonadaceae; genus Pseudomonas; species Pseudomonas sp. JL3. Next base: position 27,443 of record NZ_JAKWJK010000006.1, read on the forward strand.
TACAAAATGTAGGCACCCCCCACGACCTTGGCCACCGTCAACAACCAAGGCGTGGTGTGCATCAGTGCTCCCACGCCGAGCAAGGTGTAAAGCACATGCACGGAAATGCCCGCGCCGATGCCCAGCGCCGTGCAAATCCCCACTAAGCGGCCGAAACGCACGCTTTGGCGGATGGTCACGGCGAAGTCCGGTCCGGGAGCAACCACGGCCAGAAAGTGGATCGTGGCCAGCGCCAGAAACTCGCCCAGGTAATTCGAAAACATCTCAGCTCCAGAAAGTCAGGGGTGAAGCATTGCCGCGATAGCCGACAAAGAAGGAAAGGCTCAATCGCGGGTCGTCCACACCCGGGGTCACCGAGTGCATGCAGCGCGAATTGAACATGATGAAATCACCCGGCTCAGGACGAATCTCCAGGGTCGGCGGGCCGAGCAAGGCCGGGTCGATGCCGTAACTGTCGCCACGCATTTCGTCGAACTGGTCCGGGGAAATGTCGTGGTCCCACATTTGCAATGCGCCGCCCTCGGTCGGCATGTTCAGGTAGACGTTGCAGGCGAACTGCGCTTCCAGGCTTTTGGCCTGGAAACTGTCCGGGGCATCCTTGGCGAAAATGTCGTGATGGGCGAGGAAGCACACCCCAGGCTTGACGACCCGGGATAGCCCCACATACATCTTGCGGCCATAGAGATTTTCCAGATGCGCCCCCGCCGGCCAGGACTCGTCGAGCATGCAGCGCAACGTGTCGACAGGAGAGGAGTAGGGCGCGCAACGGCTGCGCAATTCGGCGATATTGCTGGTGGCGCGCTCGAAATAGTCCTCGATCAGCAGCGGCTGGTTTTCCGCTTCATAAAACGCCATGCCGATGCGGCCGATGCTCGGCGCGTTGATATAGCCTTCGAAGCCAGGGGCGAGGATCTTGTCGCCGATCTGGATCGCCAGCGGTCCAGGCAACAAGCCTTTGACGCGGATGGCGAGGACTTCTTCGTTGGCCAGTTTTTGTATGCACGTCTCATCGAGACGCTCGACGTCAAGCATCATGTTTTTAGGTCCATCTATCGATAGTCAACAGAGCCCGCGAATGCAGGCTCCCCCGGCGTCAGGCGATGACGGGGCCGACATCGCCCAAATGTTCAGTCCACGCTGTAGTGGACTGACAGCGTTCCCTTTTTCTGTGAAAGGGAAGCGATCGTGACCGTGCCCAAATCCTTCAGGCTCCGTACATGGGTACCGCCGCAGCCGTAGGCGGGCAGCTCACCGAAACCGATTTCCCGGGCGCCTTCGCGCAACGACGTCAGGCGCGGCAGGTCATGGGCGATCCATTGCGTGATGCCATGCTGAATCGTCTGCGCATCGACCTCCTGCGCGCTATCACCCGGCTTGAATTGGACACGTCCTTCATCCGGCCAGTGATGAGCCTTGGTCGGCATCCAGCCCATCGCCTGGACGAAGTGACCGATCAGGTGCCCCGCGGAATGCATGCGCGTGTTGAACCGGCGGCGTTGCTCGTCGACCCGAATCTGGGTCATGCCGAGTTTTACCGGATGATCGACGAAATGGATGATCCGGTCCGGATCCTGAACCACGCGCAGCACCTGGCTTTCGCCGATCCAGCCGGTATCCCAGGGTTGCCCGCCGCCCTGAGGATGAAACAGTGTGGCACGCAGCACTACTGCGAATTCGTTCTCGTAGGGCGTGCAATCCAGGACTTCCACATTGGCCTTGAGGTCATCACTATGGAAAAAGAGGCGAAGCGTCATATTCCATGCCCTTATTAAAGTTTCTATTTTTATTATATGAATCGTGGAATTGCGTGATAATCCGTTCAATCATCAAAGGACTGTTGCGCTGTGAGCATAAATCTTCCCCTGCCGCTGCTCGGTGAAATGGCGATTTTCGTCAAGGTCGTCGAGACTGGCAGTTTCTCCGAAGCAGCACGCCAATTGGGCTCCTCTCCCTCGGCGGTAAGTCGCAGCATTTCGCGGCTGGAGAAGGCACTCGCCACGCGGCTGCTGCAACGAACCACGCGCAAGCTGCGCCTGAGTGACGGTGGCGAAGAGGTGTTCAAGCGTTGCCAGGAGATGGTCAGCGCGGCGAAATCGGTGATGGAAATCAGCGGTCAGTTCACCCATGAGGCGGAAGGGCTGGTGCGCGTCAGCGTGCCTAAAGCCGTCGGGCGATTCGTGATTCATCCGCACATGCCGGAATTTCTGCGGCGCTATCCCAAAGTGAACGTGGAGTTGTTGCTCGAGGACCGTCAGGTGGATTTGATCGATGACAACGTCGATCTGGCGATCCGTATTACCGATCGCCCGCCTGCGGGGTTGGTGGGGCGGCAGTTGCTGACCATCGATCATTTGCTCTGTGCGACGCCGCAGTACCTGGCTGAACACGGCACGCCGACTCATCCCCACGACCTGCTTAACCACAGCTGTATCTATCTGGGCGAAACCCCGAGCGATGCGCGCTGGAAATTCAAGAAAGGCAGCAAAGCCGTCACCGTCGGCGTGCGCGGACGTTATGCCGCCAATCACACAGGCGTGCGACTGGGCGCGGTATTGCAACACATCGGAATCGGCAGCCTGCCGTACTTCACCGCCCGGTATGCGCTGGAACAAGGGTTGATCGTGCAAGTACTGCCAGACTGGACTTTTCTGGCGTCCTACCACGGAGGCGCCTGGCTGCTGCATTCGCCAACCCGTTATCTACCGCCCAAGTTACGGGTGTTTATCGACTATCTGGTGGAATGCCTGGAGAAGGAGCCAACCTTGAGCAGGCCGGGCAAGCCAAGTGGGTTGGGCAAGGTCGCGGCGGAGTATGAATTGCCCGAAAGTGATGGGTTGCTTTGATCTCCCCGGCCAACAAAAAAGGCCCGCATATTCAACCATGCGGGCCTTTTGCATTACTGATTGGGGATCAGTGCTTGCTGTCCTGGTTCGACATCGCCAGCAGCTGTTTTTCCTGATTCCAGTCGAACGGTTCATCGTTCTGTTCGGCTTCGAAGCGACGCTCTTCAAGGGCCTGGTACAGGTCGATTTCTTCGTCGGACAGGTAGTGCAGGCAGTCGCCGGCGAAGTACCACAGCAGGTCCCGTGGAATCAGGTGGGCGATTTGTGGATAACGGGAAATGACCTGCGTCAGGATGTCCTGGCCCAGGTACTGGCTTTCGATCGGTTCGATCGGCAGTGACGCCAGCAGTTCGTCGAAGCGCTCCAGGAACAAGGCATGGCTTTCTTCGGGAACCTGTTCGGCCTCACCTACGGCGACCAGGATGCTGCGCAGGTGGTCGAGCAAGACGAGATGATCGGCAACGACGTTGGACACGAGATAAGTCCTCAAGAGCAAAACGGGCGCGAGAGTATAAAGCTCTTGCGCCCCTTTTCCCATGATAGAGAGCACATAGTAAAGAGCCCCATGCAAGACACAGGCTCCGCCGGATCAGCGGACCTTGCCTTTGGCCATTACCAGCTCCTTTGGGTCGAAATCATCGACATCGATCACCTTGCGTCGCGCCACTTCTGCCTCGCGCAAGGCCTGGGCTTCAACCGGTTGCAAGACGCCACCCTCCAGAGCGGCATCGATGGCAGATTCTCCGAGAGCGGGTTTGACCTGGCGACTTTTCAACGCCGTATTGAGTTTTTTCTGTACCGGTTTGGCAGCGTTCAGCAAATCGCAAGCGTGCTGCAGGGCGCCGACTGAATCCTCTGGTGATTGTGGGCGATAGCAGCCACCCAGTAACTCCTCAAGTGTTGGATCGCCCTTGGGACGGCCGATGACGGCTGCGACTTGGGCCGCCAGTCTGTCCGACGGGCCTCTGTGGCGACGACCGAAAGGGAACACCATCACCCGCATCAGGCATCCGAGTACCTTGTTCGGGAAGTTGGTCAGCAGTTCGTCCAGCGCACGTTCGGACTGCCCGAGGCTCTCCTCCATGGCCCAGGCGAATAGCGGATGCATATGCTCGGGTGAATCGAGATCGTGATAACGCTTGAGTGCGCCGGAGGCCAGATACAGGTAGCTGAGCACATCACCCAGACGTGCGGACAGCCGTTCGCGACGTTTCAAATCACCGCCCAGCAGCATCATGCTCAGGTCTGCAAGCAGAGCAAAGGCTGCGGCCTGACGGTTGAGGGCGCGGAAATAGCCTTGGCTGAGCCTGTCCCCGGGCATGTGTTCGAAATGCCCGAGGCCGAGGTTCAGCACCAGGGTGCTGGCGGCGTTGCACACGGCAAAACCAATGTGGTCGAGCAGCAGCGCATCGAACTCGATCAGTGCCTGTTGTTTGTCTTCGCGATGGGCGAGGGCCATTTCCTTGAGCACGAACGGATGGCAGCGAATAGCGCCCTGGCCGAAGATCATCAAGTTGCGTGTCAGGATATTCGCACCTTCGACCGTGACGGCAATGGGCGCACCTTGCCAGTTACGCGCCAGGTAGTTGTTTGGCCCCATCATGATGGCCCTGCCGCCGTGAACATCCATGGCGTGGCTGATGCACTCGCGACCGCGTTCGGAGAGGTGGTATTTGATAATGGCCGAGGGTACCGACGGTTTTTCGCCGAGGTCGACCGCGTTGGCGGTGAGCATCCGTGCGCTGTCCATCAACCAGGTACTGCCGCCGATCCGCGCCAGTGCTTCCTGAATGCCTTCGAAGGCTGACAGCGGTGCGTTGAATTGTTCGCGAACCTGGGCATATTGGCCTGTCACCAGGCTGCTGAACTTGCCCGCAGCGGTACCGATGGCAGGCAGCGAAATGGAACGCCCGACCGACAGGCAGTTCATCAGCATCATCCAGCCTTCGCCGAGCATTTCCTGACCGCCGATGATGAATTCCAGCGGCACGAACACGTCCTTGCCAGCGTTCGGACCGTTCATGAAGGCGGCGCCCAACGGCAGGTGACGGCGACCGATTTCTACACCGGGGGTCTGGGTTGGGACCAGGGCGAGACTGATCCCCAGGTCGACTTTGTCGCCCAGCAGATGGTCCGGGTCATAGGCCTTGAAAGCCAGACCGATCAATGTCGCAACCGGGCCGAGGGTGATGTAGCGTTTTTCCCAGTTAAGACGCAGGCCGAGGGTTTCCTTGCCTTCCCATTCACCTTTGCAGATGACCCCGGTGTCGGTCATCCCGCCGACGTTGGAGCCTGCCATCGGGCCTGTCAGGGCAAAACAAGGGATATCGTCGCCGCGGGCCAGCCGTGGCAGGTAATGATTGCGCTGTTCGTCAGTGCCGTAATGCAGCAGCAGCTCCGCCGGGCCGAGGGAATTGGGCACCATGACCGTCGACGCCAGGTCGCCGCTGCGGGTGGCCAGTTTCATCGCTACCTGGGAGTGCGCATAAGCCGAGAAGCCTTTGCCACCGTATTCCTTGGGAATGATCAGGGCAAAAAAGCCATGTTGTTTGATGTGATCCCAAGCCTGGGGCGGCAGATCCAGCAATTGGCCGATCTGCCAATCGCTGACCATCGCGCAGAGCTCTTCAGTCGGACCATCGATGAACGCTTGTTCCTCTTCGCTCAGTTGCGCCTTTGGATAGGCCAGCAGCTTGTTCCAGTCCGGGCGACCGCTGAACAGCTCGCCGTCCCACCAGACCGTGCCAGCTTCAATGGCTTCACGTTCGGTTTGTGACATCGGCGGCAGGTTTTTTTGAAACCAGCTGAACATCGGGGCCGTGAAGAGTCTTCGGCGCAGATCCGGCAACAACAGGAAAGCGGCCACGACCGCGAGCATTACCCAGAAAATCAGCATCAGCCAGACGGGGGCATGGCTGAAGATGCCCATCGCCAGCAGATAGACAGCGATGATGCCCAAGGCGGGCAGAGGCGCAGTGCGCCGATGTGCCAGGTAGGCAATCCCGACCACCAGAATCAGTATCCACAACAGCAACATATTCAATTCTCCATGAAGCCAGGGGCAAAACCACTTTCAGAGCTTAGACGGCATCCATAAAAGTGGAGGTCAGAGCGATAGGTCTGAGTTTGTAGGAAGCAACGGTTGAAACTCGTCGGCTATTTCGAGGGCGGACGGTTAAGCGCTTTTGTAGAAGGGGCGCTAAACGCTGATATTTGGCCGAAACGTCGTTATCTCTGTGCTGAAGGTGTCGCTAGACTCGTGGCTTCCCCCAGGAGATTGTTCCCATGCACGCATGTCTGAGCCCCGGCCGCTTCATCGATAGTGACCATCCCTCGGTGGTGGAGTTCGCCGAAAAACATCGTGGCGCCGGGCGCGATCCGCTCGAACAGACGATCAATCTCTATTACGCAGTGCGTGAGGCCGTGCGCTACAACCCTTACACCTTCAGCCGCGATCCAGAGACCTTGCGCGGCAGCTATGCGCTGGCGGCGGGGGAGAGTTATTGCGTGCCCAAAGCCACGCTGCTGGCCGGTGCAGCCCGGCATTGCGGGATTCCGGCGCGTATCGGTCTGGCAGATGTGCGCAATCACCTGTCGACGCCGCGTCTGCTCGAACTACTCAAGAGCGATGTGTTCGCCATGCATGGTTACACCGAGTTGTACCTGAACGATCGTTGGGTCAAAGCCACTCCAGCCTTCAATCAACAGCTCTGCGAACTGTTCAATGTCGCGCCGCTGGAGTTTGATGGGATCAACGACAGCGTGTTCCACCCCTTCAACCGTGACGGCGAGCAGTTGATGGAATATCTGATCGATCACGGCCAGTTCACTGATGTGCCGGAAGCGTTCTTTTTCGAACACCTGGAAAAGTGCTATCCGCATCTGTTCGGCGAGCAATTGCCGGTGCTGCTGGGTGACATGCAGAGCGATTTGAGTCGCGTCTGATCCGGCGTATGCTGCCTGCGCATTCATCCAAGAAGGGGCGGTCATGCTGAAGATCTGGGGTCGGAAAAATTCGTCGAATGTCAGGAAGCCATTGTGGGCGGCCGAAGAACTGGGTCTGGCCTATGAAGCCATCGATGCCGGCGGCGCCTTTGGCGTGGTCGACACGCCTGCGTACCGCGCGATGAATCCCAACGGCCGCGTGCCGGTGATCGAAGACGACGGTTTCGTGCTGTGGGAATCCAACACCATCGTCCGTTACCTGATGGCCCGTCATGCCAGCGATACGGCCTGGTATCCGACAGACCTGCAGGCCCGTGCCTCGGCGGAAAAGTGGATGGACTGGACCACCTCAAGTTTTGCCGCTCCGTTCCGCACGGTGTTCTGGGGCGTATTGCGAACCCCGGAACACCAGCAGGACTGGCCGGCCATCAAGGCCGCGATCAAGGAATGCGACGATTTGCTGTCGATGGCCGATCAAGCGCTGGCGGTTAAGCCATACCTGTCGGGCGATGAGATCGGCATGGGCGACATTCCCTTGGGCAGCTTCATTTATGCCTGGTTCGAGATGCCGATCGAACGTGCGCCGCTGCCTCATCTCGAAGCCTGGTACGCGCGGTTGAAACAGCGTCCGGCGTATCAGAAGGCTGTCATGACCGCGTTGACTTAATACTCACTATCGACACGCGTGACTGTACTTGTGTGGCGGCGACAAGCACCATTGCGCTCATGCGCCGCGGTTGCATTGCTCGCCGCCCGCCCTTATTTATTCCTTTCTTCCCTTCCTGGTGCGTAAATCCGATATGAGTTCCGCTCTGTCCATCCGGCAGCTAACCAAAACCTACGGCAACGGTTTCCAGGCCCTGAGTGGTATCGATCTGGATGTCGCCGAAGGTGACTTTTTCGCCTTGCTCGGCCCTAACGGCGCCGGCAAATCCACGACCATCGGCATTCTCTCAACCCTGGTGACCAAGACCAGCGGCACGGTGAATATCTTCGGCCACGACCTGGACAAGGAACCGGCGGCACTCAAGCGCTGCATTGGTGTGGTGCCCCAGGAGTTCAACTTCAACCAGTTCGAAAAGACCTTCGACATTGTCGTGACCCAGGCCGGTTACTACGGCATCCCGGCGAAAATCGCCAAGGAACGCGCCGAGCAGTACCTGACTCAACTGGGCCTGTGGGACAAGCGCGATGTGCCGTCGCGCTCCCTGTCCGGCGGCATGAAGCGCCGCCTGATGATCGCCCGGGCACTGGTTCACGAACCACGCCTGCTGATCCTCGACGAACCGACGGCGGGGGTGGACATCGAATTGCGTCGCTCGATGTGGACCTTCCTCACCGAGCTGAACAAAAAAGGCATCACCATCATCCTCACCACTCACTACCTGGAAGAGGCTGAGCAGCTGTGCCGCAACATCGGCATCATCGATCACGGCAGGATCGTCGAGAACACCAGCATGAAGCAGTTGCTCAGCCAACTGCATGTCGAGACGTTCCTGCTGGACCTGAAGAACACGTTGCAAGTGGCGCCACAGTTGCTCGGCTACCCGACCAAACTGATCGACAGTCATACCCTGGAAGTCCAGGTCGACAAGGCCATGGGCATTACCGCGTTGTTCACCCAATTGGCGCAGCAGAACATCGAAGTGTTGAGCCTGCGTAACAAAACCAATCGCCTCGAGGAGTTGTTCGTGTCCCTGGTGGAGAAGAATCTGTCGAAGGTGGCGGTATGAGTTCCGAGCTGCAACCCAACCTCGTTGCCCTCAATACCATCGTCTACCGTGAGATCAAGCGCTTCACCCGGATCTGGCCGCAGACCCTGCTGCCGCCGGCCATCACCATGGTTCTGTACTTCGTGATCTTCGGCAATCTGATTGGTCGGCAGATTGGCGACATGGGTGGTTTCACCTACATGGAGTACATCGTGCCGGGGCTGATCATGATGTCGGTGATCACCAACTCCTACGGCAACGTGGTATCGAGTTTCTTTGGCAGCAAGTTCCAGCGTTCCATCGAAGAGTTGATGGTGTCGCCGGTGTCACCCCATACGATTCTGATCGGCTACACCCTGGGCGGCGTGCTGCGCGGGTTGATGGTCGGGATCATCGTGACGTTGCTGTCGCTGTTCTTCACCACGCTACAGGTGCATCACCTGGGCGTGACCGTTCTGGTGGTGCTGCTGACGGCGACGATCTTCTCGCTATTGGGCTTCATCAACGCGGTATTTGCGCGCAACTTCGATGATATCTCGATCATCCCGACGTTTGTGCTGACGCCGCTGACGTACCTGGGCGGGGTGTTCTACTCGATCAGCCTGCTGCCACCGTTCTGGCAGACCGTGTCACTGGCCAACCCGGTGCTGCACATGGTCAACGCTTTCCGTTACGGCATCCTCGGTGTGTCGGATATCAGGATCAGCGTGGCGATCGCCTTCATGCTCATTGCGACTGTTGTGCTGTACATCGGTTGTGCGCGGTTGCTGGTGAGTGGGCGTGGGATGCGTACGTAAGGAAGACCGAATCGCCTGCATCGCGAGCCTGCTCGCGATGACGTCAGCCCAGGCACCGCAAAAAAACGGCCTCCCAAGCGGAGGCCGTTTTTCATTCTTGCATCCGGCTTTTCTTACGCCGCTTCCACTGCCGACTCACCCACCAGCGCCAATACATCATCACCAGGCAATAGGCGAGGGCACCCAGCACCAACCCCGTGACCACCGAGCCGAGCAAGAACGGTTGCCACAGGCTTGAGAGTTCGCCGCTGATCCATTCCCAGGTCAGCTCATTCGGCAGGCTGCGGGCGGGGACGTCCATCAACCAGGCACCGGTCTGGTAAGTGCAGAAGAACACCGCCGGCATGGTGATCGGGTTGGTCAGCCAGACCAGGCTGACGGCAATCGGCATATTGCCGCGCACCACAATGGCAAGGATGGCCGCCAACAGCATCTGCAACGGGACGGGCAGAAACGCCGCGAACAGACCGACCGCCATCGCCCGCGCGACCGAGTGGCGGTTGAGGTGCCAGAGGTTGGGGTCATGCAGCAGGGTGCCGAGAAAGCGTAAGGATTTGTGTTCCCTGATGCTGGTCGGATCTGGCATGTAACGTTTGAATAAGCGCCGGGGCATAAGGCTTCTCGGTCGGTTAAGGCGGCAAGTATGTCTTGATTCTACGAACCGCCCATTCAGACTTTGTGACAATTGATAACGACATACGTGCGGCGCAGCGGCTACGCCTAGGGAGGGGACTCTCAAGGACGGGCTTATGCGCACAGGGATGATGGCGCTGGCGTTGGGTCTGCTGGCCTTGCGTTTTTTACCGGCATTACCGCCGGTCTGGTTGTGGCTGTTGTTACCGGTAGCGGGTTTGATGTTGCTGCCGTTTCGAACTTTTCCCTTGGCATTTTTTCTGTTCGGTTTCAGTTGGGCGGGCGCGAATGCACAGTGGGCGATGAATGATCGCCTGGCGCTGAAGCTCGATGGCGAGACGCGCTGGGTCGTAGGTCGTGTGGCCGGGTTGCCGCAGCAGGCCGACGAGGTGGTGCGTTTCGAACTCACGGACAGTCAGTCCCGTCGCACCAAGCTGCCTGGGCACCTGCGCCTGGCCTGGTATGGCGGGCCTCCCGTCAACAGCGGCGAACATTGGCGGCTGGCCGTCAAATTGAAGCGTCCTGCCGGGTTGCTCAACCCGCATGGGTTCGATTACGACGCCTGGCTACTGGCCCGGCACATCGGCGCCACCGGAACCGTCAAGGACGGCCAGCGCCTGAGGGAGGCGCAGTGGGCCTGGCGCGACGGCATCCGTCAGCGTTTGCAGGTCGTGGATGCCCAGGGGCGAACGGGCGCGCTGACGGCGTTGGTGCTGGGGGATGGCGCCGGGCTGAGTCGTGAGGACTGGCAGGTGCTGCAAGACACCGGCACCGTGCATCTGTTGGTGATTTCCGGGCAGCACATCGGCCTGCTGGCGGGGGTGGTGTATCTGCTGATTGCCGGATTGGCGCGTTATGGTGTGTGGCCCAAGCGCTTGCCGTGGCTGCCATGGGCGTGCGGGCTGGCGTTTGCGGCGGCGCTCGGTTACGGGCTGCTGGCCGGCTTCGAGGTGCCGGTGCGCCGGGCCTGCCTGATGATCGGTCTGGTGCTGTTGTGGCGACTACGGTTTCGTCACCTCGGCGCATGGTGGCCGTTATTGCTGGCGCTTGACGGTGTTTTGCTGCTGGACCCGCTGGCGAGCCTGCAACCGGGTTTCTGGTTGTCCTTTGCGGCGGTGGCGGTGCTGATTCTCACCTTCGGCGGGCGATTGGGTCCGTGGCGTTGGTGGCAAACCTGGACTCGTGCCCAGTGGCTGATCGCGATCGGTTTGTGTCCGCTGCTGTTGGTGCTGGGGTTGCCGATCAGTCTCAGTGGGCCACTGGCCAATTTGCTCGCAGTGCCCTGGGTCAGTCTGGTGGTCCTGCCGCCAGCTTTGCTTGGGACGATGTTGTTGCCCGTTCCTTATGTGGGCGAAGGATTGCTGTGGCTGGCCGGCGGTCTGATCGATCTTTTGTTCAAGGGGTTGGCGTTGATAGCGGGGCAATTGCCCGCATGGATACCAGTGGCGGTCCCGTTGTGGGTATGGGCGCTCGGCACGCTGGGCGCCTTTGTGCTGTTGCTGCCGCGAGGCGTGCCGTTGCGCCCGTTGGGTTGGCCGATGTTGCTGTTACTGGTTTTTCCGCCCCGACACACGTTGCCTGAAGGCATGGCCGAGGTTTGGCAGCTGGATGTCGGTCAGGGTTTGGCGATCCTGGTGCGTACCCGCCATCACACCTTGCTGTATGACGCCGGGCCACGGTTCGGCGATATCGACCTGGGTGAGCGGGTGGTGCTGCCATCATTGCGCAAACTGGGTGTGAGCAGCCTTGATCTGATGCTGATCAGCCACGCCGATGCCGATCACGCCGGCGGTGCGCGAGCAGTTGCCAACGCAATACCGGTGAAGCAAGTACTCAGTGGCGATCACTTGGCCCTGCCAGATCAACTCCACACCGAGGGCTGCGAGAGTGGTCAGCAATGGGCCTGGGATGGCGTGAAGTTTCAACTCTGGCAGTGGCCGTCAGCCAGCGACAGCAATCAGAAATCCTGCGTGCTACAGGTTGAAGCCAACGGCGAGCGCTTGCTGCTGACCGGCGACATCGATGCCGCAGCCGAGCGGGCGCTGCTCGACGGTCCATTGGCGGTGCGGACGGATTGGTTGCAGGCCCCGCACCATGGCAGTCGCAGTTCGTCTTCGGTGGCATTGCTCAGCGCCTTGCAACCCAAAGCGGTATTGATCTCCCGTGGTAACGGCAATTCTTTCGGCCATCCCCATCCCACGGTTGTGGCGCGCTATCAAAAACGCGGTGTGGCGATCTACGACAGCGCCGAGCAAGGTGCCATTCGTCTGCAACTGGGACGCTTCAGGCCGCCGTGGACGATGCTTCAAGAACGGCGCTTCTGGCGCGGTCCGCCACTATCCAGCCAGTAACCCGAACTATCGAAGCCCGACCGGATGCGACATCGCGGTCTTCGGTGCGTCCACCCCCTATGTTAGAGTGGCGCACTTTTCGAGGGGACTGTCACTGTGTGGGAATTGGTCAAATCCGGCGGCTGGATGATGCTGCCGATCATTTTGAGCTCCATCGCGGCCATGGCGATCGTCGCCGAGCGTCTCTGGACCCTGCGTGCCAGCCGCGTGACCCCGGAGCACTTGCTCGGGCAGGTCTGGGTCTGGATCAAGGACAAACAACTCAATAAAGAAAAGCTCAAGGAACTGCGCGCCAACTCTCCGTTGGGCGAGATCCTGGCCGCCGGCCTGGCGAATTCCAGGCATGGTCGCGAGATCATGAAAGAGTGCATCGAAGAGGCCGCCGCGCGGGTGATTCATGAGCTCGAACGCTACATCAACGCCCTCGGCACCATTGCCGCCATGGCCCCGTTGTTGGGGTTGCTGGGTACGGTGCTGGGCATGATCGATATTTTCAGTGCGTTCATGGGCACGGGCATGGGCACCAACGCCTCAGTGCTGGCCGGTGGTATTTCCAAAGCGCTGATCACCACCGCCGCAGGCCTGATGGTCGGTATCCCGGCCGTGTTCTTCCACCGTTTCCTGCAACGCCGGATCGATGAACTGGTGGTGGGCATGGAGCAGGAAGCGATCAAGCTGGTCGAGGTAGTGCAGGGTGACCGCGACGTGGATCTGGCTGAGGGTAAAGCGTGAAATTCCGTCGTAAACCACGGGAAACGATAGACATCAACCTCGCGTCGTTGATCGACGTGGTGTTTATCCTGCTGCTGTTTTTCGTTGTGACCACCACCTTCACCCGTGAAACCCAGTTGCGCGTCGACTTGCCGGAAGCAGTCAGCGGTTCCCCGGCCGAGGACCAGCAGGCCAAGCAACTGGACATCGCCATCAGCGCCGAGGGAGTGTTCTCGGTCAACAACCACTTGTTGCCCAAGAACGACCTGCCCAGCCTGATGGAAGCGCTGCAGAAAGAATCCAATGGCGACACCAACCTGCCATTGTCCATCAGCGCCGATGGCAAGACCCCCCATCAGTCCGTCATCACCGCGATGGATGCTGCCGGCAAGCTCGGTTTCAGTCACTTGCGCATGACCACAGTCGAGGCGGCGCCGGCGTCCTGATGGCCATGTCCGATCGATTGCTCGCGGCGTGGTACGAAGGCCATCCGGCGTTGAAGCTGTTGCAGCCTCTGGAATGGCTCTATCGACGCGTGGTCACCGGCAAGCGCAAACGCTTTTTGGCGGGCGAGGGCGAGATCTACCAACCGCCGGTGCCGCTGATCGTGGTCGGCAATATCACGGTGGGCGGCACCGGCAAGACACCGCTGATTCTGTGGATGATCCAGCATTGCCAGCGCAGCGGGCTGCGGGTCGGCGTGGTCAGTCGGGGCTACGGCGCCAAACCGCCGCAATTGCCGTGGCGGGTCAAGGCGGATCAAGATGCGGACGTGGCGGGCGATGAACCACTGTTGATCGTCCAGCGCACTGGCGTGCCGCTGATGATCGACCCGGACCGCAGCCGCGCGGTCAAAGCCTTGCTGGCGAGCGAGCCGCTGGACCTGATCCTCTCCGACGACGGCATGCAGCATTACCGGCTGGCCCGGCATCTGGAACTGGTGCTGATCGATGCCGCCCGGGGGCTGGGCAACCAGCGCTGCCTGCCGGCCGGACCGTTGCGCGAACCGATCGAGCGGCTGCAAAGCGTCGATGCGGTGCTTTATAACGGCGCCATGGCCGACCGCACCGACGGTTTCGCCTTCCAGCTGCAACCCACGGCACTGGTCAACCTGCAAAGCGGCGAACGCCGGCCCCTTGACCACTTCCCTGCAGGCCAGGCCGTTCACGCCGTGGCCGGGATTGGCAATCCCCAGCGTTTCTTCACGACCCTCGAAACGCTACACTGGCGGCCAGTGCCGCATGCATTTGCCGACCACGCCGAGTACAGCGTCCAGGCCTTGAATTTCACACCGTCATTGCCAGTGGTGATGACGGAAAAGGACGCGGTGAAGTGCCGTGCCTTCGCCGCCGCCGATTGGTGGTACCTGGCGGTCGATGCTGCGCCATCGCCGGCCTTCGTGGCCTGGTTCGATACGCAGCTGATGCGCCTGTTGCCGTCTCGTCTTTTGCCTTAAATCCGTTTCTATCCAGGGAATGTTCATGGACACCAAATTGCTTGATATCCTCGCTTGCCCGGTCTGCAAGGGCCCGCTCAAGCTCAGCGCCGACAAAACCGAGCTGATCAGCAAGGGCGCCGGCCTGGCGTACCCGATTCGCGACGGCATCCCGGTGATGCTCGAAAGCGAAGCGCGCACCCTGACCACCGACGAGCGTCTGGATAAATGACCACAGCCTTTACCGTCGTCATTCCATCACGCTATGCCTCCACCCGTCTGCCGGGCAAACCCCTGCTGCTGATCGCCGGCAAGCCGATGATCCAGCACGTCTGGGAACAAGCGAGCAAAAGCAGCGCCCAGCGAGTGGTCGTTGCCACTGACGATGTGCGTATTGTCGAGGCCTGCAAAGGCTTTGGTGCCGAGGTGGTGCTGACGCGCGAAGACCATAATTCCGGCACCGACCGACTGGCCGAAGTCGCGGCGAAACTGGGCCTGGGCCCGGACGCCATCGTGGTTAACGTTCAGGGCGACGAGCCGTTGATCCCGCCGAGGGTGATCGATCAGGTTGCCGCCAACCTGGCCGCCCACACCGAAGCGCGCATGGCCACCCTGGCCGAGCCGATTGAAGACGTGGAAACCCTGTTCAACCCCAACGTGGTCAAGGTGGTCAGCGACCTCAATGGCTTGGCGCTGACGTTCAGTCGTGCCACTTTGCCGTGGGCGCGGGACGCGTTTGCCAAAAGCCGCGAGCAGTTGCCGGAAGGCGTGCCGTATCGCCGTCACATCGGTATTTATGCCTATCGCGCCGGTTTCCTGCAGGACTTCGTCACCTGGGGGCCGTGCTGGCTGGAGAATACCGAAGCTCTGGAACAACTGCGGGCGCTCTGGCATGGCGTGCGGATTCACGTCGCCGATGCGCTGATCGCACCGCCTACCGGCGTCGACACCATTGAAGACCTCGAGCGCGTTCGTCGCTTGCTGGAGGCTTGATGCGGGTTCTGTTCGTCTGCCTGGGCAACATCTGCCGTTCCCCCACGGCCGAAGGCGTGTTACGGCATAAACTGCGTGAGGCGGGGCTGGTCGATCAAGTCGAAGTGGCTTCCGCCGGCACCGGTGACTGGCACGTCGGCAAGGCCCCGGACAAGCGCAGCCAGGCCGCGGCGAAACTGCGCGGCTACGACCTGTCCGCCCAGCGCGCTCAGCAAGTGACCCGCGCCGATTTCACCACCTACGACCTGATTCTGGCGATGGACAACAGCAACCTGCGCCACCTCAAGGCCCTGCAACCGGCCAAGGGCAAGGCCGAACTGGACCTGTTCCTGCGTCGCTACCAGTCGGAAATCGATGAAGTGCCGGATCCTTATTACGACGGCGACCAGGGTTTCGAACAGGTACTGGACCTGATCGAGCGCGCCAGCGACCTGCTGGTGATCGAATTGAAGGGACGGTTATGAGTTTGCAGGTACATCCGCTGGTATCGCTCAAGCCGTTCAACAGCTTTGGCGTGGATGTTCAGGCCCGGCTGTTTGCCGAGGCCCATAGCGATGCCGATGTGCGCGAAGCCCTGGCCTATGGGCTGGAACATGATGTGCCCATGCTGGTGATCGGTGGCGGCAGCAATTTGTTGCTGACGGCCGATGTCCAGGCACTGGTGCTGCGCATGGCCACACGGGGGATTCGCCTGCTGAGCGATGACGGCAACCAGGTGGTGATCGAAGCCGAGGCGGGCGAGCCGTGGCATCCGTTTGTGCAACACACCTTGGCGCAAGGGTTGTCGGGGCTGGAGAACCTCAGCCTGATTCCCGGCACCGTAGGCGCGGCACCGATGCAGAACATCGGTGCTTACGGCGTCGAGATCAAAGACGTTTTTGCCGGCCTGACGGCCCTTGATCGCCAAACCGGCGAGTTGCGGGATTTCACGCTGGCCGAGTGCAACTTTGCCTACCGTGACAGCCTGTTCAAACAGGAACCGGGGCGCTGGTTGATCCTGCGGGTGCGTTTCACCCTCAATCGCACCGCGCATCTGCACCTGGAGTACGGTCCGGTTCGCCAGCGCCTGACGTCGCAGGGCATCGATCACCCGACGCCTATTGATGTCAGCCAGGCCATTTGCAGCATTCGCAACGAAAAGCTCCCGGACCCGGCGGTGCTCGGCAATGCCGGCAGCTTCTTCAAGAACCCCTTGGTGCCGGCGACCTTGGTCGCGCAACTCAAGGAGCACTACCCGGATCTGGTGGCCTACGCGCAACCCGACGGGCAAATGAAACTGGCGGCGGGCTGGCTGATCGAACGGGCCGGCTGGAAAGGCTTTCGCGACGGTGATGCCGGTGTGCATACATTACAGGCGCTGGTGCTGGTCAACTACGGCACCGCAACGGGCCTGCAATTGCTGAACCTGGCGCAACGCATTCAAAAAGACATTTCAGAACGTTTCCACGTCGACCTGGAAATGGAGCCCAATCGGTATTGAGGCTACGCTTCAGGCTGATTCCAAAGCCCTGCACATCTTCAGATGTGCAGGGCTTTTTTGTTAATGCTGGGTTAACTTAGCTACCTAACGATGCAGCATTTGCTCCACCAAAGGCCCGATGCAGACGTCGCGTCCGCATAAGAGAGCCCATTAGCCTGAGTCGATCTGCGTGAAGGAACCCACGCGGCAGATTGTTCGACCCCATAACCTCTATCACTATGCGGGCGTGCCCATGATTACCCTGAAACTCAATGGACAAGATCATCAACTCGATGTCACCGAGGACATGCCGCTGCTCTGGGCGATCCGTGACGTGGCTGGTTACAACGGCACCAAATTTGGCTGCGGCATGGGCCTGTGTGGTGCCTGTACCATTCATATCGACGGCGCGCCTGCGCGCAGTTGCATCACGCCGATCGGCTCGGTAGTCGGCCAGAACGTCACCACTATCGATAACCTGCACGCCGACCCGGTTGGCAAAGTCGTCCAGCAAGCCTGGCTCGACAGCGCCGTGGCTCAGTGCGGTTACTGTCAGGGCGGGCAGATCATGTCAGCCACCGCGTTGCTGAAGTCCAATCCGAACCCCAGCGACGAGCAGATTGAAGAGGCGATGGTCGGCAACATTTGCCGTTGTGGCACCTACAACCGGATCAAGACCGCCATCCGCCAGGCATCCACTCACCTGAAGGGGGCCAAGGCATGAGCCAGTTACCGAATGACTTTGCGCTGAGCAACCTCAGCCGCCGTGGTTTCCTCAAAGGCGTGGGCGCCACCAGTGCACTGGTGCTGGCGGCAAGCTGGGGCTGGCAGGACGCGCTCGCTGCCGAAAAAGACAAAAAGTTCGGCGCCGACGGCATGCCTAACGGCTGGGTCGATGATCCTAAGGTTTACGTCAGCATCGCCGCCGACGGCAGCGTGACGGTGGTCTGCAACCGCTCGGAAATGGGCCAGGGCGTGCGCACCAGCCTGACCATGGTAGTGGCCGATGAGTTGGACGCCGATTGGGCGCTGGTCAAAGTGCAACAGGCACCGGGCGACGAAGTGCGTTTCGGCAATCAGGACACCGATGGTTCGCGCAGCATGCGTCACTGGTACGAGCCGATGCGCCGTTGCGGTGCTGCCGCGCGGACCATGCTTGAGCAAGCCGCTGCCGCGCAGTGGAAAGTGCCGGTCAGCGAGTGCCATGCGCAACTGCATAAAGTCATTCACCAACCGACCGGCCGTGAACTGGGATACGGCGCGTTGGCCGCTGCTGCCGGTGCACTGGCGGTGCCGGCCCGCGACAGCCTGCGGCTCAAGCAACCATCGGAATTCCGTTACATCGGCAAGGAAGGCACCAAGGCCATCGACGGTGCGGACATCGTCAATGGTCGCGCGGTCTACGGCGCCGATGTGCATTTAGATGGCATGCTTTTCGCCACCATCGCGCGTCCAGCGGTCTACGGCGGCAAGGTTAAATCCTTCGATGCCAGCGCCGCGATGAAAGTCCCGGGCGTAATCAAGGTTCTGCAAGTCGAAAGCCGTCCATTGCCGTCCGAGTTCCAGCCTCTGGGCGGTGTGGCCGTGGTGGCCAGCAATACCTGGGCGGCGATCAAGGGCCGCGAAGCGCTGAAAATCGAATGGGATGACGGCCCCAACGCCAGTTACGACTCGATCGCCTACCGCAAGGAAATTGAAGCCGCGTCCCTCAAGCCCGGCAAAGTGGTGCGCAATACCGGCAGCATCGACCAGGCCATGAGCAGCGCCGACAGCACCCTCGAAGCCTCTTACTATCTGCCGCACCTGGCACAATCGCCCATGGAGCCGATGGTCGCCATTGCCCGTTTCAAAGACGGCGTGTGCGAAGCCTGGGCCCCAAGCCAGGCGCCGCAAGTCACCCGTGAACGGATCGGCGAGCGCCTCGGCATCCCATTCGATAACGTCACGTTCAACGTCACCTTGCTCGGCGGCGGTTTCGGGCGCAAATCCAAGCCGGACTTCGTCGTTGAAGCGGCGATCCTGGCCAAGGAGTTCCCGGGCAAGGCGGTGCGGGTGCAATGGACCCGTGAAGACGACATTCACAATTCCTATTTCCACACCGTGTCGGCCGAATACCTGAAGGCCAGCCTGAACAAGGACGGCTTGCCGTCCGGCTGGCTGCACCGCACGGTGGCGCCGAGCATCACCGCGCTGTTCGCGCCGGGCATGAACCATGAGGCCGCTTTCGAGCTGGGCATGGGCTTTACCAACATGGCTTACGCGATCCCCAACGTGCGCCTGGAAAACCCTGAAGCGGCGGTCCATACCCGGGTCGGCTGGTATCGCTCGGTATCGAACATTCCCCATGGCTTTGCGATTCAGAGCTTTGTCGATGAACTGGCCCATAAGGCCGGTCAGGATCCGCTCAAGTACCAGATCAAGCTGCTCGGCCCTGACCGTCAGATCGATCCGCGCACCTTGAGTGAGGAGTGGAACTACGGTGAGTCCCCCGAGCGCTATCCGATCGATACCGCACGGATGCGCACCGTGCTGGAAACCGCCGCCAAAGCCGCCGGTTGGGGGCGTGAGTTGCCCAAGGGCCGTGGCCTGGGTCTGGCGGTGCATTACAGTTTTGTCACTTATGTGGCGGCGGTGATCGAGGTTGAAGTCAAAGACGATGGCACGTTGATTGTGCACAAGGCCGATATCGCCGTGGATTGCGGTCCGCAGATCAATCCCGAGCGTATTCGCTCGCAGTTCGAAGGCGCCTGCGTCATGGGCCTGGGCAACGCGGTACTGGGAGAAATCAGCTTCAAGGACGGCAAGGTTCAGCAGGACAATTTCCACATGTATGAAGTGGCGCGCATGTCCCTGGCACCAAAGGAAGTCGCCGTGCACCTGGTCACGTCACCGGGCGATGTGCCGTTGGGCGGGGTCGGTGAGCCGGGCGTGCCACCGATTGCACCAGCGCTGTGCAACGCGATCTTTGCCGCCACCGGCAAGCGCATCCGTAACCTGCCGGTACGCTATCAATTGCAAGGCTGGCAGAAGGCGCAAGCCTGATGGACAGCGTCGATCTGAACGTCCTGCGCAGCGTGCTGGAATGGCGCCGCGCCGGTCAGCGGGTGATGTTGTACAGCGTGGTCCAGACCTGGGGCACCGCGCCCCGGGCACCTGGCGCCATGCTGGCCTTGCGTGAAGACGGCGTGGTGATTGGCTCGGTGTCCGGTGGCTGCGTCGAGGATGACCTGATTGCCCGGCTGCATGATGGCCGTATCCCGGCCGATGGGCCGCCGGTGCAATTGATTACCTATGGCGTCACTCGTGAGGAGGCTGCACGGTTTGGTTTGCCGTGCGGCGGCACGTTGCGCCTGACCGAGGAGCGCGTCGGCGATCCGGCGTGGGTCGCCGAGTTGCTGACGCGCTGCGAGGCCCATGAAATCGTTGCGCGTGAGCTGAATCTGGCGACCGGTGAAGTGGTTTTACAGGCCGCGAGCAAGACTGATGCACTGGTGTTTGAAGGGCAGACCTTGCGCGCCATTTATGGTCCACGCTGGCGGCTGTTGCTGATCGGCGCCGGCCAACTGTCGCGCTACGTTGCCGAGATGGCGCGGCTGCTGGATTTCGAAGTGCTGATCTGCGACCCGCGCACCGAGTTTGTCTACGGCTGGGAGGAGCAACACGGTCGCTTCGTCCCGGGCATGCCCGACGAAGCAGTGCTGACCATCCAGACCGACGAGCGCACGGCTATTGTCGCCCTGACCCACGATCCGCGCCTGGATGACATGGCGCTGCTTACTGCGCTGGACTCCAAGGCGTTTTATGTCGGTGCGCTGGGTTCGCGGGTCAACAGCCAGAAGCGCCGGGACAACCTGGCTCAGCTAGGCTTGTCACAACAGGCCATCGAGCGCTTGCACGGCCCGATCGGTTTGCACATCGGCAGCCATACACCGGCGGAAATCGCCTTGTCGCTGCTGGCCGAAATTGTGGCGATCAAGAACGGCGTCGCGCTGAAACAGAAGAAGCCGTTGCAGGAGGGCGTATGAGCGACTCCATTGGCGTTATCGTTCTGGCCGCCGGGCAGGGCAGTCGGTTTCGACAGGTGGCGGGTGACGATAAGGACAAGCTGCTGGTGGACTGCACTGGTCGTAACGGCGTCACTGTGCATTCGATGATCGAGCAGGTGCTGGTGAATCTGCCGGCCGCGCTTGAGAAACGCGTGCTGGTGACCACAGCGGATCGCCCACAAGTCATTCGCATGGCTCAGGCCTATGGTTGCGAGATTGTGCGGATCGAATCGACCGGTCTGGGCGACAGCATTGCGGCAGGTGTGGCGGCATGTTCGCAGCTCGGTGGCTGGCTGATCGTGCTGGGGGATATGCCGTTTATCCTGCCGTCCAGCATTGAACAGGTCGTCGCAGCCATTGTGGATGACGGCATCAGTGTGCCGGTGCATGAGGGGCAATATGGGCATCCGGTGGGATTCGGACGAAGTTTTGGTCCGGGATTGATGGCGCTGACCGGTGATCAGGGCGCCAAGTCGCTGTTCGCGCAGGCGAGGGTGGTCGAGGTGGCGGTGGATGATCCTGGGGTATTGTGGGATGTGGATGTTTCCGAGAAATTGACCTTCCCGTAATGATCGTTCCCACGCTCTGCGTGGGAATGGAGCCCGGGACGCTCCGCGTTCCCAAGCGGACGCAGAGCGTCCATTGAGGCATTCCCACGCAGAGCGTGGGAACGATCAACACAAAGACAAGGACATAAAAAAGCCCCGCCTGGATCACCAGGCGGGGCTTTTTAGTGGCCGATGGAATCAGGCGAGGGGTTTAGGCTCGTGCTCTTTTTCCAGGGCTTGTTCGTGTTGCTCTACCGCTTCCTGAACGGAGCGCGGTGCTTCGTCGATCGCGGATTCAACCGGTTCGGCAGCGACTTCAGCGGCCGGGGCAGGGGCTGCCTCGACGACTTCAGCAACAACCGGTGCTGGCTCGACAGCGGCCGGAGCAGCAGTGGCAGCCAGTTCGGCTTCCTTCTGCAGACGCTCGGCTTCACGCTTGCGACGACGTACTTCACGCGGGTCGTTCGGCGCACGGCCACTTGGGGTCAGAGCGCTGACTGGAGCGGCTTCAACCACCGGTGCAGCCTCTTCGGCAACAACTGGCGCTTCAACAACCGCTGGGGCAGGCTCGGCGGCGGCAACCACTGGCTCGGAGACCATGGCTTCAGCAACCGGGGCTTCAGCGACTGGCGCAGGAGCTTCGGCAGCTACGGGTGGCTCGGCAACCCAGTTGAACGTGGTTTGCTCTTCGCGAACTTCACGGACCGGTTCAGCCACTGGCGCTTCAACCACAGGCTCAGCGGAAGCAGCAGGCTCGGCAGCAATGGACGGTTCAGCGGCAGCTTCAACTTCAGGCTGTGCTTCACGAACCGGTGCCACTTCGATTTCCGGAGAAGCAGTGACTTCTACCGGCGTGGTCGCTTCAACGACTGGCGCTTCAACCGGAGCGGTTTCCTGCGTGGCGGCAGTGGCGCGTTCGGCTTGCTCGTTGGCTTGTGCTTCGGCAGGTGCGCTGATCACGGAGCTGGCAACAGCTGCGGTAACAGCCAGGCCGGCGGCCAGATCGGCAGTGCTTGGCGTTTCGGCGTTTTCAGCCGATTCGGATTCTTCCGAACCTTCGATCACATTGCCGTTGGCATCGCGTTGACGCTCACGACGGTTGCTGCGACGACGCTGGCCACGGGAGCGGCGGCGTGGACGATCGCCTTCGGCGCCTTCCTGACCGTCTTCCTGCAGTTGCTCTTCGTTGGTGGTCAACTCTTCTTCGGCAACGGCGGCAGCGGCTTGCTCTACGCGTGGCTGACGTTCTTCACGCGGTGGGCGTGGAGCGCGTTCTTCACGTGGCGGACGGGCTGGACGCTCTTCAGCGTTGGCAGCGGCGGCCGGAGCGGCATCCAGAGGCTCGCGCAGTTCACGAACCGGGCGTTCTTCACGCTCGCCACGTGGCTTGCGATCTTCACGCGGGGCGCGCGGTGCTCGTTCTTCACGAGGGGCACGTGGGGCGCGCTCTTCGCGCGGAGCGCGTTCCTGGGCGACTGCTGGAGCTTCTTCGCGGGCTTCACGGGGCTCACGTGGTGCGCGTTCTTCACGCGGTGCACGTTCCTCACGAGGCTTGCGCTCTTCATCGCGGCGACCGTTACGGTTGCGGCTCTGCTGACGGCCGTTGCGACGCTCTTCGTTGCGGGCAGGGCGTTCGGTGGCTGGCTTTTCAACCACTACCGGCGCGGCAGGCTCTTCCTTGGTGGCGAACAGGCTGACCAGCGACTTCACCAAGCCTTTGAACAGGCTTGGCTCTGGCGCTACGGCGGCTGGTGCAGGCATTGGAGCAGCGGCGACTTCGGTCGGAACCGGAGCGTTGGCGCGGGCCGGAGCCGTTTTGACCGCGGCTTCCTGGCGAACCAGGGTGCGGGTCGCGGCGGCTGGCTGGACTTCTTCGACTTCGGCAGCGGCAGCAGCGATTTCGTAGCTGGACTGGTTGATGCTGGCTTCCGGGCTGTCATCGCGCAGACGCTGAACTTCGAAGTGCGGCGTTTCGAGGTGATCGTTCGGCAGAATGACGATGCGGGCACGGGTGCGCAGTTCGATCTTGGTGATCGAGTTGCGTTTTTCGTTGAGCAGGAACGCCGCAACCGGAATTGGCACTTGTGCGCGAACTTCGGCGGTGCGGTCTTTCAGGGCTTCTTCTTCAATCAGACGCAGGATTGCCAGCGACAGCGATTCAACGTCGCGGATGATGCCGGTGCCGTTGCAACGCGGGCAGACGATGCCACTGCTTTCGCCCAGGGATGGACGCAGGCGCTGACGGGACATTTCCAGCAGGCCGAAGCGCGAGATGCGACCGACTTGCACGCGAGCGCGGTCGGCTTCCAGGCATTCGCGGACTTTCTCTTCCACGGCGCGCTGGTTCTTGGCAGGGGTCATGTCGATGAAGTCGATGACGATCAGGCCGCCGATGTCGCGCAAGCGCAACTGACGGGCGATTTCTTCGGCGGCTTCAAGGTTGGTCTGCAGTGCGGTTTCTTCGATGTCGCTGCCTTTGGTGGCGCGCGCCGAGTTGATGTCGATGGACACCAGGGCTTCGGTCGGATCGATAACGATGGAGCCGCCGGAAGGCAATTCGACAACACGCTGGAAGGCGGTTTCGATCTGGCTTTCGATCTGGAAACGGTTGAACAGCGGAACGCTGTCTTCGTATAGCTTGATCTTGCTGGCGTACTGCGGCATCACCTGGCGAATGAAGGTCAGGGCTTCGTCCTGGGCTTCAACGCTGTCGATCAGCACTTCGCCGATGTCCTGGCGCAGATAATCGCGGATGGCGCGGATGA
Organism: Pseudomonas sp. JL3; assembly: GCF_031570575.1. NCBI lineage: Bacteria > Pseudomonadati > Pseudomonadota > Gammaproteobacteria > Pseudomonadales > Pseudomonadaceae > Pseudomonas > Pseudomonas sp. JL3. The sequence continues at coordinate 51,681 of NZ_JAKWJK010000006.1, forward strand.
TCACGTTGCTTTCCTGATAGATCAGGAACGGCGCGGAACGATCCAGCGAAGCTTCTTTGATGGCGGTCCACAGTTGCAGCAGGTAATCGAGATCCCACTGCATTTCTTCGCTGCTGCGGCCGAGGCCGGCAGTCCGAACGATCAGACCCATGTCGGCCGGGGCAACCAGACCGTTCAGGGCTTCACGCAGTTCGTTGCGCTCTTCACCTTCAATGCGACGGGAGATACCGCCGGCACGCGGGTTGTTCGGCATCAGCACCAGGTAACGACCGGCCAGGCTGATGAAAGTGGTCAGGGCAGCGCCCTTGTTGCCACGTTCTTCTTTTTCGACCTGAACGATGACTTCCTGGCCTTCGCTCAGGACGTCCTTGATGTTGACGCGGCCTTCGGGGGCTTTCTTGAAGTATTCGCGGGAGATTTCTTTGAGGGGCAGGAAGCCGTGGCGCTCAGAGCCGAAATCGACAAAGGCAGCCTCAAGGCTTGGTTCGATGCGAGTAATCCGGCCTTTATAGATGTTGGCCTTCTTCTGCTCGCGTGCACCGGATTCGATGTCCAGGTCGTAGAGGCGTTGGCCATCTACCAGTGCAACACGCAACTCTTCGGGTTGAGTTGCGTTAATCAGCATTCTTTTCATGTAGTACCGTCGGTTTCCGGGCTGCCGGAAACGGCGTTCGGCACACACGACTTCTCACGGTCGGTGTCAGGTGCGTCAGGAGTGGTTGGCCACTCCAGTGTCTAGCGAACCCCGGCCAATTGGGCCGGTGTCGCGACGTACGCGTCCTGCTTGCTGTGGCTACTTAAGCACTCAGTCAGGAGGAGGAATCAACCGGCGGCTGTGGACGAGATGAAGCGTCTTGATAAAGCCTATTGCTACACAGTCCAGCGGTTGTGCATCTCCACCCTACACGTATCCCTGATAATTCGGGTGCTGCCGCGCGCAGAATCCGCAGCGGGTTGGCATTTACCGTGAGCTCCGAAAGGGGAGGTCACGCATCATGGCTAATTTAGGCGGTGTTTCCGAAGCGTTCGCTCGGGGTCGTTCGCAGCTGACTGCACTTTGTGAACTGGCCGTGAATATTTGCTCGGAAGGCGAGTGAAAACTCTGCTTTGCGGCATGATTCAGGCCTTATGTCACCTGCGCTCGTTACAACTGCAAACTCTGCCGTTACGTAGCGAAAGCCCCGTAGGACGGCCTCTCGTCCTCGTGAATTGCGTTGGTCAGGGCCGGTTTTTGACCGTTAGTCCGCTGTCCAGGCCACTTTTGGCGGCGTTCGCGACTATAGCAGCAATGATTAAGTGCTTCAATTCCATAAAAAATTGTTATCATCCGCGCCATGACGACTACTGCCCCTTCGACCCCAGCCGTACAACTGCTGGAGGTCTCGCCGGAATATGCCGGCCAACGTATTGATAACTTCCTTCTCGCTCGGCTCAAAGGCGTGCCCAAGACCTTGATTTACCGCATTTTGCGCAAGGGCGAAGTGCGGGTGAACAAAGGTCGGATCAAGCCCGAATACAAGCTGCAGGCGGGCGATATCGTGCGCGTGCCGCCGGTTCGCGTGCCTGAGCGCGACGAGCCTGTGCCGCTGGCCCAGGGTCTGTTGCAGCGGCTCGAGGCCTCGATTGTCTACGAAGACAAGGCGCTGATCGTGGTCAACAAGCCTTGCGGCATTGCGGTTCATGGAGGCAGTGGCTTGACCTACGGCGTGATTGAAGCCTTTCGTCAGTTGCGTCCGGATTGCAAGGAGCTCGAACTGGTTCATCGTCTCGATCGTGATACCTCCGGCCTGCTGATGATTGCCAAAAAGCGCAGCATGTTGCGCCACTTGCACACGGCGTTACGCGGCGATGGCGTCGATAAGCGCTATATGGCGCTGGTCCGCGGCAACTGGGCTGCCTCGATCAAGCAAGTCCGTGCGCCGCTGGGCAAGAGCAATCTGCGGTCCGGCGAGCGCATGGTTGAGGTGGACGAGGAGGAGGGCAAGGAGTCTGTGACCGTGTTCAAGGTGCTGCGTCGCTTTGGCGACTTTGCCACTATGGTCGAAGCCAAACCGATCACGGGTCGCACTCACCAGATTCGCGTCCATACTCTGCATGCCGGACATTGCATTGCGGGTGATACCAAGTACGGCGATGAAGGTTTCAGCAAAGAGATTCGTGATCTGGGCGGCAAGCGTCTGTTTCTTCACGCCTACATGCTGACTGTGCCGCTGCCTGATGGTGGCGAGCTCAAGTTGCAGGCGCCGGTCGACGAGATGTGGGCCAAAACCGTGGAGCGCTTGAGTGCACCCTACTGATTACAAGCTGCTGATTTTCGATTGGGACGGCACGCTCGCTGACTCCATTGGTCGGATTGTCGAGGCGATGCATGTCGCGTCCGAGCGGTCCGGTTTTCAGTTGCGTGATGATTTTGCCGTCAAAGGCATTATCGGTCTGGGCTTGCCGGAAGCGATTCGCACCCTGTATCCCGAGATTGGCGACACCGAGCTGATAGCATTCCGTCAGCACTATGCGGATCACTACATTGCGGCGGAGGCCGAGCCTTCCCCGCTGTTTGAGGGCGTTATCGAGTCTCTCGAAGCGTTTCGTGTCGAGGGGTATCATCTGGCAGTAGCGACCGGCAAGGCTCGTCGTGGGCTGGATAGGGTGCTGAAGTCTCACGGTTGGGAAGATTATTTCGATATCACCCGTGCTGCCGACGAAACCGCCAGCAAGCCCCATCCGTTGATGCTTGAGCAGATTCTCGCCCATTGCGAGGTTCGTCCGGAGCAAGCGCTGATGGTTGGCGATTCGTCGTTCGACCTGCAGATGGCGCGCAATGCGGGCATGGATTCGGTGGCGGTCAGCTATGGCGCTCAATCGATCGACGCCTTGAAGCTATTTGAGCCGAGACTGGCCATTGATTGTTTTTCAGAGTTGCACACCTGGCTGAGTCAGCGGGTTTAATTGGTTTTTTTTGCTGGGGTACATGGCATGACCGACGAATGGAAAGCGCCCGCCAAGGCGAGTGCGGAAAGCGGTGACGAGAAAAGCTGGAAGCTGCTGGAAAAAACCTTGCTGGCTGGCGTGCAGGAGCAGCGCCGGTCTCGTCGCTGGGGAATCTTCTTCAAGTCGCTGACTTTTTTGTACCTGCTCGGCGCGTTGTTTCTGTTATCGCCGTTGATAAGCATGGAGAAAGGCGCAAGCCTAGGCTCTGGCTACACGGCGCTGATCGATGTAACGGGCATGATTGCCGACAAAGAGCCGGCCAGTGCCGACAATATCGTCGGCAGTCTGCGTGCAGCCTTCGAGGACAAGAAGGTCAAGGGTGTGATTCTGCGAATCAATAGCCCTGGCGGCAGTCCGGTGCAGTCGGGTTATGTCTACGACGAGATCCGTCGTTTGCGCGGCCTGCATCCGGATACCAAGGTTTACGCGGTAATCTCGGATCTGGGCGCTTCCGGTGCCTATTACATCGCTAGTGCCGCGGATCAGATCTACGCCGACAAGGCGAGCCTGGTGGGTTCCATCGGTGTGACGGCGGCCGGTTACGGTTTTGTCGGGACCATGGAGAAGTTGGGTGTGGAGCGTCGTACCTACACCTCCGGCGAGCACAAATCGTTCCTCGATCCGTTCCAGCCGCAGAAACCTGCGGAAACCCAGTTCTGGCAGAGCGTGCTCGATACCACTCATCAGCAGTTCATCAGCAGCGTCAAGAAAGGTCGTGGTGATCGCCTGAAGGACAAAGAGCATCCGGAGTTGTTCTCCGGGCTGGTCTGGTCGGGTGAGCAAGCGCTGTCGCTGGGCTTGATCGATGGTCTGGGCAATGCCAGTTCGGTTGCGCGCGATGTGATCGGCGAGAAAGAGTTGGTGGATTTCACTGTTGAGGAATCGCCGTTCGATCGCTTCTCGAAAAAGCTCGGCGCCAGCGTGGCTGAGCATTTGGCGATGTGGATGGGCTTTCAAGGGCCTTCGCTGCGCTAATCATCTGGCTGCATAAAGAAACCGGCCTGCGCGGCCGGTTTTTTTGTGCGAGCGCGGTCTCTGTGCAGAGGTGCGGTTCAGGGTATCTGTACGTTTTCAGCCAGCAGCATATCGATCAGGCGAATCAGCGGCAGGCCGATCAGGCTGGAGGCGTCAGGGCCTTCGGTGCTTTGAAACAGGCTCACCCCCAAACCTTCGGCCTTGAAGCTGCCAGCGCAGTCGTAGGGCTGTTCTGCGTGCAGGTAGCGTTCGATGCGCGCTGCGTCGAGTGTGCGCATGTGTACGGTAAACGGCACGCAGTCGACCTGGCAGTGGCCGGTCTGACTATTGAGCAGTGCCAGGCCGGTCAGGAAGGTCACGCTCGCACCGCTGGATGCCAGCAGTTGTTCACGGGCCTTTTCGAAGGTGTGAGGTTTGCCGATAATCCGCTCGCCGAGAACGGCGACTTGATCCGAGCCGATGATCAGGTGGGCTGGATGGCTGCCTGAAAGGGCGCGGGCTTTTTCTTCGGCGAGGCGCTTTACCAGTTCGACGGCAGACTCGTCCTCGCGATGGCTTTCGTCGATATCCGGCGAGCTGCACGTGAACGGCAGCTGCAAGCGGGCCAGCAATTCCCGGCGATAGGCCGAGCTTGAAGCAAGTAATAAAGGCAGCATGCGGATCTCCAAAGGGCGGGGGCGAATTCTAGCGCAGGCTCAAGTGACGGGCAGGGCTGAATTTCCTTTGACATGGCTGGGGGCATCCCTATAATGCTGCGCCTATGTTGAATGACCCGATTCCACCTCACGTTGACCCGCGCAAATTGGCTGACCGTGGCACCACCCTTCAAGGTGAACTGCTGCTGGCCGATTTGGAGAGACTCTGCGACCCGCTTTCCGATACTGTCGGTACGGTGCAGGCCAAATTCGTTTTTGAACGAGATGAACGTAAATCTGTGGTAATTCACAGCTTTATCGACACCGAAGTCAAAATGGTTTGCCAGCGTTGTCTTGAGCTGGTCACCCTGCCGATCCATAGCGAATGCAGTTATGCTGTGGTGAAGGAGGGTGCGAATACCCAGTCGTTGCCGAAAGGTTATGACGTGCTGGAACTGGGCGAAGATCCTTTGGATCTGCAGTCACTGATCGAGGAGGAGCTTCTGCTCGCCTTGCCCATTGTGCCTGCTCATCATCCGGAAGAATGCCAGCAGCCGGCGGGTCTCGATGAGCCCGAACCGAGCGAGGACGAGGTAACGCGGTCCAACCCGTTCAGTGTATTGGCGCAGTTAAAGCGTGACCCAAACGTTTAGGAGTTAATCAATTATGGCTGTTCAGCAGAACAAAAAATCCCGCTCTGCCCGTGACATGCGTCGTTCGCACGACGCTCTCGAGGCTAGCACCCTGTCTGTAGAAAAAACCACCGGTGAAGTTCACCTGCGTCACCACGTATCGCCAGAAGGCGTATACCGTGGTCGTAAAGTGATCGACAAGGGCGCTGACGAGTAATCCTTGTCCGCTCAAGTCATCGCGATTGACGCAATGGGCGGGGACTTCGGTCCCCGCAGCATTGTTCAGGCCAGTCTTGCTTGCCTGTCTGCTACACCCTCGCTACACCTGACCCTCGTCGGTCAACCCTCCCTTCTTGAAGAATTGATTGCCAGCCATTCGGCGGTGGATCGCGCGCGTCTGTCGATTACGCCGGCGTCTGAAGTCGTCACCATGGACGAAAAGCCTGCTCAAGCCTTGCGTGGCAAGCCCGACTCGTCGATGCGCGTGGCGCTCGAGTTGCTGCGAGACGGTAAGGTTCAGGCCTGTGTCAGTGCCGGCAATACCGGTGCGCTGATGGCATTGTCGCGGTTTGTGCTCAAGACCTTGCCGGGCATCGATCGGCCGGCAATGATCGCGGCCATTCCGACGCAGAAGGGCTACTGTCAGTTGCTCGACCTGGGCGCCAACGTCGATTGCAGCGCCGAGCAGTTGTTGCAGTTTGCAGTGATGGGCTCGGTGGCGGCAGAAACCCTGGGCATCGTTCGTCCAAGAGTTGCATTGCTGAACATCGGCACCGAAGACATCAAGGGCAATCAGCAGGTCAAGTTGGCGGCCACCTTGTTGCAGAATGCTCGTGGCATCAACTACATCGGGTTTGTCGAAGGTGACGGTTTATACCGTGGCGAGGCGGATGTGGTGGTGTGTGACGGTTTTGTCGGCAATATCCTGCTCAAGTCCAGCGAAGGCCTGGCGACCATGATTGCCGGGCGCATTGAGGCGTTATTCAAGAAAAATTTCGCGTCCAAAGTGGTGGGCGCACTGGCGCTGCCGCTGATGAAACGCTTGCAGGCCGAGCTGGCGCCAGCACGACATAACGGCGCAAGTTTCCTCGGTTTGCAGGGAATTGTCGTGAAAAGCCACGGTTCGGCGGGGGTGCAGGGTTTTCAGAGTGCGATTCAGCGTGCGTTGATCGAGATCCAGGAAAACTTGCCGGAGCGGCTTCATGGGCGCGTGGAAGATTTGTTGCCTTAGGCGTTTTCGTCGGACAATGCTTAAATGTGACCGCTCAGTTCAATGGGCCATCCAACTGTGAGTTTCTTGCGTTCCACAAACGGGACGTCATTTCTCCGACGACAAGATCATTAGGGGCTTGTTACATGTCTGCTTCCCTCGCATTCGTCTTTCCAGGACAGGGTTCGCAGTCCCTCGGCATGCTGGCCGAGTTGGGCGCGCAACATCCGGTGGTCCTCGAAACATTCAAAGAAGCTTCCGATGCTCTGGGTTACGACCTCTGGGCACTGACCCAGCAAGGGCCGGAAGAACAACTCAATCAAACCGATAAAACCCAGCCGGCCATTCTGACTGCCTCGATCGCCTTGTGGCGCCTGTGGCTGGCTGAAGGCGGTGCGCGTCCGGCGTACGTTGCCGGTCACAGCCTGGGCGAATACAGCGCCCTGGTGGCTGCAGGCAGTCTGAGCCTGGGCGACGCAGTGAAGCTCGTAGAGCGTCGCGGTCAGTTGATGCAGGAAGCCGTTCCAGCCGGGCAGGGCGGCATGGCTGCAATCCTGGGTCTGGAGGATGCCGACGTACTCGCAGCCTGTGCCGAAGCGGCGCAAGGCGAAGTGGTGAGCGCGGTCAACTTCAACTCCCCGGGCCAAGTAGTGATCGCTGGCGCGAAGGCTGCGGTTGAGCGCGCCATCGAAGGTTGCAAGGCACGTGGCGCCAAGCGCGCGATGCCATTGCCGGTCAGCGTGCCATCCCATTGCGAATTGATGCGTCCGGCCGCCGAGCGGTTCGCCGAATCGATCGCCGCGATCGACTGGCAGGCGCCGCAGATCCCTGTGGTACAGAACGTCAGCGCTAGCGTGCCGGCGGATCTGGAAACCCTCAAGCGCGATCTGCTTGAACAGCTCTACAAGCCTGTGCGCTGGGTCGAGTCGGTCCAGGCGCTGGCTGCCAAGGGCGCGACCGAACTGGTCGAATGCGGCCCTGGTAAAGTACTCGCCGGTTTGAACAAGCGTTGCGCCGAAGGCGTGTCGACCTCTAACCTCAATACCCCAGACGCTTTCGCTGCCGCCCGCGCAGCGCTGGCTTAACAAGGAGAAGCTTGCATGAGTCTGCAAGGTAAAGTTGCACTGGTCACCGGTGCCAGTCGTGGTATCGGCCAGGCTATCGCTCTGGAGTTGGGTCGTCAGGGTGCCATCGTTATCGGCACCGCGACTTCCGCTTCGGGGGCCGAGCGTATCGCTGCGACCCTGAAAGAAAATGGTATTCAGGGCACTGGCCTGGAACTCAACGTCACCAGCGATGAGTCCGTAGCGACCGTGCTGGCGAGCATTCAGGCGCAATTCGGTGCGCCGGCGATCCTGGTCAATAATGCCGGTATCACCCGCGATAACTTGATGATGCGCATGAAAGATGACGAATGGCATGACGTCGTCGATACCAATCTGAACAGTCTGTTCCGCCTGTCCAAGGGTGTTTTGCGCGGCATGACCAAAGCCCGTTGGGGACGAATTATCAGTATTGGCTCGGTTGTGGGTGCCATGGGCAACGCAGGCCAAGTAAACTACGCTGCCGCCAAGGCCGGTCTGGAAGGTTTCAGCCGTGCACTGGCGCGTGAAGTCGGTTCGCGTTCGATTACGGTAAACTCGGTGGCCCCTGGGTTCATCGACACCGATATGACCCGTGAACTGCCCGAGGCGCAGCGTGAAGCCTTGCAGACGCAGATTCCGCTGGGTCGTCTGGGGCAAGCTCAAGAGATCGCGTCTGTGGTCGCTTTTCTTGCATCCGACGGTGCGGCTTACGTTACTGGGGCTACAATCCCGGTGAACGGCGGGATGTACATGAGTTAAATGTGACGGATTGCTTCAAAAAAATGTCATACGAGCTGTCTAAAATCCGTTATAAAGCTGCAATCTATTTATAGACAGAGGGTCGCCGGGTTTGAGGAGTGAAGCTTTCAGTTGAAAAACTGAAAAGTCTTTCTATACACTTACCCACCGGCCAGCTGCCTGAATTTGTCCATTAGGAGTGAAAACAAGGTATGAGCACCATCGAAGAGCGCGTCAAGAAAATCGTTGCTGAGCAACTGGGCGTTAAAGAAGAAGAAGTGGTCAACACTGCTTCCTTCGTTGAAGACCTGGGTGCCGACTCCCTTGACACCGTTGAGCTGGTGATGGCTCTGGAAGAGGAATTCGAGACCGAAATCCCTGACGAAGAAGCTGAGAAGATCACTACTGTACAAGCAGCAATCGACTACGTTACCAGCCACCAGGCGTAATAGTTTTTAGTCGTCGCTCGCTGTCATGGAAAAACCGCACTGCCATCACGGCGTGCGGTTTTTTCTTTAGGCCTGATGCAAAGTCGTCATTTGAAAAAGGAGAGTGCTGTGTCGCGTAGACGCGTCGTAGTCACCGGTATGGGTATGTTGTCGCCACTGGGCACGGATGTGCCGAGCAGCTGGCAGGGCATTCTGGCTGGCCGCAGTGGCATTGGTCTGATCGAACACACCGACCTTTCTGCCTATTCCACCCGTTTCGGCGGTTCGGTAAAGGGCTTCAATGTCGAGGAATACCTGTCGGTCAAGGAAGCTCGCAAACTCGACCTGTTCATTCAATACGGTCTGGCTGCAGGTTTTCAAGCCGTGCGTAACGCAGGTCTTGAGGTCACCGATGCCAACCGCGAGCGCATCGGCGTGGCCATGGGGTCGGGTATTGGCGGTCTGACCAATATCGAAGACACCAGCCGCACGCTGCATGATTCCGGCCCACGACGGATTTCTCCGTTTTTCGTGCCTGGCTCGATCATCAATATGATTTCCGGTTTCCTGTCCATCCACTTGGGCGCACAGGGACCGAACTACGCCATCGCCACGGCGTGTACCACCGGTACGCACTGCATCGGCATGGCGGCACGCAACATCATGTACGACGAAGCCGACGTCATGATCGCCGGTGGTGCCGAGATGGCCGCGTGTGGTCTGGGCATGGGCGGCTTCGGTGCCTCCCGCGCACTATCGACCCGCAACGACGAGCCGACCCGTGCCAGCCGTCCATGGGACAAGGGCCGTGATGGCTTCGTGCTGTCCGACGGCGCCGGCGCACTGGTGCTCGAAGAACTGGAGCACGCCAAGGCCCGTGGCGCGACCATCTACGCCGAGCTGATCGGTTTCGGCACCAGTGGCGATGCTTATCACATGACCTCGCCACCGGCCGATGGCGCGGGAGCTGCGCGTTGCATCACCAATGCCTTGCGCGATGCGAAGATCAATGGCGATCAGGTCCAGTACATCAACGCCCACGGCACTTCGACCTCGGCTGGCGACCTCGCCGAAGCCTGTGCGATCAAATCCGTGTTCGGCGATCACGCCTACAAGTTGGCGGTCAGTTCGACCAAATCCATGACCGGTCACCTGTTGGGTGCGGCGGGCGCGGTCGAGGCGATTTTCAGCGTATTGGCAATCAACAGCCAGGTGGCACCACCGACCATCAACCTCGATGAGCCGGACGAAGGTTGCGACCTCGACTTCGTACCCCATACCGCGCGTGGCATGGATATCGACGTCGTGCTGTCCAACTCCTTCGGATTTGGCGGTACCAATGGCTCGCTGGTGTTCCGCCGGTTCGCTGACTGATGGACAGCTGGGTCGACGGTCAACCGGCTGACGCTTTGTCGCTGAAGGATCGCGGCCTGGCTTACGGTGATGGTCTGTTCGAGACCATCGCGGTCAAGGGCGGGCAGCCGCTGCTGCTGGATCGACATTTGTCGCGTCTGGCCGAGGGTTGTTCGCGCCTGGCGATTGCCGCCGATCATCAACTGATCCGCGCGGAGCTGCTGGCCTATTCCGCCGCGCTGGGCGAGGGCGTGCTCAAACTCATCCTCACCCGCGGCGACAGCCTGCGCGGTTATGCCGCCGATCCCTCGGCTCAGGCTCGACGTATTCTGCAAGGCAATCCTCCTGCGGCTTATCCGGCTGTTCATGCGGAGCAAGGCGTTCGGCTGTTCCCTTGTGCGACACGGCTTTCCAAACAACCATTGCTCGCCGGTCTCAAGCATTTGAATCGTCTGGAGCAGGTCATCGCCCGTTCCGAATGGCAGGACACCGAGCATGCCGAAGGCTTGATGCTGGATCAGGTCGGGCGGGTGATCGAGGGCGTGTTCAGCAATCTGTTCCTGGTGCGCGATGGCGTGCTGGTGACCGCCAATCTCAAACGCTGTGGCGTGGCGGGTGTGATGCGTGCCGAATTATTGTTTCAAGCCAAGTCATTGGGAATTCCCACGCAAGTCACCGATATCACCCTCGAGCAGCTGCAATGGGCTGACGAGGTCTTTGTCTGCAACAGCGTGTATGGCGTTTGGCCGGTGCGCGCCTATGCCGCACTGAGCTGGCCGGTTGGGCCGCTCACCCGTAAACTCCAAACCATTGCTCGTGCGCTACTGGATGCTTGATTCGTGAGACGTAAATTCTTGCTGCTGCTGGAAACCGGATTGGTTCTGGCGGGGCTGTTGGCGGGCGCTTGCGCCTGGAAAATCGATTCGGCGCTGGAACAGCCGCTGAACATCGCCCAGGAAGAGCTGCTGGAGGTGCCCAAAGGCACTACGCCAAACCGCACTTTCCTTCGACTTGAAGCTGATGGCGTTATCAAGGACGCTTTCTGGCTGCGCGTGTATTGGCGTTTCAATCTGGCGGGACAACCGCTGCACAGCGGCGAATACCGCATGGTGCCTGGTATGACAGTCAACGGGCTGATCGACCTGTGGAAGCGCGGAGAAATGGTGCAATACAGCCTGACGCTGGTTGAAGGCTGGAATTTCCATCAGGTTCGCGCAGCCCTGGCCAAGGACGAAAAACTCGAGCAGACCCTCAACGGTCTGAGCGACAGCGAAGTGATGGACAAGCTCGGGCACAGCGGGATTTTTCCGGAAGGACGATTCTTTCCCGACACGTATCGTTTCGTGCGTGGCATGACCGACGCCGATTTGCTCAAGAAAGCTTACGATCGCCTCGACGAGGTCCTCGCCAAGGAGTGGAGCCAGCGCGCTGCCGACGTCCCCTACACTGAGCCCTATCAGGCTCTGATCATGGCCTCGTTGGTGGAAAAGGAAACCGGTGTGCCGCAGGAGCGTCGGCAGATTGCCGGTGTGTTCGTGCGGCGCATGGAGATGGGCATGCTGTTGCAGACCGATCCGACTGTGATCTATGGTCTGGGGGATCGTTACAACGGCAAGTTGACCCGCGCCCATCTCAAGGAACCTACGCCCTATAACACTTATATGATCCCCGGCCTGCCGCCGACGCCGATTGCGATGGTCGGCCGCGAAGCGATCCATGCGGCGTTGAATCCGGCGGACGGCAACAGCCTGTATTTTGTCGCGCGCGGCGATGGCAGCCACGTGTTCTCCGATGATCTGGACGCCCACAATAATGCGGTGCGCGAATTCCAGATCAACCGACGTGCCGATTACCGCTCCAGCCCTGCGCCGACTGTTACGCCGCCGACGGAGGATACCCAGGCTCCGATCCCGGCGGCTTCGCCCAATACGGCGCCCGAAGACCTGCCACCAGTAGCGCCGCAAGATTCCGTGCAAGACCCCGTGGAAGACCCCGCACAAGAACCTGCGCCGGCACCCGAGGCGGATGCCCCCGCGCCGCAAAGCCCGCAATGACTCTGACTAAGGACTGCCTGTGACTGGCTTGTTTATTACCCTGGAAGGCCCGGAAGGTGCCGGCAAGAGCACCAATCGCGAATACCTGGCCGAGCGCCTGCGCGCTGCCGGGATCGAAGTGGTGTTGACCCGGGAGCCCGGCGGCACACCTCTGGCCGAACGGATCCGTGATGTACTGTTGGCGCCAGTCGATGAGGTCATGAACCCCGACACCGAGCTGCTGTTGGTGTTCGCCGCGCGAGCCCAGCATCTGGCCGAGGTGATCCGTCCGGCGCTGGCCCGTGGCGCGGTGGTCCTGTGCGATCGCTTTACCGATTCGACCTACGCTTATCAGGGCGGTGGTCGTGGTTTGTCACTGGAGCGCATCGCGACCCTCGAAACATTCGTCCAGGGCGATCTGCGCCCGGACTTGACGCTGATTTTCGATCTGCCGGTAGAAGTAGGGTTGGCCCGCGCCAGCGCCCGCGGTCGGCTGGATCGCTTCGAGCTCGAAGGCCGAGGTTTTTTTGATGCGGTGCGCACTGCCTTCCTCGAGCGCGCCAAAGCGGATCCTGCGCGTTATGTCCTGGTGGATGCCGCTCAGCCGCTGGCGCAGGTTCAGCAGTCTCTGGATGCGTTGCTGCCACGTCTGCTGGAGTTGACCCGTGACTGAAGCCTATCCGTGGCAGGACAGTCTCTGGCAGCAATTGGCCGGTCGTGCCCAGCACGCTCACGCCTATTTGTTGCATGGCCCGGCCGGGATCGGCAAGCGTGCGCTGGCTGAGCGTTTGATGGCCAGTTTGTTGTGCCAGCGCCCCACCGCCCAGGACGCGTGCGGTGAGTGCAAATCCTGCCTGTTGCTGAAGGCCGGTAGCCACCCCGATAACTACATCCTGGAACCGGAAGAGGCGGACAAGGCGATCAAGGTCGATCAGGTCCGTGATCTGGTCAGCTTCGTGGTTCAGACCTCGCAGATGGGTGGTCGCAAAGTGGTGCTGATCGAGCCGGTCGAGTCGATGAACATCAACGCCGCCAACGCCTTGCTCAAAAGCCTTGAAGAGCCGTCCGGCGATACCGTATTGCTGTTGGTCAGCCACCAGACCAGCCGTCTGCTGCCGACCATCAAGAGCCGTTGCGTGCAGCAGGCCTGTCCGTTGCCAAGCGAAGCCATGAGCCTGGCCTGGCTGGCCAGCGCATTGCCGGACTGTTCCGAAGAAGAGCGCATTGAACTGCTGACCCTCGCCGCCGGTTCGCCATTGGCCGCGGTCAAATTGCAGGCTCAGGGCGTACGCGAGCAACGAGCGCTGGTGGTTGAAGGCGTAAAGAAACTGCTCAAGCAGCAGCAATCGCCGACGCAACTGGCCGAAGAGTGGAAAGCCATTCCCATGTTCCTGCTGTTCGACTGGTTCTGCGACTGGTCGAGCCTGATCCTGCGTTATCAGTTGACTCAGGATGAAGCAGGGCTGGGCCTGGCAGACATGCGCAAGGTGATTCAATACCTGGCGCAGAAATCCGCACAGGACAAAGTCCTGAATATCCAGGACTGGATCCTCGCCCAGCGGCAGAAAGTGATGAGCAAAGCCAACCTCAATCCTGCGTTGTTGCTGGAGGCGCTGTTGGTGCAATGGGTATCCTTGCCTACCCAGAAGTGACTGTCGTGCCTAGACTCTGATCATCAGACAGCGGAGGTCAGCATGAACGAACCCGTCAGTCCCGGGCCGCGCAATGGCATTTTGTCCTTGACCATCAAGGACAGGGCCGTGCTCTATGCGGCCTACATGCCGTTCATCAAGAACGGTGGCCTGTTTATCCCGACCAACAAAAGCTACAAGTTGGGCGATGAAGTCTTCATGCTGTTGCACCTGATGGATGAACCGGAAAAGATTCCGGTCGCCGGCAAGGTCACCTGGATCACCCCCAAAGGTGCCCAGGGCAACCGCGCCGCCGGGGTTGGCGTGCAATTCAACGAAGGCGACAATACCGCGCGCAGTCGAATCGAAACCCATCTGGCCGGAGCCCTGAAGTCCGACCGTCCCACTCATACGATGTAAGTTGCAGCCCTTTTATGCTCGTAGATTCCCATTGCCACCTTGATCGCCTCGACCTCACCGCCCACGACGGCTCCCTGGATGCCGCGCTCGATGCGGCCCGTGCGCGCGGGGTAGGGCACTTTCTGTGCATTGGCGTCAGCGCCGATAACGCCGCCGACGTCAAAGCCCTGGCCGAACGTTACGACGATGTCGACTGTTCGGTCGGCGTGCATCCGCTCGATGTGCAGCCGGGTGTCGCGCCGGCGCTGGATTGGCTGTTGCACGAACTCAATCATCCGCGGGTGGTGGCGATTGGTGAAACCGGCCTGGATTATCACTACGAGCCGGAGGCTGCAGCGTTGCAGCAGGAGTCGTTCCGCCTGCACCTGCAAGCGGCGCAACAGACCGGCAAACCGGTGATCATCCATACCCGTGGCGCACGGGCCGATACCCTGGAGCTGCTGCGCGAGGCGGCGCTACCTCAGGCGGGCGTGCTGCATTGCTTCACCGAAGACTGGGAGATGGCCAAGGCTGCGCTGGACATGGGGTATTACATTTCCTTGTCCGGTATTGTCACTTTTCGCAATGCCGATGCCCTGCGGGATGTGGCCAGCAAGGTACCGGCTGACCGGTTGCTGGTGGAAACCGACTCACCGTATCTGGCGCCGATCCCTTATCGCGGCAAACCGAACCTGCCGCAATATGTGCGTGAGGTCGCGGAATTTCTGGCAATGTTGCGAGGTGAGTCCTACGAGCGATTTGCCGAGCAGACCACCGAGAATTTCAAGCGTTTGTTCCCGTTGGCGCACGTCAGGACATCGGTGTAACGTTAAAAGAGATCCCAGCCTTTGGGATTTTTTGACCGCTGAATCGCAGGCAAAAAAAACCCGGGTTCTGGGGGGTGAATCCGGGTTAAGACCATTAGGAGTAAAACAAAGGCACACAATCCTTTGGTACCTTCATCGGCGCGACACTTGGGGGAGATGCCTCGCCGACAGTTGAAGTATTGATCAGTATTGCGCCGAGTCCAGTTTAGCTGGTCGGGTTTTTAAACAAATTTGGAATACGCGCGCTTCGGTTGAGTTCTCATCAACCGGCGAGGTTGCGCGAATTCATCAAGAAACACATATATGGTCGGATGATCCGTGCATTTTGGCGTAAGTTAGGCATAATACGCGGCTTCGAATTTTGACCCCTACAGACCTTTTCTTATGCATAAAGAACCTCGTAAGGTCCGTGAGTTTCGTCGCCGTGAGCAAGAAATTCTCGATACCGCGCTCAAGCTGTTCCTCGAACAAGGTGAAGACAGTGTCACCGTCGAGATGATTGCTGATGCCGTGGGTATCGGCAAAGGCACGATCTACAAGCACTTCAAATCCAAGGCGGAGATCTATCTGCGCCTGATGCTCGATTACGAGCGCGATTTGAACGAGCTGTTGCATTCCGCCGATGTCGATAAGGACAAGGAAGCCCTGTCCCGGGCCTACTTCGAATTCCGCATGCGTGATCCGCAACGCTATCGGTTGTTCGATCGCCTGGAAGAAAAGGTGGTCAAGGGCAATCAGGTGCCGGAGATGGTCGAGGAACTGCACAAGATCCGCGCCTCGAACTTCGAACGCCTGACCCTGCTGATCAAGGGCCGGATCAGCGAAGGCAAGCTCGAAGACGTGCCGCCTTACTTCCATTACTGCGCGGCCTGGGCGCTGGTGCATGGCGCCGTGGCGCTGTACCACTCGCCGTTCTGGAGCAACGTGCTGGAAGATCAGGAAGGTTTCTTCCAGTTCCTGATGGACATCGGCGTGCGCATGGGCAACAAGCGCAAGCGCGACACCGACACGCCGAGCAGCTGAACCATTCAGTTGCCTTATTGCGCCATGATTTAGCTACATGGCGCAGTACCGCAGGAATATACTCAGGCATAGGGCTTGCTAAAACTTGATTTGTGAGTCAAGTTTTGCGCGTTCGAATCTTCTTTCGCCGGAGTGATCCATGATCGTTGACCGTCAAGGCAGGCGTTTTCGCAATTTGCGGATCAGTCTGACCTCCGCCTGTAATTACGCTTGTACCTACTGCGTGCCCAATGGCAAGCGGCTGGTGGCTGCGCAGGATGAGTTGTCGGCGGAGGCCATGGCACGCGGCGTGGCCTATCTGATCGAGGCCGCGGGCATCGAGCGATTGCGCATTACCGGTGGCGAGCCACTGGTCAGTCCCAAACTCGAAGCCTTCATGACTGCCGTCGGGCAGATGGGCCTGGCGGACATCAGCTTGACCACCAATGGTCAGTTGCTGGCGAAGAAACTGCCACTGCTGGTGGATGCCGGCATTCGGCGCATCAACGTTTCCCTAGATACCCTGGATGCCAGTGCTTTTCGCAGTATTGCGCGCGGCGGTGATCTGGCGACCGTCCTCGACGGCATGGACCAGGCCGCCGCGGCCGGCATGAAGATCAAGGTCAATATGGTGCCGCTGCGCGGGCAGAACCTCGATCAGGTGATGCCATTGCTCGATTACTGCCTGGAGCGCGGCTACGAGTTGCGCTTCATCGAGTTGATGCGCATGGGCCACCTGGCCAGCGACTCCAACGCCTTCCTGCAGCAGTTCGTCAGCCTTCAGCAGCTGCTGAGCCTGATAGGCGAGCGCTACGAGTACCTTCAGGCCGATGCGCCAGTTGATGCCACGGCGGTGCGTTACCAGATTCCAGGGGTAGGCCACTTCGGCGTGATCGCCAACGAAAGCGTTCCGTTTTGTCGCACGTGTTCGCGTCTGCGTTTGTCGTCCACGGGTTGGCTGCATGGTTGCCTGTCGTCGAGCAATCGTCACTATGTCGGCGACCTGCTGGACAAGCCTCGTCACCAGGCGCTGCCGGCCTTGCAGCGACTGCTGGTCAAGGCCTTGGGGGACAAGCAGGAAGTGGCGTTCTCCGGTGGCGCGACCATCATGAAAATCATTGGCGGCTGATCGGGCCGCATCGCGGGCAAGCCATCCTCCATTCACCCCAAAAACAACTGACACACCCCTGCACGTTGAGCTGGCGCGGAAGCTGCATCCCATGGCCATTCGCCGGTTTTCCGTCACCGGCCTCTGGAGGGTAGGATGCGTAGCCTGGTTTTGCTGCTGGCCGTTTTGGCGCTTGGTGGCTGCATGAATGTCAGCGATATGGCCGAAGGGACTCGCTACCACATGAGCGACGCGGGCCTGCTGGACCACAGCGACAGCCGTCGCGTGAATAACTTCCGCATACAGCCGGACTCATTCATCTACATCGCCCAAGGTGCGTTCGCGCCGCCGGGCAGTGCTTACCCTCGACCTAACGTGGTGGCCGAAGAAGCCTTCAACGGCTTTATCGAATATTTCCCGATGGTCCGCCGCGCTCGCGCGCCGGAAGGCCTCGACGCTGCCATGGGCGAAGCCCGTGCCGCCGGCGCCCATTACCTGCTTTACACCCGTTTCGCCAAGGCCGACGACCGCATCGGCAACTCGGACGAATGGCTCGACCAGGAACACGTGGATCGCCTCGGAATCGACAATGGCGTGATTCAGATCATGTTGATCGAGACCAGCACCCAGTATTTGATCGATACTGCACGTATCAAGAGTCGTGGCGGTTTACTGACGTTCCACGACAACAAGCCAGAAGACTTGCTGGGCCCGCCGCTGGAGCAATACGCTCGTAGCCTGCTGGGGCTCAGCGGCCAGTAAATCAAAGGAGAACGCCATGAGTGGCCCGCAAAAAGCCAACGACCTGTTGGGGCAAATCCCCAAAACCAAAGGCTTGCCGCCGGTCCACTTGTGGAACCCCGACTTCTGCGGCGATATCGACATGCGCATCGCCCGCGACGGCACCTGGTATTACCTGGGCACGCCGATCGGGCGCAAGCCGATGGTCAAGCTGTTCTCCACCATCATTCGCCGCGACGGCGATGATTACTTCCTGATTACCCCGGTCGAAAAGGTGGGCATCAAGGTCGACGATGCACCGTTCGTGGCAATCGCCGTGGAAGTCGAAGGCGAGGGGGAGGCTCAGGTCTTGCGCTTTACCACGAATGTCGACGAAACGACCGATGCCGGCGCCGAGCACCCTATGCGCGTGGTGATCGATCCGGTTACTCAAGAGCCCGCGCCATACGTGCATGTGCGCACCAACCTTGAAGCACTGATTCACCGCAATGTGTTCTACCAATTGGTGGAGCTGGCGGTGAGTCGTGAAATCGACGGGCAGCGTTGGCTAGGCGTGTGGAGCGGTGGCGAATTCTTCCCTATCGGACTTGAGCCGTAACGCGCTGTGCTTCTGTGCTGTACAAAAAAACGGCCCGTTATTTCAACGGGCCGTTTTTTTTTGGCTTACAAACCTTTGCTCTTGAGTCGCTCTGCATGTTCCAGGTAGAGCCTGACCGGGCTCACGTTCCAGCTGTCGACTCCGGCTATCTGATTGACTGCATCAAAGTGGTCCATCGGGTAATCCGAGCGAATCACTTTGCCCAAGTGCGAGCTGTAGCGGCCGACCAGCCCATCGTTGGCGTTTTCCTCTTTATAAAACAGCTTCGATAGCACGATACAATTCAAATGACTCGGGTCGAGTGGTTGCAGACTTTGGAAGTTCTGCACGATCCCGCTCCAGGAATAGTAATACACGCCGTTTTCAACTTCGTTGCCTTCGCCGCCCCAAACCTTTGGCACCCCTTGTGGGTACTTGCGATTGAAGGCAGCCAATCCCGCGCTGGTCAGCGATTCGAAAGCCGATTCAGCGTCAATCGGGTTTTCCGGGTGGCCGCTGATCAATGAGATGAAGGTGCCAACGGCGCCCAGCAGGGCCAGTACGAAGGCTTCGGGCAACTCTCCGGGCGTCAGCGCCTTATGCAATTGGTCGGCAATCTCCGAGCCATGATTGGGGCAACTGACCGAGGTGACCGACGCAACCTTGTCCGGGTGCAGGGCTGCTACGTAGCGTGCGGCCAAGGGGCCTTGGCTATGGCCGATCAGATTGACCTTGTCCGCTCCCGTTTCCAGCAAAATGCGGTTGACGTGTTCGAGCAGTTTTTCTCCGCGTTCTTCATTCCCGTTGACGGCTGGAATGTTGACGGCAAACACCTGAGCGCCAGCGCGTTCCAAGGCTTCCTCGATTTCAAAGAAGTAAGGATAACCGGCGATTTTATCGAAGCCGAAAAGACCGTGAACCAACACAATGGGGTATTTCGTAGACGCATCCATGTCCATGTTCATACCTATCAATAGCGGATTTGAAGGGGGACAGATCGCTGACGGCTTGATCTGCTGCGGCTAACCGTAGTTTACAAAGTGGATGGGATCAAAGGGCTTCGAGCAGGATTCGGACGAACAGCCATGTTCGTATTGGCGGGGCAGCAGAAAATCCAATTGACACCCAATCATATGATGATTAGCGTGGACACCCATCGCGAACACACTTTGTGTCGTTTGTTTTTGATCACCGGTCGACGAGGTACCCATGTCCAGCAGTTTTCATGCGTCGACGGTCGACTGGCTGGGGTGCTGGATTGCTGCCGGCCAGGTCAAACCCGGCGAAACCATCAAGATCGAAGCTGATCTGGGCGAGCAACTCGGTGTCAGCCGTACGGTCATCCGCGAAGCCATCAAAACCCTGGTCGCCAAAGGCATGCTCGAAGTCGGGCCGAAGGTCGGCACACGCGTATTGCCGGTGCGGCGCTGGAATCTCTTCGATCCGCAAGTCGTCGGCTGGCTGTCGCGCAGCGGCTTGCCGGAAAACTTCGTCGACGACTTGCTCGACCTGCGTCGCAC
This sequence comes from Pseudomonas sp. JL3, assembly GCF_031570575.1. Lineage (NCBI taxonomy): Bacteria > Pseudomonadati > Pseudomonadota > Gammaproteobacteria > Pseudomonadales > Pseudomonadaceae > Pseudomonas > Pseudomonas sp. JL3. The sequence continues at coordinate 71,563 of NZ_JAKWJK010000006.1, forward strand.
CATCGAACCCATGGCGGTGCGCTGGGCCTGCGAGCGGGCGACGGTGGAACAGGTGCAAGCCGTACTCCAGGCCTACAACGCGCTGGAACGGGCAGTGGACAGCGGCATCGATTACAACCGTGCCGACCAGTTCTTTCACGAGTGCATTCTCGCCGCCAGCCACAATCAGTTCATCGAACAAATGGTCCCGGCCCTCGGCGCGTTGCTGGCAGTGTCTTTCGAAGTGTCTGCCGCCGACCCGGACGAACTGCGCCGAACCTTGCCCATCCACAAAGACATGGCCGACGCCATCGCCGCCCGGGATGCCGCACGGGGTGTTTGGGCGTGCATGACCCTGATCGATAACGCGGACCTGGCGATCAAACGCTTCTACCCCCAAGTCATGGCCGACAAGAAGGCCAGCTAATCAGACGAACTCTGTGGGAGCGGACTTGCTCGCGAAGGCGATGTGTCAGGCGACAGAGATAGTGAATGTCACGGCCTCTTCGCGAGCGAGCCCGCTCCCACATAAAAGCAAAAAGACAGGAGGTTTCATGACGTGGACTGCGGTTACCGGACACCGTGCGCAACTCGGCGAAGGCCCGTTCTGGGATGCTCCGACCCAGGCGCTGTATTGGGTAGATATCGCCGGTAAACAAGCGCTCCGGCTGATCGGCGCCAATGTGGACATCTGGCAGATGCCGGAGCCCGTGTCCGCGTTCATTCCCTGCGAAAGCGGTGATGCCCTGGTGACATTGAGCAGTGGGGTTTATCGATTGGATCTGGATTCTCCAGGCCTGGAACCTCGGCTGACCTTGTTCTGCGTCGCCGATCCGCAACCCGGCAATCGCCCCAACGAAGCCCGCTGTGATGCCCAGGGCCGGCTCTGGCTGGGCACCATGCAAAACAACATCGGTGAGCAGGGCGAAGATTTGCCCGTCGTGCGCCGCTCGGGTGGCCTGTTTCGCATTGACCGCGATGCTAGGGTCACGCCGCTGCTTCGAGGAATAGGTATTCCTAACACGTTGCTGTGGAGCGATGACGGCACGACCCTGTATTTCGCCGACAGCCTCGACAAAACGCTTTATCGGCATTTCATCCATGCCGACGGCAACCTGGACACCGCCTATGTCTGGTTCGGCCCCCACGAACGTGGTGGCCCCGACGGCTCGGCGATGGATGCCGAAGGCTATATATGGAACGCCCGCTGGGATGGCAGTTGTCTGCTTAGACTGAACCCAGACGGTTATGTGGATCGGGTAATCGAACTGCCGGTCAGCCGTCCCACCAGTTGCGTGTTCGGTGGTGAAGACCTCAAAACCCTGTACATCACCAGCGCTGCAAGCCCGCTCAATCATCCGTTGGATGGCGCGCTGTTATCGATTCGAGTGGATGTGCCCGGAAAAACCTGTCGGAGATTTGCTGGGTAAATCCCAAAATATGGGATGTAAAATTATATATTGAGATTATTTGGTGGTCGGGTTTATAGTCGGCCCCATCAGTTACACGCACTCACACTTAAAAAAAACAAAACAGGTGAAGTGATGCAGCGATATTCCACCGCACTCCCTTGCGGAGTCAGTGCTTCAGGCCGCCTCGGCGCCCGGGCGTTTTCGCGCCTGCCTGCCTATTCCCAACAGCTTTTTGACCGGACATCGACAGATGCCCGGTTTTCGTCGTGCCTTCGAACAGGAGTGTTGATCCATGGCTGAACCTCTTTCCTTGCCTCCGGTGCCCGAACCGCCCAAGGGTGAGCGGCTGAAAAATAAAGTCGTGCTGCTGACCGGTGCTGCTCAGGGTATCGGCGAGGCGATTGTCGCAACCTTCGCCTCTCAGCAGGCCAAGCTGATCATCAGTGATATCCAGGTCGAGAAAGTCGAAAAAGTCGCGGCGCATTGGCGTGACCAAGGCGCGGATGTCGTGGCGGTCAAGGCCGACGTGTCGCGCCAGCAAGACCTGCACGCCATGGCCAGATTGGCCATCGAACTTCACGGCCGGATCGACGTGCTGGTCAACTGCGCCGGGGTCAACGTGTTCCGCGACCCGCTGGAAATGACCGAAGAAGACTGGCATCGCTGCTTCGCCATCGACCTGGACGGCGCCTGGTATGGCTGTAAAGCCGTGTTGCCGCAAATGATCGAGCAGGGCATCGGCAGCATCATCAACATCGCCTCGACCCATTCCACTCACATCATTCCCGGCTGCTTCCCGTACCCGGTGGCCAAGCATGGCTTGCTCGGGCTGACCCGCGCCTTGGGCATCGAATATGCGCCCAAAGGCATTCGCGTCAACGCCATCGCGCCGGGCTACATCGAAACCCAACTGAACGTCGATTACTGGAACGGTTTTGCCGACCCCCATGCCGAACGTCAGCGGGCCTTTGACCTGCATCCACCGCGGCGTATCGGTCAGCCGATTGAAGTGGCGATGACCGCTGTGTTCCTGGCCAGCGATGAAGCGCCGTTCATTAACGCTTCATGCATCACCATCGATGGTGGGCGCTCGGTCATGTACCACGACTGAATAACTCGGGTTTCAGGCGCGAAACTACGTCTGAAATCCAATCATCATACGATATGACTATTGGCTGCATGCTTCGACTGCTGTATTGGCTTTCAAATAACGCTCAAAAAAAATAACAAGGAGTCAGCTTATGAAACGTCGTCGTGGGATCCGTTCCCTGTGCTGTGCCGCTTTGGCGGTCACCGCGGTCAGCCTCAGCAGTACATTGCTGGCGGCCGAGGAAGTGAAGATCGGTTTTCTGGTCAAGCAAGCGGAAGAGCCCTGGTTCCAGACCGAATGGGCCTTCGCCGAAAAAGCCGGCAAGGACAAGGGCTTCACCGTCATCAAGATCGCCGTGCCTGATGGCGAGAAAACCCTCTCGGCCATCGACAGCCTGGCGGCCAACGGCGCCAAGGGCTTCGTGATTTGCCCCCCGGACGTGTCCCTCGGCCCGGCAATCATGGCCAAGGCCAAGCTCAACGGTTTGAAAGTGATCGCTGTCGATGACCGTTTCGTCGATGCCGGCGGCAAGTTCATGGAGGACGTGCCGTACCTCGGCATGGCCGCCTTCGAAGTCGGCCAGAAGCAGGGCGCCGCCATGGCCGCCGAAGCGAAAAAACGCGGCTGGGACTGGAAAGACACCTACGCGGTGATCAACACCTACAACGAACTCGATACCGGTAAGAAACGCACTGACGGTTCTGTCAAAGCGCTGGAAGACGCCGGGATGCCGAAAGACCACATCCTCTTCTCGGCGCTGAAAACCCTCGACGTACCGGGCAGCATGGACGCCACCAACTCGGCCTTGGTGAAGCTGCCGGGTGCGGCGAAAAACCTGATCATCGGCGGCATGAACGACAACACCGTGCTGGGCGGCGTGCGCGCCACCGAAAGCGCCGGTTTTGCCGCGGCCAACGTGATCGGCATCGGCATCAACGGCACCGATGCCATCGGCGAACTGAAGAAACCCAACAGCGGCTTCTTCGGCTCGATGCTGCCGAGCCCGCACATCGAGGGCTACAACACCGCGAGCATGATGTACGAGTGGGTCACCACCGGCAAAGAACCGCCTAAATACACCGCGATGGACGACGTGACGCTGATCACGCGCGACAACTTCAAGCAGGAACTGGAAAAGATCGGCCTGTGGAACTGAGGCGCGGTTGATTTCATCGGCAGCCCTGGCGACGGGGTTGCCTGACCGGTGTGATGAGGTGGGTTTATGCACGCACAAGTACAGACAGATCAACAGAGCATTGGCGGCAGCCTGCGCTTCAACGGGATCGGCAAAACCTTTCCCGGGGTGAAGGCGCTGGACGGCATCAGCTTCGTCGCCCATCCGGGGCAGGTTCACGCCTTGATGGGCGAGAACGGCGCCGGTAAGTCCACGCTGCTGAAAATCCTTGGCGGTGCTTACGCGCCGAGCAGCGGCGATCTGCAAATCGGCGAGCAGAAGAGGGTTTTCAAGTCCACCGCCGACAGCATTGGCAGCGGGGTCGCGGTGATCCATCAGGAGTTGCACCTGGTGCCGGAAATGACCGTCGCCGAGAACCTGTTTCTCGGCCATCTGCCGGCGAGTTTCGGCCTGATCAATCGCGGCGTTTTGCGGCAACAGGCATTGGCCTGCCTCAAAGGCCTGGCCGATGAAATCGACCCGCAAGAGAAAGTCGGGCGCTTGTCCCTCGGCCAGCGGCAACTGGTGGAAATCGCCAAGGCGTTGTCCCGTGGCGCGCATGTGATTGCATTCGACGAACCCACCAGCAGCCTGTCGGCACGGGAAATCGATCGTTTGATGGCGATCATCGGGCGCCTGCGTGACGAAGGCAAAGTGGTGCTTTACGTCTCCCATCGTATGGAAGAAGTGTTCCGTATCTGCAACGCGGTGACGGTGTTCAAGGACGGTCGCTTCGTGCGCACCTTCGAGGACATGAGCGCGCTGACCCATGATCAGTTGGTGACGTGCATGGTCGGTCGCGACATCCAGGACATCTACGATTACCGCAGCCGTCCGCGCGGCGCAGTGGCGCTCAAGGTCGACAGATTACTGGGGCCGGGCTTGCGTGAACCGGTGAGTTTCGAGGTGCACAAGGGCGAGATTCTCGGGCTGTTCGGCCTGGTCGGGGCGGGGCGCACCGAACTGTTCCGGATGCTCAGCGGGCTGACGCGCAATACCGCCGGGCGCCTTGAGTTGCGCGGTCGTGAACTGAAACTGCGTTCGCCACGCGATGCCATTGCGGCTGGGGTTCTGTTGTGTCCCGAGGACCGCAAGAAGGAGGGCATCCTGCCGCTCGCGAGCGTTGCCGAGAATATCAACATCAGCGCACGCGGTGCTCATTCCACGTTCGGCTGCCTGTTGCGCGGCCTGTGGGAAAAGGGCAACGCCGACAAGCAGATCAAGGCGCTGAAGGTGAAGACGCCCAACGCCGCGCAGAAAATCATGTACCTGTCTGGCGGCAATCAGCAGAAGGCGATTCTCGGTCGCTGGCTGTCGATGCCGATGAAAGTCCTGCTGCTCGACGAGCCCACCCGGGGCATCGACATCGGGGCCAAAGCCGAGATCTACCAGATCATCCATAACCTGGCGGCCAGCGGCATCGCGGTGATTGTGGTGTCCAGCGACCTGATGGAAGTCATGGGCATTTCCGACCGCATCCTGGTGCTCTGCGAAGGCGCGATGCGCGGCGAACTGACCCGCGAACAAGCCAATGAATCCAACCTGCTGCAACTGGCGTTGCCACGCCAACGCGCCGCCGACGTGGCGAACTGAGAGGTGACTATGACCATCCAAAACAACGCTTTGCCAACCCCGCGCAAACCTCTGGACCTGCGGCGCTTTCTCGATGACTGGGTGATGCTGCTGGCGGCCGTCGGGATCTTCGTGCTCTGCACCTTGCTGATCGACAACTTCCTGTCGCCGCTGAACATGCGCGGTCTGGGCCTGGCGATTTCTACTACCGGGATTGCCGCGTGCACCATGTTGTATTGCCTGGCGTCCGGGCATTTCGACTTGTCGGTGGGCTCGGTGATTGCCTGCGCCGGCGTGGTCGCGGCGGTGGTGATGCGCGACACCGACAGCGTGTTCCTCGGCGTCAGTGCGGCGCTGGTGATGGGGCTGATCGTCGGGCTGATCAACGGCATCGTGATCGCCAAGCTCCGGGTCAATGCGTTGATCACTACGCTGGCGACCATGCAGATTGTGCGTGGCCTGGCTTACATTTTTGCCAACGGCAAAGCGGTGGGCGTTTCACAGGAACAGTTCTTCGTGTTCGGCAACGGTCAGTTGTTCGGCGTGCCGGTGCCGATTTTGATCACCATCGTCTGCTTCCTGTTTTTCGGCTGGTTGCTGAACTACACCACCTACGGGCGCAACACCATGGCCATCGGCGGTAACCAGGAAGCAGCGTTGCTGGCCGGGGTCAACGTTGACCGGACCAAGATCATCATCTTCGCCGTGCACGGTGTGATCGGTGCGTTGGCCGGGGTGATTCTGGCGTCGCGCATGACGTCCGGTCAGCCAATGATTGGCCAGGGTTTCGAGCTGACGGTGATCTCGGCCTGCGTACTCGGCGGGGTATCGCTGAGTGGCGGGATCGGGATGATTCGGCATGTGATTGCCGGGGTGCTGATTTTGGCGATCATCGAGAATGCGATGAACCTGAAGAATATCGATACGTTTTATCAGTACGTGATTCGCGGTTCGATCCTGTTGCTGGCGGTTGTGATTGATCGGTTGAAACAACGCTGATTTTCCATGTGGGAGCGGGGTGTCACCGATCATTCCCACGCTCTGCATGGGAATGCAGCCCGGGACGCTCCGCGTCCATTGAGGCATTCCCACGCGGAGCATGGGAACGATCATTTGGAGGATCCTTCACCCACTTTCACAAAATATCCCTTGCTCGCCCCAACCCCTTTCAGCTATGACGGTACACCCGAGGTGTACATGATTAGACCGCTACGAATTGACAAGAAACAACAGGCGCTCGACGAGCTCGTCCGGCGCATCGAAAACGGCCTCATGGAGGACGGCGTTCTATTGCCGGGCGAACATCGGTTGGCTCAAGAATTCAAGGTCAGCCGTGGCACGTTGCGTGAAGCCCTGGCCGAACTGAAACGGCGCCAGTACATCGCTTCGCAAAGCGGGGTGGGGTCCATCGTCACGTTCGACGGTGTGGTGCTCGATCAGCGCAGCGGCTGGGCCCAGGCGTTGGCCGACAATGGGGCGCTGATCAATACCGAAGTGCTGCGGCTGGAGGCGGTCACCCGTCCTGACCTGCTACCACGTTTCGGCACCGACCAGTTCATCACGCTCGACCGTCGCCGCCGTGGCACCGATGGCACGCTGGTGTCCCTTGAGCGTTCATTGATGCCCGCCACCGGAGGCCTGGAAGGCCTGCCGCGAGTCGGTCTGATCGATGACTCCCTGACCATCACGTTGGCCGCCTACGGCTATATCGGCGACCACGGGGATCAGTGGATCGGCGCCGAACCCTTGAATGCCGAAGACGCCGAATTGCTCGGGCGCCCGGAGGGTACGGTATTCCTCAAGGCCCTGCGCACCACTTACGACCGTCAGAACCGCTTCATGGAACAGGTCGAAAGCCTGCTCGATCCGGTGCATTTTCGTCTGCACCTGCAAATTGGAACTTCAAAATGACCGCGCTCGACCGTGCCCTCGGCGCGTTCTATGGACTGGCCCTGGGCGATGCGCTGGGCATGCCCACCCAATCCCTGAGCCGCGCCGAGATCAAGACGCGCTTCGGCGAAATTACCGATCTGCAAGACGCTGGCCCGGATCAACCAATCGCCGCAAACATGCCCAAAGGCTCGATCACTGACGATACCGAACAGGCGATCCTGGTCGGTCAGTTATTGATTCAAGGCGAGGGCTGGATCGAACCGGCGGTGCTGGCCCAGCGCTTGATCGAATGGGAAGCCGCGATGCAAACCAAGGGCTCGCAGGATTTGCTCGGCCCCTCGACCAAACGCGCGATCGAGATGATCCTCGCCGGCCGCTCGCTGGAAGAGGCAGGTCGCCACGGCACCACCAATGGCGCGGCGATGCGCATCACGCCGGTGGGGATTGCGGCCGACGTTGCCGATCCCGAACGTTTCATCCGCGCCGTGGTGCAAGCCTGTCAGGTGACCCACAACACCACGCTGGGAATTGCCAGTGCGGCGGCGGTGGCGGCGGTGGTTTCTGCCGGGATCAACGGCATGGACCTGGGCGAGGCATTGGACCTCGGCCAGCAGATCGCTCAGCAAGCCGAACATCATGGGCACTGGGTCGCTGGCGGACGTATCGCCTCGCGTATCAGTTGGGCGTGGAGCATCAGCGTCGACAGCGACAAGGCGTTGCTGGCGGACTTGTTGTACGACGTGATCGGCACGTCGGTGGCCTCGCAGGAGTCGGTGGTGGTGTCGTTTGCGCTGGCTCGGCAAGTGGCTATCGGGCAGATGACGGCTTTCGAAGCGTTGTGCATGGCTGCCAGCCTGGGCGGTGATACCGACACCATCGCGGCAATTCTCGGCGCCATGCTTGGGGCCTGTCTGGGGCTTGAGAGTTGGCCGGTGGCGATGATCGAGCAGGTTAAGGCGGTAAATGATTTGCAGCTGGAACCGTTGGTGCAGGGGCTGTTGGCCTTGCGTTGACTGTACTGAAGCCATCGCGGGCAAGCCCGCGATAGGCCCACCGCATATTTGAATTTTTCATCCGCAATGGAGCGCACTGATATGGCCAGGACCGCCGGAAAGTTATGTCGACTTCCGAATTGCCCGCAACCACAACAATGGCAACAGGAGCAGTTTTCATGAGTTCATCGAACACCGGGCAAAGTGCCGGGCAATTGGAAACCCGTGGTATCGAGCCGGTGCCGGAAGGGGAGTGCAATGGTCATCCGCAGCAACTGTTCTGGGTCTGGTTTGCGGCTAACATTTCCATTCTCGGCTTGCCGTTGGGCGCCACGCTGGTGGCCTTCCGCGGCCTGGCGATCTGGCAGGCGATCATCGTCGCCATCCTCGGTGCCGCCGGTTCGTTCGCAGTGGTCGGGATCATCTCCATCGCCGGTCGCCGTGGTCGCGCACCGAGCCTGACGTTGTCGCGAGCTATCTTCGGTGTGCGCGGCAATATCGGCCCGACCCTGGTCTCGCTGATGTCGCGTCTGGGTTGGGAAACCGTCAATACCACCACCGCCGCGTTCGTCTTGCTATCGCTGTGCTCAATCCTGTTCGGCTCGCCGGTGGAAGCCAAAAGCGCGCCGCTGCTGACCCTGGTGTTCATCGCGATTTTTGTGCTGCTGACGTTGTCGGTGTCCGGCCTCGGTCACGCCACGTTGCTGGTGATCCAGAGATGGGCGACCTATGTGTTCGGTGCGTTGAACATCCTGGTCGGCGGTTTCCTCTGCGCGACCATCGACTGGGGCGCCGTGTTCAATGCGACGCCTGCGCCACTGAGCGCAATGATCATCGGCATCGGCACCATGGCCGCCGGCACCGGGATCGGTTGGGCCAACGCCGGTGCCGACATGTCGCGCTACCAGCACCGCAGTGTCAAAGCCGTGCGTCTGGTGGCGTCGGCGGCGTTCGGTGCGGGGATTCCGCTGGTGCTGCTGATCACCCTCGGCGGCCTGCTGTCAGTGGGCAACCATGATCTGGCCTCGGCCACTGACCCGATCGTCGCGATCCGCGACATGCTGCCGACCTGGATGGCCGTGCCGTACCTGATTACCGCGTTCGGCGGGCTGCTGCTGTCGAACAACCTGTCGGTGTACTCCGCCGGTTTGACCACGCTGACCCTCGGCCTGAAGGTCAAGCGCGTGTATGCGGTGGTGCTAGATATCATTGCGATTTTCGCCGGTTCGATCTACTTCATGCTGATCGCCGAGAGCTTTTACGGCCCGTTCATCACCTTCATTTCCTTGCTGGCCGTGCCGATCACGGCGTGGGTCGGGATCTTCGTGGTCGACCTGATTCATCGGCATTACTACAGCCCCAAGGACCTGCTGGACGTCAGCCCGAGCAGCGCCTACTGGTATCGCGGCGGCGTCGAGTGGCGCGCCTTCGGTGCATGGGCGTTGGCGATTGTGCTGGGTTTCAGCTTCACCACCATTGGCACCACCGAGCAAGATGTCTGGTTCCGCGGCTTTTTGTCCGACTCCTGGCTGGGCCACAACGGCCTGGGCTGGATTGTGACGTTCCTGGTGGCCGGCGGCATTTACTGGGTACTCGGCGGTGCCAAGGATCGCCGCACTGCGTTGATCGAGCCGGCTCATGCCTAAAATGCTACACACCGGCCAGGTCATGATCGACCTGGTCATGGCCGTGGATAAATTGCCTCAATCGGGCGGTGACGTGTTGGCGCAATCCGCCCGTTTCGAGGCTGGCGGTGGCTTCAATGTGATGGCCGCGGCCCGGCGAAACGGCTTGCCGGTGGTCTACCTCGGCGGCCACGGCAAGGGCCGTTTCGGCGACATGGCCCGAGAGGCGATGACGGCTGAAGGCATTCGGATCGGCATCGATCAGAGCACCGAGCGCGACACCGGGCTGTGCGTCGCGCTGACCGAAGCCTCGGCCGAGCGCACGTTCATTTCCTGCATCGGTGCCGAAGGCGAATTGACCGCCGAAGACCTGGCGAGTGTGCCGGCCGAGGCGGGCGATTTTGTCTATGTCAGCGGCTATAGCCTGCTGCATGGCGGCAAGGCTCAGGCGCTGGTGGATTGGGTGCTGGATTTGCCGGACGGGGTCAAGGTGGTGTTCGATCCGGGGCCGTTGGTGGCTTCGCCAGACGCGCCACTGATGAAGGCCTTGTTACCGCGCATCGATCTGTGGACCAGCAACCGTGTCGAGGCGCTGCGGTTTACCGGGGCGACGGACATCGGCGAGGCATTGCATCGATTGGCGGATCATCTGTCCTCCGAGGTGTTGACGGTGGTTCGCGATGGGCCACAAGGGTGCTGGATCAGCCAGCGTGGCGATCACCAACATGTGCCGGGATTCAAGGTCGAGGCGGTGGACAGCAATGGCGCAGGGGATGCTCACGCGGGCGTTTTTGTCGCCGGGTTGGCGCACGGATTATCGGCGGCCGAAGCGGCGCGGCGGGCGAATGCGGCGGCGGCATTGGCGGTCACTCGCTGGGGGCCGGCGACTTCGCCGGGGGCGGTGGAGGTGGATGCGTTGATCCGCGAGACTTTCGGCGCTTGATCCACCGCTTTCGCGAGCAAGCTCACCTCAAATCCGGACCCTTACCCGGCCTTGCGCAACGCCTCGATCAACTCCTGCTTGCGCATGCTCGAGCGCCCTGGAATCTTCTTCGCCCGGGCTTCTTTCATCAGGCTGTCCACCGTTTGCGTATCGCGCGAAGCCTTGCTGTTGCGCGGCTTGCCTTCACGGGTGGCCACTGCACGTCGGGATGATTCCTTGCGATCTGCAGACTTGGCGCTGGCCGGTTTCTTGCGCCCGGAGCCGCCAGCGCGTTCACCGCCACCGGACTGCTTGTTCACCGTGGCCCAGGCGCGAGCTTCGGCTTCATCTTTCGACACGCCTTTGTGTTCGTAGCTTTCTTCGATGTGTTCGGCCTTGCGTTTTTGCTCGGCGGTGTATTTGTCTTTGCTTCCACGAGGCATGGAATTTCTCCTGGTTGTAGGGGCTGGCGAAGCCTGCGATCTTTGCTCTTCAAACACTCACAGGCAAAGATCGCAACCTGTTGCAGCGCCTATCGGTTAAATATCCAGCTTGCGCGCCGCTTCAACCCCTGCGGCGCTGAGTTTGATTGGCAGGTTCAGCGAGTGCTCGCCGGCTTCGTTGCAGGTCACATGACCGTGCTGGATCAATCCGCGCTCCTGCAGAGTGGCGAGGGTGCTGGCCACGACTTTCTCCCCCCGGTAATTGTCCAGAACCTCCTTGCCCAAGCCACTTGGGTGGGCGTGCAGCAGGCGGGTCAGGACTTCTTTTTCCAGGTTTTTATCGACGTTCATGGTTACCTCTTCGTTAGTATCGACAGGTATTGCATGTCTCTCGCATCGGCGAACTTATGGGCTAGTACTACGGCCTTCGGAGCCCGAGCCACCGGTGGTGGTTTTCGAGCCGACGCCGGTTCCGGCGTTGTCGGGTGTCTGGGTCATGCCGCCCTGACGGCTCGCGTCGTCGTGATAAACCCGTGGGTCTGTGGCCGTCGGAGAAGGCGACCGGCCGCTGTCGATGCCGTGGGTGGCCGCAGATTTGGGCCTTTCGACTGGATCGGTCGGGTCGGTCCCGGAAGAGGTGGTCGCGGCGAACGCGACAGAGGCGAGCAATGTGGTGAGAGCGAGGGCGGTCAGTCGGGATGTGATCATGGTGTGGTCTCCGTTGATTAGAGTCCTTACCCGATATTGGTCCTTCCTGACCTGAATTGGTGCCTGATGAACGACGAGTGGTGTCGTCCTGGCTGATTATTCGACACCGATTTCTTCCTTGAACAGCTCCATGAAACCCTTCAGGCGTTCGTGGCGAATCTGTGCCAGACGTTGACCGGTGGTCGTTTGGAAACCGTCCGCCAAGTGCAGCAACTTGGTATGGAAATGATCGAGGCAAAAGCGCTTGTCGTCGTAGTCCCGTTCTTTGGCCTCTGGGTCCAAAGGGTCATACAACGCACTGCCCATGCGCCCGGCAATGTAGAAAGTACGCGCCACACCGAGCATGCCAAGGGAATCGAGGCGGTCGGCGTCCTGGATGATTTTCGCTTCGAGGGTGATGGGCGTGATGTTGGCGCTGAAGCTATGGGCTTCGATGGCGTGGACGACCGCAGTGGTTTTTGCGCCAGGCCAATCCATGGCTATCAGAACTGTCGACGCTTTCTGTGCCGCCAGCCGTGAGGCCTGTGAGCGCAGCGGCGAGTTTTTCTCCACCGCCACGCAATCGTGCAACAGCACGGCTGCCAGCAGCACCTCAAGATCGCCGCCTTCTTCGGCATGAAGCGTGCGCACGTTGTGCCACACCCGCTGCAAGTGCGACAGGTCATGGGCGCCATCCTCGCCAGGTTCCAGTGCATGAGGCAGCAGTTCACAAGCCAGAGTGTGCAGCGGCGCGAAAGTGGCGTTGGTCATAAAAGTCCTTTTGTGGGAAACGCTTTGGCGAAGGAGTTTGGCTTAATGCCTGTAGCAGCTGCCGAACGCAGCCTCGCAGGCTCGGCAGCTGCTACAAGGAGTGCGTCGCAGCTGAAATCTTCTTAACTCATCGACATTAGCTACAAAGGCCCCTCACCACCATTTCTCATGTGACGAGCGCCGCGCGCGGACTTAGTATGGCGTTTTCAACTTTTCACAAGGCACGTTCATGACGATCGAAATCCGCCCGGCAACCCCCAGCGATGCTCCGCAAATCCTCGCGTTCATCACTGAACTGGCCGACTTCGAACGTGCCCGCCACGAAGTCATCGCCAGCGTCGCCGACATCGAGCGCAGCCTGTTCAGCGAAGGCGCCACCGCCCATGGCCTGATCTGCCTGCGCGATGGCCTGCCGATCGGCTTCGCGGTGTTCTTTTTCAGCTATTCCACCTGGTTGGGCAGCAATTGCCTGTACCTCGAAGACCTCTACATCACGCCCGAACAACGGGGCGGCGGCGCCGGTAAAACCTTGCTGCGCCACCTGGCGAAAATCGCCTGCGCCAATGACTGCGGCCGTTTCGAATGGAGCGTGCTGGACTGGAACAAGCCGGCGATCGAATTCTACAAATCCCTTGGCGCACAGCCACAGGAAGAGTGGGTGCGGTATCGGATGGATGGGGCGGTGTTGAGGGATTTTGCCGAGGGCGGCTGATCGATTGATGGCGATCTGATACGCATCGGTTGTCTACACCGCTCTAGTCCGGCATTCTGTGCGCCTTTTGCGCGCTCACGGACGACACTTGCAATGCCCTTGGCACTCTTCCTCCACGCCCGTGGAGCCTTTGCTACGTCAATGAGTGACTGGCGATGAGCGGACTTCGGGCGACGATGCGTTTGTATGGCCTGGTGAAAAACCTTGGCTCCACGGACGACCGCCATCGCCAGCCGGTGGACATCCTTTGCACTCTCAACCGCACGGGCGGTAAGGCGATCCGGGCGTTCGTCTCGCGTCTGGATGCCGAGTTGATGATGCGTAGTCGCGGTCTTGAGGAGTACCGCGTTGTTCCGCTTCGCACGTTCGATCCAAATCAGTTGATCCAGGATCATCAGGGCTGGCTGACGCTACACGTCTGCTGTGGCTTCGTTGTCCTGGCGGATCAATCGTTATTGAATAATGGCACATTGTTACCCATGGGCTGGTACGTCTATTCCGACATCGGTCAATGGACCGCAGAGCATTACATCGACTTCGGCCCGCAGATGACCAGCCTGCTGCAAACATCCTATGACCGGATCGGCTTGCGCGACTACAACGCCTGGCTCAACGACTTCGACAGCGTCTCGGATGCGGATCTGGAATGGCAAGTCGCCGAGGCCTGGCAAACCCTTCACAACGTTTCATCTTCCAGCCATGACGATTGTCACGCGCTATTCGACCCGGTCGATAACCGCTGGCGCTTCGCCGCGGCCGAAATTGATGTCTATCAGCCTCACCCTGAATCTCAGAAGCAAGGAGCTTTGACTTGAGTGGAAACCCGCTGCGCGCGTCACCGACCCGACCGCGTGCCCGTTGCCGGGCCATGGCACCAACCCGATCGTGTCCGGTTCCCCGGATGTGTTCTTCGACGGCCTCGCCGCTGCACGCATGACCGATAAATCCGCCTGCGGCAGCCCGATCACCGGCGCCGTCTCCAGCACGGTATTTATCAATGGCCTCAACGCTGCAACGCTCGATAGTACTGGTGGTCACGGCAACGTGGTGGTTGGTGGCTCCGGAACTGTGATTATTGGGCAAAGTGGAGGAGGCGCTGCATTTAGTGGATTGCTGCCGATGCCGGTGCACTTCACGGACAGGTTGCAAGTGGTCAATGAGGCAACTGGAGAGCCGGTTCCCTATCACCCCTACACCATTCAGCGTGGGGACGGCAGCGAAGAGCATGGCATCACGGATGCGTCCGGGTTTACCCATACCGTCAGTTCGCATTTGGCTGAAACCATTAAATTGTTTGTGGAGTGACCAAGGATGGCCGGTGAAAACGCGACGGTAGAAACACCCTTGGCAAAAAGAGAGGTCAAAACTCATACGCTTACGTGCAAGACAGATCAGTCTGTCAAGCAGGTTTCTGTTGGCTTGCGAGATTTGGTTATATTTTTTATAGGTGGCGCGGGGGATCAAGAAAGCTATTATCTTACTGGTCCGAATAATAACATTGGTTATGTTCGTGATATAGCTATTGCAGATGCAAAAAAGTTGAATATATTTAATCGCTGTCCTTCGTGGGCTCTCAGCTATAATGCATTTATTAGTGATGAAGACTTAGAAAAGAATGTAATCAGTCGAATACCCAATTGCTCCACAGCGGTTTACATTGTGGGCCATAGTCTCGGTGGATGGAATGGTGCTCATTTATCTAGTGTTTTGACCGATAGGGGGTTTAAAGTAAAGATGTTGATGACTTTAGATCCTGTCGGTGAGGGTAAAGTTGTTTACGGTATATCAAACATTTACAGGCGAGAGCCAAAGCCGAAAGCCGAATACCGGGTGAATATTCGAGCAGTTGCTGTCAACTGGAATTTTTCGGATCTGGTGGCAGACTTTGGTGAGCAATGGGAAGTCACGCAAGGTCCGAATGTCATGGGCAGGGTCGATATCAACCATGCGGATGCCAACCTGATGTTTATGCAAGTATTGCCAACCGGAAAGTCGGCTCGTCAGATATTCAATGAGTCTATTTTAAGCTATTTCAGGGAGTGATATCTGTATGCGTAAGCTCTGTCTTTTTTTTGTAATTTTAATGTGCTCGGCCTGTTCTTTAAATCATGGAAAACCTATCGCTACGCTCCATTATTCAAAAGTTGAACAGCTTCGAGAAACAGGTATCTATCAAGTTTATTTTACGTCTGATGTGGCGATTCTCGGATTGTTCAAGTCACGAATTGGTGAAGGGCTTGTATGTTCGTTGGAAGATGACATGGATTTCTCTCAAGCGCATCACATTAGACGTTCCGGTTTTGGCTTTGTAGAAAGGGTTGTGGACAGTCCACAAGAAATCTATAAGGCTGACGTTATTTTCAGTGAGTCTGAAAGTGGTAAGGGAGGGGAGAAGTATTTGCAGGGTGAAGCATTAGTCCCGTTGTTGAGAGGGCGTGATTATATTTCTTGTGTGTTTAGAGTTCATACCACCACATACAAGACGTATTTCTCAAACCTCATGTATGTACCAGTCGGAGAGTTGTTGAAGGCTGCCACTAAAAAGTAAAAGTAGAAAACTCCCTGCCAATAAGGCTCGCTGTTTTAAAAGGGCAAGCGGCCTTATCACTCCGTTGCTTCCCAGTTACCGCTCATCAGACTCTTGAAAATCCCGGTCTTCCCTTCATCGAAGGCCGATTTCCAGTACGTATACCCCTGACTGAAATCAGCAATCTCGGCGGTCTAACTCACGCGGTGGGTGAGGCCGAGTTGCAGAGCTTTGGCGAAGAAAATCTAGCTATATTTGTAAATCCCATAATGTGGGAGTGATATTTATATATTGAGATTTCTCTGCATCCAGGTCTATAGTCCAGCTCACTCACTGCCAAAAAACAAAACAGGTGAAGCGATGCTGGCGCAATTGATCGCGCTCGATTGGGGGACAACCTCATTACGTGCTTACAAACTCGGCTTCGGTGGCCAGGTGCTGGAACAGCGCTCGCTGTCGTCCGGGATCATGCAGCTGCCCAAGACGCCGCGAATCATCGCCGGCCAGGAATGTGCCGACGGTTTTGAATTGGCCTTCGATGAGGCGTGCGGTGACTGGCTCGACGCGCAGCCCGATTTGCCGGTGATTGCTTGCGGCATGGTCGGCAGTGCTCAGGGCTGGCGCGAAGCGGCCTACTGCGACACGCCGGCGAACGTCGCCAATCTCGGAACTTCCCTACAAACCGTTCGTAGTCTTCGCGGTGTCGATGTGCACATCGTGCCGGGCGTGATTCAGCGTTCGCGTTTGCCGAACGTGATGCGCGGCGAGGAAACCCAAGTCCTCGGCGTGTTGCAGAGTCTGCCGAGCGGGGCGGGCAACGATCTGTTGATCGGCCTGCCGGGCAGCCATTCGAAATGGGTGCAAGTGGCCGACCGCTGCATCGTGCATTTCGATACCTTCATGACCGGCGAAGTCTTCGCCGTGCTCAGCGAACACAGCATTCTCGGGCGCACACAGCAGCGCGGCGGGTCTTTTGATGGCGAGGCGTTTGACCGTGGCGTGCAAGTGGCGCTGTCGGCGGATGGCGAGATCGGACCGCTGTCGACGCTGTTCAGTGCCCGCAGCCTGGGGCTGACCGGCGAACTCAGCGCCACCGCTCAGCCGGACTATCTGTCCGGCCTGTTGATCGGCCATGAACTGTCGGCCCTGGCCAATGTTCAGCGGCGTCGGCGCAACAGCGTGCACCTGCCCTCGATCGTCCTCATCGGCAACGCTCAACTCTGCGCTCGCTACAGCCGGGCGCTCGACGCCTGCGGTTTTACCCGGGTGACCCTGGCCGAGCAGGCCACCGAACGCGGCTTGTGGCAGTTGGCGGTCGCCGCCGGACTGATCACTGCAAACCCATCCCGTTAAACCTGACTGGAGGTCTGACATGCTCAAGCAAGCACTGGCACAAAACGGTCTGATCGCGATTCTGCGTGGCCTGCGTCCGCAAGAGGCGGCAGCCGTCGGCGAAGTCCTGTATTCAGCCGGATTTCGCGTCATCGAGGTGCCACTTAATTCCCCCGAGCCGTACGAAAGTATCCGCATCCTGCGCAGTACGTTACCCGCCGATTGCCTGATCGGTGCGGGCACGGTGTTGACGCCGGAACAGGTCGAGCAGGTGAAAGCGGCGGGCGGCCAGGTGATCGTCATGCCCCACAGCGATGCCAAAGTGTTGCGCGCGGCGAAGGCGGCGGGGCTGTTGCTGTCGCCGGGCGTGGCAACGCCGACCGAAGCCTTTGCTGCATTGGCCGAAGGGGCGGATGTGCTGAAGATGTTCCCGGCCGAACAGATGGGCCCCGCCGTTGTGAAAGCCTGGCTGGCGGTGTTGCCGGCAGGGACGGTGCTGGTGCCGGTGGGTGGGATTACGCCGGACAACATGCAGGTGTTTGTCGAGGCCGGCGTCAAAGGTTTCGGCCTCGGTTCCGGGTTGTTCAAGCCGGGCATGACACCTGAGCAAGTGGCAGTAAACGCCAAGGCGTACGTCGCTGCATGGAATGCATTGCGTTAAGACTTTTTGGCGCTGTGAGCGCTGCATCTACAAGAGAGACAATAGAGATGAAAATCACCAAACTCACTACCTTCATCGTTCCGCCGCGCTGGTGCTTCCTCAAGGTCGAAACCGACGAGGGCGTGACCGGTTGGGGAGAGCCCGTGGTCGAAGGCCGCGCGCACACCGTCGCTGCTGCGGTTGAGGAATTGTCCGACTACCTGATCGGCAAAGACCCACGCAATATCGAAGACATCTGGACCGTGCTCTACCGTGGCGGCTTCTACCGTGGCGGCGCGATCCACATGAGCGCCCTGGCCGGCATCGATCAGGCGTTGTGGGACATCAAGGGCAAGGCGCTGGGTGTGTCGGTCAGCGATCTGCTGGGTGGTCAGGTGCGGGACAAGATTCGCGTTTATTCGTGGATCGGTGGTGATCGCCCGGCGGACACCGCTCGCGCCGCGAAAGAAGCGGTCAGCCGTGGTTTCACCGCGGTGAAAATGAACGGCACCGAAGAACTGCAATTCCTTGATTCCTTCGAGAAGGTCGACTTGGCCTTGGCCAACGTCGCCGCCGTACGCGATGCGGTCGGCCCGAATGTCGGCATCGGTGTGGACTTCCATGGTCGGGTGCACAAGCCCATGGCCAAGGTGCTGATGAAGGAACTCGACCCGTACAAACTGATGTTCATCGAAGAGCCGGTGCTCAGCGAAAATTACGAAGCGCTGAAAGAACTGGCGCCGCTCACCAGCACGCCGATTGCACTCGGCGAGCGGTTGTTCTCGCGTTGGGACTTTAAGCGGGTGCTCAGCGAAGGCTACGTCGACATCATCCAGCCGGATGCCTCCCACGCGGGCGGCATCACCGAAACCCGCAAGATCGCCAACATGGCCGAAGCCTACGACGTGGCATTGGCGCTGCATTGCCCGTTGGGCCCGATTGCCCTGGCCGCGTGCCTGCAACTGGACGCTGTTTGCTACAACGCGTTCATCCAGGAACAGAGCCTGGGCATCCATTACAACGAGAGCAATGACCTGCTCGATTATGTGAAAGATCCGCGGGTGTTCGACTACGACAAGGGCTTCGTGAAAATCCCCAACGGCCCGGGCCTGGGCATCGAGATCAACGAGGAATACGTGATCGAACGCGCCGCTGTCGGCCATCGCTGGCGCAACCCGATCTGGCGCCATGCCGATGGCAGCTTTGCCGAGTGGTGATACTCACGCGGTGATCGTTCCCACGCTCTGCGTGGGAATGCCTCACCGGACGCTCTGCGTCCGCTCTTGGGACGCAGAGCGTCCCTGGCTGCATTCCCACGCAGAGCGTGGGAACGATCAACAAGTCTTCAAATTGACCTCAATAAACATAAGAAGAGGCACCCCCCATGCAACCGCAAACCCTCACCGGGCAGGCGTCGTTGGTGACGCCGAGCCGCAAGCGGTTTTTCATCATGGTCCTGTTGTTCATCACCGTGGTAATCAACTACCTGGACCGCAGCAACCTGTCCATTGCCGCCCCGGCGCTGACCAGCGATCTGGGCATCGATCCGATCCATGTCGGGTTGATCTTTTCCGCCTTCGGCTGGACCTACGCCGCCATGCAGATCCCCGGCGGCTGGCTGGTGGACCGGGTGCCGCCGCGCATCCTGTATAGCGTCGCATTGCTGCTGTGGTCGATTGCCACGGTAATGCTCGGCTTCGCTGCCAGTTTCATCGCGCTGTTCGTACTGCGCATGGCCGTCGGTGCCCTGGAAGCGCCGGCGTATCCGATCAACAGCCGCGTGGTGACGACCTGGTTCCCCGAGCGCGAACGCGCCACGGCCATTGGTTTCTACACCTCCGGGCAGTTCGTCGGCCTGGCGTTTCTCACGCCGGTACTCGCCTGGCTGCAACACCAATATGGCTGGCACATGGTGTTTGTCAGCACCGGCGTGGTGGGCATTATCTGGGCGGTGATCTGGTACGCGGTGTATCGCGAACCACGGGACTTCAAGGGCGCCAATGATGCGGAAATCGAGCTGATCCGCGAAGGCGGCGGGCTGGTGGATATCCAGGCTGAATCCGCGAAAGCCAAGGCGAAGTTCAGCTGGGTCGACCTTGGGATTGTCCTGAGCAAGCGCAAGTTGTGGGGCATCTACCTCGGTCAATTCTGCCTCAATTCGACGTTGTGGTTTTTTCTGACGTGGTTCCCGACCTACCTGGTGAAATATCGTGGCATGGACTTCATCAAGTCTGGCTTGCTGGCGTCGCTACCGTTTCTGGCGGCTTTCGTCGGTGTGCTGTGCTCGGGGTTTTTCTCGGACTTTCTGATCCGTCGCGGCTACACGGTGGGCTTCGCCCGCAAGTTGCCGATCATTGGCGGCCTGCTGATTTCCACCTCGATCATCGGCGCCAACTTCGTCGAGTCGACGCCGCTGGTGATTGCGTTCCTCGCGTTGGCCTTCTTCGGCAACGGCCTGGCTTCGATTACCTGGTCGCTGGTGTCGACCCTGGCCCCGGCGCGCTTGCTTGGATTGACCGGTGGGGTGTTCAATTTCATCGGCAACCTGGCGGCGATTACCACGCCGATCGTCATCGGTTTCCTTGCCTCTGGTGATTCGTTTGCTCCGGCGATCACCTATATCTCGGTTCTGGCGTTGTTGGGCGCGCTTTCCTACGTGATGCTGGTGGGCAAGGTCGAGCGTATCAAGTTGTAGTCGCAGCCTTCGGGCGACCATAATGCCGCCCGTTCACTCGCTCAACGGTAAAGGCTGGATATGCAGGAAGACGCCCCAAAAATCGCCAAGGACGCCGCGCCGACTGGCACCCAGACACTGCTTCGTGGTTTGGGTGTGGTTCAGGCCGTGGCCAGTGGCGCCCGCGATCTCAAGGAAATCGCCCGGCTGATCGGCACCACACGCAGCACCACTCATCGTCTGGCCAGTTGCCTGGTGGACGAGCGTTATTTGCGGGTGGTGCCGCAAGTTGGTTATCTGCTGGGGCCGAAACTGATCGAGCTGGGTTTCCAGGCACGTGAAGAGCTGCCGCTGGTGACGCTGGCCGGGCCGTATCTGGATGAATTGTCGGCGTCGACCGGCGACACCATTCACCTGGCGATTCGCGAGGGCGACGAGGTGCTGTACCTGCTCAAGAATCCGGGGCGCAATGGTCCGGAAATGCGCTCGCGGGTCGGTCATCGCATGCCGTTGGCGCGTACCGGGATCGGCAAGGCGCTGATGCTCGACGACACACAGGAAGAATGGCAACGGCTGTATGAAATCAGCTTGCCGGTGGGTGGGAAAAATCAGTTCTGGCCGCAGCACCCGGAGCAATCCTGGGAGCAGTTTCAGCAGCGCATGATCGAGTACGTGGCTGGCGGTTATGCCTTCGACCTGGAAGACAACGAACCGTCGATCCGCTGCGTGGCGGCGCCAATTCGCGATGCCAGCAAGCGCATCGTTGCCGGTATCAGCATCGCCAGCACCGTGCCGTACATGCCATTGGAAAAAATGGCCGAGCTGATTCCCCTGATCAAAGGGGTCACAGCCCGGCTGTCGGCGGAGCTCGGCTTGAAGGTATAAGTCGAGCGGGTCTGATCAGACTTTCAGCGTCGCCATATCGATCACGAAGCGGTACTTCACGTCACCGGCAATCATGCGGGTGTAGGCCTCGTTGATCTGGCGGATGTCGAGCATTTCGATGTCGCAGGTGATGCCGTGCTCGGCGCAGAAATCCAGCACTTCCTGGGTTTCGGCGATGCCGCCGATCAGCGAGCCGGCCAGCACGCGACGACCCAATACCAGTTTGGCAGCGTGGACCGGTGGATCAATCGGTTCGATCAAGCCCACCAGAATGTGTACGCCGTCGAAACGCAACGTATCGAGGTAGGGATTGAGGTCGTGTTGCACCGGAATGGTGTCCAGCAGGAAGTCGAAATATCCTGCGGCGGCTTTCATCTGTTCTGCGTCGGTGGACACGATCACGTGGTCCGCGCCTTGACGACGACCTTCTTCAGCCTTGCTCGCCGAGCGGGTGAACAATGTCACTTCAGCGCCCATCGCCTTGGCGAACTTGATCCCCATGTGACCGAGGCCACCCATGCCGAGAACCCCGACCTTGTCGCCGGCCTTGACGCCGTAGTGCTTGAGCGGCGAGTAGGTGGTGATGCCGGCGCACAGAATCGGCGCGGCGCTGGCCAGGTCGAGTTTCTCCGGAATACGCACGACAAAGTGCTCGCTGACCACGATGCTGTCGGAGTAACCGCCCATGGTGTTGCTGCCATCGACCCGGTCCGGGGTGGCATACGTCATGGTCGGACCTTCGAGGCAGTATTGCTCCAGATCCGCCTGGCAGGCTTCGCAGTGACGGCACGAGTCGACCATGCAGCCGACGCCGACCAGGTCGCCGACCTTGTGTTGGGTCACATTCGCACCGACGGCGGTCACTTTACCGACGATCTCGTGGCCGGGCATCAGCGGGTAAACCGCAATGCCCCACTCGTTGCGTGCCTGGTGGATGTCGGAATGGCAGACGCCGCAGTAGAGAATCTCGATCGCCACATCGTCGGCCCGGGGGCTGCGGCGTTCGAATTTCATCGGGGCGAGGGGAGTGGTGGCTGACTGAGCGGCGTATCCGATGGCGGTGTACATGGTGAACCTCGCAAAAGCAGTGACAGGTGAGGCGAGCCATTCTGGGCACCCCACGGGTTACCGGCCATGGCGATTCCTCCGGGTGTCATGCCTAATCCTCCGGCATGCAGCGTTGATTGGTCGCATTGGCGTTCAGACCTGCGATGATGCTTTCATCCCTTTTTCGCGACTTTTTTGAAGAGCTCTTCATGTTGTTGACCCGTCATCTCGATGCCAATGCCACGCTGGTTTCGCTGATCCAGCCGCTAACCATTCGCGATGGTTTCGCTAAGACTGCGTTGCCGGGCGTGCAGGTTATGCGAGCCAGTTGTGATGTCGCCCGTGGCCCGCAAATCTACGAGCCAAGCCTGGTGATCATCGCTCAAGGCAGCAAGTTGGCGTACCTGGGCCCGCGTACTCTGGAGTACGGTGCCGGGCATTACCTGATCCAGGCGTTGCCGGTGCCCTTCGAATGCGAGACGTTTTCGGCTCCGGATGGCCCGATGCTGGGCGTTTCCATCGCCATTGACCGGGTGTTGCTCAGTGAGTTGGTATTGGCCATGGGGCTGGCGCCGGGGCGCACTGTTCCCGCACAGACGCCCGAGTCCATGACCTCGGCGGTGCTCGACGATGCCATGCGCGGCTGCGTGGAGCGGTTGTTGCGCTGCCTGCACGATCCGCTGGAATGCCAGATCATGGGCCCGGCGCGCTTGCGTGAATTGTTGTTCGTGGCGTTGCGCGGGCCGCAAGCCGATGTGTTGCGAGCGTTGGTGGAACAGCAGGGGCAGTTCGCGCGGATCGCGGCGTCGCTGAGTCATCTGCATGCGCATTACACCGAGCCGCTGAACGTCGAGACCCTGGCCAGTTGCGCCAACATGAGCGCGTCGACGTTTCATGAGCATTTCAAACGCAGCACGTTGTTGTCGCCGGTGCAATATTTGAAGCGTTTGCGCTTGCTCAGGGCCCAGCAGTTGTTGCTAGGCGAAGGCTTGGGCGTGGCCCAGGTGGCGCATCGGGTGGGGTATCAGAGCACGTCGCAGTTCAGCCGTGAGTACAAGCGCTACTTTGAGCGTAATCCTGGGGATGAGCGGGCTGCTTGATGTCAGGCACCGCTTCGCGGGCAACAAAAAGGCCCCCATTGCGGGAGCCTTGTTGTTCAGCGATTCAACTTACATGTTCGGATAAGTCGGGCCGCCAGAGCCTTCCGGCGCCACCCAGGTGATGTTCTGTGCAGGGTCCTTGATGTCGCAGGTCTTGCAGTGAACGCAGTTCTGGGCGTTGATCTGAAAGCGTTTCTCGCCGTCTTCCTGTGTGACCACTTCGTACACGCCGGCCGGGCAGTAACGCTGGGCAGGTTCATCGTACAGCGGCAGGTTCTTGCTGATCGGGATGCTCGCGTCGGCCAGCTTCAGGTGGCACGGCTGCTCTTCTTCGTGGTTGGTGCCGGAGATGAACACCGAGCTGAGTTTGTCGAAGCTGAGCTTGCCGTCCGGTTTCGGGTAGTCGATCTTCTTGCAGTCGGTCGCCAGTTTCAGGCATGCGTAATCCGGCTTGGTGTCGTGCAGGGTGAACGGCAGTTTGCCGCCGAAGATGTTCTGGTCGATCCAGTTGAAACCGCCGCCGACGATGGCGCCGAACTTGTGAATCGCCGGGCCGAAGTTGCGGCTGGCGAACAGTTCGTCGTAGAGCCAGCTCTTCTTGAACGCGTCGACGTAAGTGGTCAGCTCTTGCGTGCCGTCCAGATCGGCGAACAGCGCATCGGCCACGGCGTCAGCGGCGAGCATGCCGGACTTCATCGCGGTGTGACTGCCTTTGATCTTGGCGAAGTTCAACGTGCCGAGGTCGCAACCGATCAACGCGCCGCCCTTGAAGACCATTTTCGGCAGCGAGTTCAGACCGCCTTTGGAGATAGCACGCGCGCCGTAGCTGATGCGCTTGCCGCCTTCCAGGTATTGCTTGAGTACCGGGTGATGCTTGAGGCGCTGGAACTCGTCGAACGGCGACAGGAAGGTGTTGCTGTAGGAAAGATCGACGATCAGACCGACCACCACCTGATTGTTTTCCAGGTGATAGAGGAACGAGCCGCCGGTGTTCTCGGTGCCCATGATGTCCAGCGGCCAACCGGCGGTGTGGACCACCAGGCCTGGCTGGTGCTTGGCCGGGTCGACTTCCCAGATTTCTTTCAGGCCGATGCCGTAATGCTGGGCGTCGGCTTCGCTGTCGAGGTTGAAGCGCTTGATCAGCTGCTTGCCGATATGGCCGCGGCAACCTTCGGCGAACAGCGTGTACTTGGCGCGCAGTTCCATGCCTGGGGTGTACAGGCCTTCTTTCGGGTTGCCTTCGCGGTCAACGCCCAGATCGCCAGTGATGATCCCGCGTACCACGCCATTCTCGTCGAACAGCGCTTCCTGGGCGGCGAAGCCCGGGTAGATTTCCACGCCCAGGTTCTCGGCCTGCTGGGCCAGCCAGCGGCACAGGTTGCCCAGGGAGATGATGTAGTTGCCTTCGTTGTGCATGGTCTTGGGCACAAAGAAGTCAGGAATCTTCTGCGCGCTGTCGGCGTTTTTCAGAACGAAGATGTCATCGCGTGTGACTGGCGTATTCAGCGGCGCGCCGAGTTCTTTCCAGTCCGGGAACAGTTCGTTCAGGGCCCGTGGTTCGAACACGGCACCGGACAGGATGTGAGCGCCGACTTCGGAGCCTTTTTCGACCACGCAGACGCTGATTTCCTTACCGGCTTCGGCGGCCTTCTGCTTCAAACGGCAGGCGGCGGACAGGCCAGCGGGGCCGGCACCGACGATGACCACGTCGAATTCCATGTATTCGCGTTCCACAGGCTATCTCCTACTCAAGGCTCAACAGTTTTTTTTCTAATTGGAGGTTGGGTGTCGCATTCATGAATTCCCCACGGTGCGGCACAGAGGACAATCGATGAACCACCTTTCTCTTTGGGTGGCGCATTATATCTACACCACTCTTAGCGTCCAATACAAACGTTTGTTTGAATCGGCTCAAAGCCAGAGAAATCAAAGTCACGCGGCTTATGACTGGCCATTTTGCCGTATTGACCGGAATAGGTGTTCCGGTCAAGATACGGTCGGTTTTGCGCTCGCCGTAGGCTGAATGTAGGTTTCAAGAGCACCTCTAAAGACAGGGCGATGGCAGTACAAGGTGAAGCGCCGCGCAGGTATCGCGCGCAGTTTACACGCCACGGTAATGAATGACTTGTCGGTCACCACTGACGAACGGTTATCAGCCTCGTGAGCAGAGTTCACCCGATACACCTGCCAGCGTTTTTAGAGGTGCCCTTGCGCCGATGAGCATCAACCGCCAGGTTCGCCTAGGCGACTTTCTTTTCACCGGAGAGTAACGAGGAATCCATGAAGGTTCTTGTAGCTGTCAAACGCGTTGTGGATTACAACGTCAAGGTTCGCGTCAAGGCGGACAATTCCGGCGTCGACCTCGCCAACGTCAAGATGTCGATGAACCCGTTCTGCGAAATCGCAGTGGAAGAAGCCGTACGTCTGAAAGAGAAAGGCGTGGCGACTGAAATCGTCGTCGTCTCCATCGGCCCGTCCACCGCTCAAGAGCAATTGCGCACCGCGCTGGCTCTGGGTGCCGACCGCGCCATCCTCGTCGAATCCGCTGAAGATCTGACTTCCCTGGCGGTTGCCAAGTTGTTGAAAGCTGTTGTCGACAAGGAACAGCCTCAGCTGGTGATCCTCGGCAAACAAGCCATCGACAGCGACAACAACCAGACTGGCCAGATGCTCGCTGCATTGAGCGGCTACGGTCAGGGCACCTTCGCATCGAAAGTTGAAGTGTCGGGCGACAGCGTTGCCGTGACCCGCGAAATCGACGGCGGCGCGCAGACGGTTTCCCTGAAACTGCCGGCCATCGTCACCACCGACCTGCGTTTGAACGAGCCGCGCTACGCGTCTCTGCCAAACATCATGAAAGCCAAGAAGAAGCCTCTCGAAGTGCTGACTCCGGACGCTTTGGGCGTTTCCACCGCCTCCACCAACAAGACCCTGAAAGTCGAAGCGCCGGCTGCACGCAGCGCGGGTATCAAGGTCAAGTCGGTGGCTGAACTGGTCGAGAAACTGAAAAACGAAGCGAAGGTGCTTTGAGTTAAGGAGCCAGAAATGACTATCTTGGTTATTGCAGAACACGACAACAAAGTACTGGCTCCGGCCACGCTGAACACCGTTGCTGCCGCCGTCAAAATCGGTGGTGATATCCACGTTCTGGTTGCCGGTCAGGGCGCTGGCGCCGTGGCTGAAGCCGCTGCGAAAATCGCTGGCGTGGCGAAAGTGCTGCTGGCGGATAACGCCGCCTACGCTCATCAACTGCCGGAGAACGTTGCTCCGCTGGTTGCAGAGTTGGGCAAGGGCTACAGCCACATCCTGGCTGCCGCTACTTCGAACGGCAAAAACATCCTGCCGCGCGTTGCCGCGACCCTGGACGTTGACCAGATCTCCGAGATCATCTCGGTTGAAAGCGCTGATACCTTCAAGCGCCCGATCTACGCCGGTAACGCCATTGCTACCGTACAGTCCAACGCTGCGGTCAAAGTGATCACCGTGCGTGCCACCGGTTTCGACCCGGTTGCTGCTGAAGGTGGTTCGGCGGCTGTTGAAGCCGTTGCGGCTGCTCACGACGCTGGCACTTCGAGCTTCGTCGGCGAAGAACTGGCCAAGTCCGATCGTCCGGAACTGACCGCTGCCAAAATCGTCGTTTCCGGCGGTCGCGGCATGCAGAACGGCGACAACTTCAAACACCTGTACGCCCTGGCCGACAAGCTGGGCGCTGCCGTTGGTGCTTCCCGCGCCGCGGTCGACGCAGGTTTCGTACCCAACGACATGCAGGTCGGTCAGACCGGCAAGATCGTTGCTCCACAGCTGTACATCGCCGTCGGGATTTCCGGCGCGATCCAGCACCTGGCCGGCATGAAAGACTCCAAAGTGATCGTTGCGATCAACAAGGACGAAGAAGCGCCGATCTTCCAGGTGGCCGATTACGGCCTGGTGGCAGACCTGTTCGAAGCCATCCCCGAGTTCGAGAAGCTGGTCTAATCCGGCGGCTTGACTTATAAAGAGCCCGACCTTTTGGTCGGGCTTTTTTTTGTTCTTCTGTAGGAACTCCTACGGGCGAAAATTATGGGTTGTAGGGAGTGTCGCCATGGATTTACGCCGCGTGTGTGGCTGGTCATTACTGCTGGGGCTGACGCTGTTGCCAGGGCTGTCCATAGCCGCGGGCAAATGCGAGCGCCTGGTGGTGACCGGCAGTCCGGACGCGCCGCCGTACCTGTGGCAAGACCCGCAAAACCCCAAGCATCTGATTGGCGCCAGCGCTGACCTGTTGCAGCAAGTGGCGGGGGAGTTGGGCATCAAGGTCGAGCTGCTTTACGCCGGCAAACGCTCCCAGGCCCTGGACGAAGTGCGCAGCGGGCGCATGGACATGCTGGCCGATGTGCCGTTGACGGTCAGTGAGTTGGAAAATCTGGATTACATCCATCCACCGCTGCTGGAAAACGATTACCTGGTCTGGACCCGCAATGATTCATTACTGGTCTACAACGAAGCGCAGGACCTTCGCGGTCATCCCGGCGCCTTGTCGGAAAAGGCTCGGGTAACCCCATCATTTGGTACTTTTTCCGAGCAGCAATTGACCCTGTTGCGCACGCCCAATCTGACCCAGGCCTTTCAGAAATTGCTGCTGAACGAGGTAGAGTTTGTCCTCGCCGGACGCTACTCGGGCATGGCTCTGGTGCAAACGCTGGGGATGGCCAATGACTTGATGGCCCACCCACACCCCATCGACAAACCCGGCCTGTATCTCGCGGTTTCCCATAACTCCGCCTGCAACGATCCTTGGTTGCGCGGACAGCTGGCCAAAAAGATGACAGAATTGCCCGCGTCCGGACTGACAGAAGCTGCGCTGCTGCGCAATATCGAGCGTTGGAAAGCGCAACTCTCACAACCGCAGCCACAACCTGTCAGTACCCCAAAACAGTAGGGATTCTTAGTGAGTATTCGACCTCTTTTCGCTGCCCTGGCCGTTCTGGCTCTGGCGGGTTGTGCAGCCGATCCGGCGCCGAATGAACAAATACGCCTGACCGAGCGGGCCCTCGAACAAGCCAAGGCCGTGGGTGCTACCGCCGACGAAGTGCCGGAGCTGAAACTGGCTGAAGACAAGTTCAAGCGTGCCAAGGGCAACATGGCCGACCAGTCCTTCAAGAATGCGCGCATGCGGGCTGAGCAGGCCGAGCTGGACGCGCGTCTGGCCGAGGCCCGGGTTCTGACCCTCAAGAGCGAGGAGCAGTTGAACGTGCTCAATACCCGCATCACTCGCCTGCGCAAGCAGCTGGGAGATGCCCAATGAGCCTGAAAACCAAAGCACTCGGCGGTTTGATTCTGGCCGGTTGCGCCAGCCTTTATGGTTGCGCCGGTCAACACAGCGAAGCCGCAATCCAGCAGGCCGGCACCGACTTTCAGAAGGTCAAGGAAGACTCCAACGTGCTGCGCATTGCGCCCAAAGACGTGATCCGTGCCGGCGAGTCGCTGGCCCGAGCCGATCGTCTGTCCACCTACTGGGGCAGCGGTTCGGACGTTGTGCATTACGCCTACCTGAGCCGGCGCTACAGCGAAATCGCCCGGGAGCACACCAATCAAGTGCTCAACGAGGAACGCGCTGCGAAGCTCGAACTCGAGCGTCAGCGCCTGCAGTTGGCCCTGCGTGAGTCCAAGTTGCTCAGCGTGCAGCAACAGGGCAAGTGGCTCGAAGAGCAGATTGTGGCGTTGGCGACTACCCAAACCGACCGTGGTCTGGTAATGACCCTGGGCGATGTGCTGTTCGATACCGGTGAAGCAGAGCTGAAAAGCTCGGCAAACCGCGTGGTGCTGAAGATCGTCCAGTTCTTGCAGCTCAACCCCAAGCGCGTGGTGCGGATCGAAGGCTATACCGACAGCACTGGCGGTAAACAGGAAAACCTCAAGCTGTCCCGCGACCGTGCGCAATCGGTGGCTGACGTGCTGATGGACCTGGGCATTGACGACAAACGCATCCAGGTTGAAGGCTATGGCGATGAATACCCGGTGGACGTGAACGCTTCCGAGCGCGGTCGTGCACAGAACCGTCGGGTGGAAATTGTGTTCTCCGACGAAAAAGGCCAGCTCGGCGCCGCCCGCTAAGGGCTGCGTTACTGGAAAACCCGGCCTGTCAGCAGTGCCGGGTTTTTTTGTGCCTGCTAATCAGCGCAACACTCTCCATAAAACAGTACAGTTTTTGCTGACAATGCACTGTACGGTCGACTATTGTGGCAACTGTCCCAGTACACTTCAAAACTGTTCCGGTATTGTTTCACACAAGAATAAAATGCCCGTGAAATCGAGTGCTGCGTCATGACCAATCTCTTGCTCTATCAACGAATTGCTCAGCAACTGGCCGAAGACATCCGCCGCGGCGTCTATCAACCCGGGGAGCGCGTGCCTTCAGTGCGCAAGATGAGCTCGCAGCTCAACGTCAGCCATGCAACGGTGTTGCAGGCCTACGCCAATCTTGAAGATCAGGGGCTGATTCGCGCCCGGCCGCAATCCGGTTACTACGTGCACCAGACGCCCGCGCTCACGGCGCCAACCCCGGACATCGCCCGGGTCGAGCGACCTGGCCTTGTCACACGCAGCAGCATCATTCAGCAAGTCCTGGTCGAATCCCGCCGCGAAGGTGTCTTTCCGTTGGGCGCCGCCGTACCGAGCGTCGACTATCTGCCGGTGCGAGCCCTGCATCAGCAACTGGCCAAAGTCACCCGTTTCCATAGCCCGCGGGCGTTCAGCTACATGTTCAGCCCCGGCTTCGAGCCTTTGCGTCGACAAGTGGCGATCCGCATGCGCGATGCCGGCGTGGTGGTCGACCCGTCGGAAGTGGTGATCACCCACGGCTGCGTTGATGCGTTGCAGATGTCTCTGCGCGTATTGACCCGGCCGGGCGATCTGATTGCGGCCGAGTCGCCAACCTATTACGGTTTGCTGCAACTGGCCGACCTGCTGGGGCTGAAGGTCATCGAGATCCCCAGTGATCCGGCTACCGGCATGAGCCTCGAAGCGCTGCAACTGGCGGCCAATCAGTGGTCGATCAAGGCGCTGGTGCTGACCACGCGCTTGAGTAATCCTTTGGGCGGCACCATGCCCGAAGAGCGGCAGAAACAGTTGCTGCGCCTGGCTTCGGATTTCGATATCCAGATCGTCGAAGACGATATTTATGGCGAGCTGATGTTCGAGCAGGGCCGCACCAAATCGCTCAAGGCCTATGACCGGCTGGATCGGGTGATTTACTGCTCCAGTTTCTCCAAGACCCTGTCGCCCGGAGTGCGGATCGGCTGGATGATTGCCGGCAAGTACCAGCAGGAAATCCAGCGCTTGCAGACCTTCAGCACCCATTCGGCCTGCAGCGTCACGCAAATGGGCATTGCGGCCTACCTGGAAAACGGCGGTTACGACCGGCATTTGCGTTATATCCGTCAGGAGTACCGCAAGAACCTCAGCGCTTTTCAACTGGCGGTTCAGCAGTACTTCCCGGAAGGCACGCAAATGACCCGGCCCACCGGCGGCTTCATTCTGTGGGTCAGCCTGCCGGGGCGGGTGAATACGCAGGAACTGCATGTGCGTGCATTGCAGCAGGGCATCAGCATTGCGCCGGGGCTGATTTTCAGTAATACCGAGCAGTTCAATCACTGCATTCGCCTGAACTGTGGCATCCCCTGGAACCGCGAGGCCGAGCGTGCATTGATGACGTTGGGGTTGCTGGCGACGCAACTTTGTCAGGAGACGGCGAGCGGTTTTTGAGCGGCTGGGCAGTTCTGAACTGTCCGCTTGTCTTGTCGTCTCCAACAGGCGAGCATATAGCCTTCTGCCGTTCACGCTGTTGGGTCCATGAAGCCGATTTTTCCTGCCGCCTGGTTGTTGATCTGCCTGCTAATGACCTGTCACCCGGAAGGGGTCATGGCGGCTTCCGTTCAGGAAAAACCGACAGCCAGCACACCCGCGAAAAAAGCGGCGCCGGTCAAAAAAACAGCGCCGGCCAAAAAGAAGGCCGCAGCGGTCAAAAAACGCTCCCCCATTGCTTCCAAGTCGAAACCGGCCAGCGAAGTCGTGAAAACCAAACTCCCTTCGGCAAATCTCGACTTGAGCTTGCCCAAGGACATGGTCGAAGAACTGAAGCCGGTCGGCACGGTAACGTTGCCTCGACGCGATGCGCTGTTGCCACAAATGTTCGGTGACAAGAGCAGCCCGTTCCAGATCAACGGTCGTCTGCTCAGCAACGAAATGCAGTTGCAACTGCGCAATGAAGAGCGTCGGGAAGTTGAAGGCGCGGCACTGGACTTCGAGTTCAAGCAGTAAACCCCTCCCATTCGTGACCCGCGGACCAGACGCTTTGTCGGAGACTGGTCAGTCACGTTCGTTTGAGCGAAAAAACCTGGGCGCAGGTAATTTTAAACAGTCGTTTTAGCCGTTACTCTGTGCCACGTCCCTTTACCCGTCGCGAGGAGCTTGTCGTCATGAGATGCCGTGAAGGCTGTGGCGCCTGTTGCATTGCCCCTTCCATCAGTTCGCCGATTCCCGGCATGCCCAATGGCAAAGCCGCCGGTGAGCGTTGCGTACAGCTGTCTGCCGATAACCTGTGCAGCATTTTCGGCAAGCCGGAACGCCCTGTGGTGTGCTCGGCATTTGAAGCCGATGTCGAAGTCTGCGGAAGCAGCAGCGGCGAAGCGATCAAGTTGCTGGGCTGGTGGGAGCAAATGACGGCCGCGTGATGTGTTCAACGAACGGAACTTCAACAATAAGGAATAAGGTTATGGGTTCGCTGCATCGTATGGCTGTGCTGTGTGGTTTGACGGTTTTGCTGGCCTCCACGGCCCAGGCCGAAGAATGGAAAACCGCCAAGGAAGAAGAGGGCATCAAGGTGTCCTTGAGTGAAGTGGCCGGCTCCCAATACAAGGCTTACCGTGGCGTGACCGTCATGAAGACCACGATGGCCAAACTGCGAGCATTGCAGGAAGACGTGCCGGGTGCCTGTGCATGGATTCACGAGTGCAAGACTCAGAAGTTGCTCAAACACGAAGGTAACCAGAGCTGGACCTACACCCAATTCAACACCCCTTGGCCGGTCACCCCTCGCGACTCCGTGTTGCATGTCACAACCATTGAAAGCGCCGATGGCAGCCTGACCCGAGAGTTGGAAGGACAGCCGAAGTACCTTCCGGAAGAAAAAGGTTTTGTACGGGTCGCCCAGGTCAAAGGTTTCTGGAAGCTGGTGCCTAAAGGCGATCAAGTCGAAGTGACCTATCAGGCCCATACCGAACCCGGCGGCAGCGTGCCATCGTGGTTGGCCAACAAGTTTGTGGTCGATGCGCCGTTCAACACCCTCAAAGCCCTGAAAGAACGTGCCGAGAAGTAACCACGTATACTTGCGATAATGCCCGTTCAACAGCGCCCCGATCTGATCGGG
This sequence comes from Pseudomonas sp. JL3, assembly GCF_031570575.1. NCBI lineage: Bacteria > Pseudomonadati > Pseudomonadota > Gammaproteobacteria > Pseudomonadales > Pseudomonadaceae > Pseudomonas > Pseudomonas sp. JL3. Next base: position 104,446 of record NZ_JAKWJK010000006.1, read on the forward strand.
GCGTTTGCGTTTTTTACCAAGGGACGGGGCTTTATTTTGTTTCTGGATATGCGTTGAACGAAATTTTCACAAAGTCTCCAAGACAATTCATTCGCGCACCAACTTGTCTGCCTCCGCAACTTTGCGCCGCGTCTCTTGTCCCAGAGCGCTACAGGCGACAGTCGGGCCTGCGGGTCAGTAATCAATGGTAATGCCGCGGGTGATCGTGCAACATTTGCGCACCGCGCAAGCTCCGGGCCCAGGATGACCAACAGAGGGTAAGGCGCCGCTGTATTTTTGAAACTTCAACTTCCAATGGGTCCTTAAACGACATGGCAAACCCGGACGCCCTGAGTCAGCAGCGAGCTTCTAGTCGCCTGCTGCAACCGACCGTCAAATCGCATCTGGCCTACACACTGTTGTGTGCCCTGGTCATGATGGTCATGTTCAGCCTGCTGCGCGTGGCGCTGCTGGTCTACAACAGCTCGATGATCCTCGACACACCGGCTTCGACATTTCTGGAAGCGTTCGCCAACGGCCTGCGTTTCGACTTGCGCCTGGTGGTTTACCTCAGCATTCCGCTGCTGCTGGCATTGTTCAGCGCCCGGGCGATGGCCGCCCGCGAATTCTTCCGGTTGTGGCTGACCGTTGTCTCGAGCATCGCGCTGTTCCTCGGCCTGATGGAGATGGATTTTTACCGCGAGTTCCACCAGCGCCTCAACGGTCTGGTCTTCCAGTACGTGAAAGAAGACCCGAAAACCGTGATGAGCATGCTCTGGTACGGTTTTCCGGTGGTTCGCTACCTGTTGGCCTGGGCCGTGGGCACGTTGATCCTGACCCTCGCGTTCAAGGGCGCCGACCGTGCCACGCGTCCTCGCGGGCCGTTCAGCGGTGGCAGCATTGGTGCGCGGCAGGTCGCTCCGTGGTATGCGCGTGGCGTAGTGTTCGTGGTCTGCCTGCTGGTCTGCGTGGTCGCGGCTCGTGGCACTCTGCGTCAGGGCCCGCCAATGCGTTGGGGTGACGTTTACACCACCGACTCGAACTTCGCCAACCAGTTGGGCCTCAACGGCACGCTGTCGTTGATCGCGGCGGCCAAGAGCCGGATGTCCGAACATCGCGACAATATCTGGAAGGCAACACTGCCACAGCCCCTGGCCCAGCAGACCGTGCGCGATATGTTACTGACCTCGAGCGACAAGCTGGTCGATCCCGAGACCGCCGCGGTGCGTCGCAACTACAGCCCGGACACCAACAAGACACTGCCAATCAAGAACGTCGTGGTGATCCTGATGGAAAGCTTCGCCGGTCACTCTGTGGGTGCTCTGGGTCGACCAGGTGAAATCACCCCGTACTTTGACAAACTGTCGAAAGAAGGCCTGTTGTTCGACCGCTTCTTCTCCAACGGCACCCATACCCACCAGGGCATGTTCGCCACCATGGCCTGCTTCCCGAACTTGCCGGGTTTCGAATACCTGATGCAGACGCCTGAAGGCAGCCACAAACTGTCCGGCCTGCCGCAGTTGCTCAGCGCCCGTGACTACGATGACGTGTACGTCTACAACGGCGACTTCGCCTGGGACAATCAGTCTGGCTTCTTCAGCAACCAGGGCATGACCAACTTCATCGGGCGTAACGACTTCGTCAACCCGGTGTTCTCCGATCCGACCTGGGGCGTGTCCGACCAGGACATGTTCAACCGTGGCCTGGAAGAATTGAAGGCCCGCGATGGTAAGGACAAGAAGCCGTTCTATGCCTTGCTGCAAACGCTGTCCAACCACACGCCGTATGCTTTGCCGACGCCATTGCCGGTGGAGCCTGTGACCGATCGCGGCAACCTTAACGAACACTTGACCGCCATGCGTTACTCTGACTGGGCGTTGGGTCAATTCTTCGAACAGGCCCGCAAAGAGCCGTACTTCAAGGAAACCTTGTTCGTGGTTGTCGGCGACCATGGTTTTGGCAATGAACAGCAAATTACCGAAATGGACCTGGGCCGCTTCAACGTACCGATGCTGATGATCGGGCCGGGCGTCCAGGAAAAATTTGGTCAGCTCGACCACACCGTGGGCACCCAGATCGACGTCGTGCCGACCATCATGGGCCGTATCGGTGGTGACGTGGTTCAACAATGCTGGGGTCGCGACTTGCTGAACCTGCCGGAAGGCGACAAGGGTTTTGGCGTGATCAAGCCGTCGGGCAGCGATCAGACGGTCGCATTGCTTACCGGGGATCGCGTGCTGGTACTGCCCAAAGAGATGCCGCCGAAGTTGTATCAATACGAACTGGGCGCCAACCCGAAAGGTGAAGTGATCCCGGCATCGGCTGACGAAGCGGCGCTCAAGCAAAAGCTCGAGTCGTTCATCCAGACGGCCACCAAAAGCCTCATCGATAACACCGCCGGTGTGGTTGACGGCAAGCCGGACTAAGTTTTGGCGCAATAGAAAAGAGGCCCTTCGCAGGGCCTCTTTTTTTGCCGGAAAAATCTTTATATCTTGCCAAGCAGCAGCAGGATCAACAGCACCACCAACACTACGCCGATGATACCGGACGGGCCGTAACCCCAACTTCTGGAGTGCGGGAAGACCGGCAAGCCACCTATCAACAACAGGATAAGAATAACGATAAGAATTGTGCCCATGTCTGTTTCCTTGTTGGAAGCGTTGTGGATTTGACCTAGCGTTTTAGCTTTAGCCATCAGCTGGACTTGTATTAATCCTAGCTGCTTACCAAATCCGACTCATGGATATGAAGAAAAATTCCAGGTTTTTTTAATGTATTTGGAAAGTATGTTTATTTCTTTTACTGCGTCTCAAAGTTGAAACAACCGGACCGCGCCGTGGTTCATTGCTGGCCATTCAGCAATCTGATGGAGCGTGGGTCGCGCATTATCCTTCGCTACACTCGGTGCATCTTCCCCGGAACAACAAGGCTGTTTGCTATGCAAAATCGCATGATGATCACTGGCGCGGGCTCAGGCCTGGGTCGCGAAATCGCGCTGCGTTGGGCGCGTGAAGGCTGGCAGCTGGCCTTGTCGGACGTCAGTGAACCCGGCTTGCAAGAAACCCTGAAGCTGGTTCGCGAAGCCGGTGGCGACGGGTTCATCCAGCGTTGTGATGTGCGCGACTACAGCCAACTAACGGCGTTCGCCCAAGCCTGTGAAGAGAAGTTCGGCGGCATTGATGTCATCGTCAACAACGCCGGCGTGGCCTCGGGCGGGTTCTTCAGTGAACTGTCGCTGGAAGACTGGGACTGGCAGATCGCGATCAACCTGATGGGCGTGGTCAAGGGCTGCAAGGCCTTCCTGCCGCTGCTGGAGAAAAGCAAAGGTAAGATCATCAACATCGCCTCGATGGCGGCACTGATGCAAGGTCCGGCCATGAGCAACTACAACGTGGCCAAGGCAGGCGTGGTGGCCTTGTCCGAAAGTCTGTTGATCGAACTGGCCCACGAGGAAGTCAGCGTGCATGTAGTGTGCCCGTCGTTCTTTCAGACCAACCTGCTGGATTCCTTCCGTGGCCCGACCCCCGCCATGAAAGCTCAGGTCGGCAAGTTGCTGGAAAGCTCGCCGATCAGCGCAGCCGACATTGCCGATTACATCTATCAACAGGTCGCCGTTGGCGAATTCTTGATCCTGCCTCACGAACAGGGCCGTATGGCTTGGGCGATCAAGCAAAAAGACCCGCAAGTGCTCTACAACGAAATGACCGTGATGGCCGACAAGATGCGCGCCAAGGCCAAACAATCCGCAGGCTGAACTTGCCCGTGCGCAATACCGTCGTTAGGGTGGCCGCAACCGGCCATCCTCACGAGACATCTGCATGATCAATTACCTGTGGTTTTTCCTTGCCGCGCTGTTCGAAATCGCCGGCTGCTTTGCCTTCTGGATGTGGCTGCGTCAGGGTAAAAGTGCTTGGTGGATCATCCCTGCATTGCTCAGCCTGATCTTGTTCGCGGTGCTGCTGACCCGGGTCGAAGCGAGTTACGCCGGCCGCGCCTATGCCGCCTACGGTGGCATCTACATCATTGCGTCGATCGGCTGGCTGGCAGTGGTCGAGCGGATTCGTCCACTGGGCTCGGACTGGATTGGCGTGGCGCTGTGTGTGATCGGGGCGAGCGTCATCCTGTTTGGCCCGCGTATTTCCGCTGCCTGAAGGATTGGTCCTTCATTCCAACCGGTTTGTCGGATAAGTCCTTCGGGCGAAGCATCTTGTGCTGTAGGGCGAGACTGTTTTGCTGCCGTTGCATTGAAGACTCACCACGGGCCGGGCATCTTCAAGGGCCAGTAACCCTGAAGGATGAATGCCATGCTTGTACTTAGCCGCGTTGTGGGCGAATTGATATCCATTGGTGACAACATTTCCGTGCGGGTTCTCGCCGTCAACGGAAGCAGCGTGCGCTTCGGCGTTGAAGCGCCGCAGCAGGTCAACGTTCATCGCGCCGAAGTTTATGAGCGCATCCAGATCAAACAGGCCAAAGCCAAAGCCCGTTAAGAACCTCAGTCGAACAGGTGCTTGGGCACGTCGTGCTTGAGCATCAACTGGCATTGCTCGCTTTCCGGATCGAAGACGATCAACGCCTGGCCCTTGGTCAATGCCTGACGAACACGCAAGACGCGGGTTTCCAGCGGTGTGTCATCGCCGTTGTCCGTGCCGTCGCGGGTTACGAAATCCTCGATCAGGCGGGTCAGGGTATCGACTTCAAGTTGGTCGTGGGGGATCAGCATAAGGCACCTCGGCTAAACAATGGCGCGATGCTACGGCGAATGAAGGGGGGCGGCTAGCCTTGACCTGATGTGTTGGCTGATCTGTCCTCATCGCGGGCAAGCCCGCTCCCGCAGTGACCACATTTCCCTGTGGGAGCGGGCTTGCCCGCGATGGCAATCTTTCATGCGAAGAAAATGCCTGGGTCAGCTATCTGTGCGCTGTCCGATGAGGCTGTCCACCGACGGCACCCGCGTATCGCTTTCCATCTGCGTCTCGTGTTCGATCTGATGACTGAACCGGTCCAGGGAGCCCTTGGCCGGTTGTGCATCGCTGGCGAATACCGGCGGACTGAGGATGTAGGCGCCAAGCAGGCGGCTGAGGGCGGCGAGGCTGTCGATGTGGGTGCGTTCGTAGCCGTGGGTGGCGTCGCAACCGAAGGCCAGCAGGGCCGTGCGAATGTCGTGGCCGGCCGTGACGGCGGAGTGAGCATCGCTGAAGTAATAGCGGAACAGGTCGCGGCGCGCCGGCAGTTCGTTGTCGCTGGCTAGGCGCAGCAGATGGCGCGACAGGTGATAGTCATAAGGCCCGCCCGAATCCTGCATTGCCACGCTCACTGCGTGTTCACTGGAATGCTGGCCGGGCGCGACCGGCGCGATGTCGATGCCGACGAATTCGCTGACATCCCAGGGCAGGGCCGCCGCCGCACCGCTGCCGGTTTCTTCGGTGATGGTGAACAATGGATGGCAGTCGATCATCAACTCTTCGCCGCTGTCGACAATAGCTTTCAGCGCCGCGAGCAGGGCGGCAACGCCGGCCTTGTCATCGAGGTGACGGGCGCTGATATGGCCGCTTTCGGTGAACTCCGGCAAAGGGTCGAAGGCGACGAAATCGCCTACGCTGATCCCCAGCGAATCGCAATCAGCGCGGGTGGCGCAATAGGCGTCCAGGCGCAATTCGATGTGATCCCAACTGATCGGCATTTCATCCACGGCAGTGTTGAACGCGTGCCCCGAGGCCATCAACGGCAACACGCTGCCGCGGATCACGCCGTTGTCGGTGAACAGGCTGACGCGGCTGCCTTCGGCAAAACGGCTGGACCAGCAACCGACTGGCGCCAGGGTCAGGCGACCGTTTTCCTTGATCGCGCGAACCGCTGCGCCAATGGTGTCCAGGTGAGCGGAGACCGCGCGGTCCGGGCTGTTTTTCTTGCCCTTGAGGGTGGCGCGGATGGTGCCGCGACGGGTCATCTCAAAGGGAATACCCAGCTCTTCGAGACGCTCGGCGACGTAACGCACAATGGTGTCGGTGAACCCGGTGGGGCTGGGAATGGCGAGCATTTCCAGCAGGACTTTTTGCAGGTAATTGAGATCCGGTTCGGGAATTTTGCGGGTCATGGAAACTCCTGATGGGTTGAGAGCTGATCGTTCCCACGCTCTACGTGAGAATGCAGCCAGGGACGCTCTGCGTCCCAAGCGGACGCGGAGCGTCCGAGGAGTCATTCCCACGCAGAGCGTGGGAACGATCATGAGGCCGGGAAGTACATCACTAAGAGGCTGCCGGCTGACTATGCGGAAACAACAAATCCACAAACCGCTCGGCCGTCGGCTGCGGTTCATGGTTGGCCAGCCCGGCGCGTTCATTGGCTTCGATAAACACATACTCCGGCTGGTCGGCGGCCGGCACCATCAGGTCGAGCCCGACCATCGGAATATCCAGCGCTCGCGCCGCGCGCACCGCCGCATCCACCAAGGTCGGATGCAGAATCGCCGTGACGTCTTCAAGAATGCCGCCGGTATGGAGATTCGCCGTGCGCCGGACAAACAAGTGCTCACCCGAGGGCAGAATGCTGCTGTAGTCGTAACCCGCAACCTTCAAGGTGCGCTGGGTCTCATGGTCCAGCGGGATCTTGCTTTCACCGCTGGTCGCCGCCTGACGGCGACGGCTCTGGGCTTCGATCAGCGCACCGATGGAATGTTGACCATCACCCACCACTTCCGCCGGCCGTCGAATGGCGGCCGCGACCACCTCGAAGCCGATCACCAGAATCCGCAAGTCGAGGCCTTCATGGAAGCTTTCCAGCAGCACTCGACTGTCGAATTTACGAGCGCTTTCGATGGCTTGCTGGACCTCTTCGATGGTGCGTAAATCCACCGCTACCCCTTGGCCCTGTTCACCGTCCAGCGGTTTGACCACCACCCGTTCGTGCTCGTCGAGAAACGCCAGATTGTCGTCCGCGCTCCCCGCCAGTTGTTGGGCGGGCAGTTTAAGGCCAGCGTTTTTCAGCACCTTGTGGGTCAAGCTTTTGTCCTGACACAACGTCATGCTGATGGCGCTGGTCAGATCGCTCAAGGATTCGCGGCAACGTACCCGACGACTGCCGTGAATCAAGGTAAACAGGCCGGCTTGCGCGTCATCCACCTGTACATCAATGCCGCGTCGATGTGCCTCCTCAACGATGATTCGCGCATACGGATTGAACGCGGCTTCGGGGCCAGGGCCGAGAAACAACGGTTGGTTGATGCCGTTTTTGCGCTTGATGGCGAAGGTCGACAAGTTGCGAAAACCGAGCTTGGCGTAAAGACTTTTCGCCTGACGGTTGTTGTGCAGCACCGACAGGTCCAGGTAACTCAGGCCACGACTCATGAAGTGTTCGATCAAGTGCCGCACCAGCACTTCTCCGACGCCTGGGCGGGAACATTGCGGATCGACCGCCAGGCACCACAGGCTGCTGCCGTTTTCCGGATCGTTGAACGCCTTGTGATGATTCAGGCCCATGACGCTGCCGATGATTGCGCCGCTGTCCTCATCTTCGGCCAGCCAGTAAACCGGGCCGCCCTGGTGATGAGGCGTCAGCAAACTCGCATCAATCGGCAGCATGCCGCGCGCCTGATACAGCTGATTGACGGCCTGCCAGTCCGCTTCGCTTTGCGCCCGACGGATGCGGAAACCGCGAAACACCCGGGTGGACTGACGGTAGTCGCTGAACCACAGGCGCAAGGTATCGGACGGGTCGAGAAACAGCTGAGCCGGCTCCAGCCCCAGCACTTGCTGGGGCGCGGCAACGTACAAGGCGATGTCCCGCTCACCGGGCTGCTCATTGAGCAACTCTTGGGCAAGGCTCGCGGCATCGGGAAAGGTATGGCCGATCAGCAACCGGCCCCAGCCGCAGTGCACCGCGATTGGCGCGGCGCCCAATTCACTGCCGTCTTCGGCCAGACGCGCCTGCAAGCGTTCGTAAGAGGGCGCCTGACCGCGCAACAAGCGTTGGCTGTAAGCCGTGGCGTGAGGTTTCATCGATCAGATTCCTTGTTCACTGAGCCACAGGTTCAGGGCCGCCAATTGCCACAGCTTGGAGCCGCGCAACGGGGTCAGTTGACCTTGCGGATCGGTCAGCAGGCGGTCGAGCATGGCGGGGTTGAACAGGCCACGATCCTGACTCGGATCGAGCAGCAGTTCACGCACCCAGTTCAGCGTGTCGCCCTGCAAATGCTTGAGGCCGGGGACAGGGAAGTAACCCTTTTTGCGGTCGATCACTTCACTCGGAATGACCAGCCGCGCCGCTTCTTTCAAGACTTGCTTGCCGCCATCCGGCAGCTTGAATTTGCCCGGCACCCGCGCCGACAACTCCACCAGGCGATAGTCGAGAAACGGCGTACGCGCTTCCAGGCCCCAGGCCATGGTCATGTTGTCGACGCGTTTCACCGGGTCGTCCACCAGCATCACCGTACTGTCCAGACGCAGGGCTTTGTCCACCGCGGCGTCGGCACCGGGCTGAGCGAAATGCTCTTTCACGAAGTCGCCGGCAGCGTCGTTGGCCGTCAGCCATTTCGGCTGCACCGTGGCGGCATAGTCGGCGTAGCTGCGGTCGAAAAACGCATCGCGATACGCTGCGTACGGATCGCTCGCACCGTCCACTTGCGGATACCAGTGATACCCGGCGAACAACTCGTCCGCGCCTTGGCCGCTTTGCACCACCTTGCAGTGCTTGGCCACTTCGCGCGACAGCAGGTAGAAGGCGATGCAGTCATGGCTGACCATCGGCTCGCTCATGGCTCGGAACGCCGCGGGCAGTTGCTCGATGATCTCTTTTTCGTCGATGCGCAGTTGGTGATGTTGGGTGCCGTAGTGTTTGGCGATCAGGTCCGAATACTGGAACTCGTCACCGCGCTCGCCGCCGGCATCCTGGAAACCGATGGAGAAGGTCGACAGGTTTTCAACGCCGACTTCACGCAACAGACCGACCAGCATGCTCGAATCGACCCCACCGGAAAGCAACACGCCAACATCCACCGCCGCCCGTTGACGGATCGCCACCGCATCACGGGTGCTGTCGAGCACGCGATCGCGCCAGTCTTCGAGGGTCAGGTTCAACTCGTCGGCGTGTGGGCCGTAGGGCAGGGTCCACCAGGTTTTCTGCTCGGTGGTGCCGTCCGCTTCGATGCGCATCCAGCTCGCCGGGGGCAGCTTTTCGATGCCCGCCAGCAGGGTGCGCGGGGCAGGGACCACCGCATGGAAATTCAGGTAGTGATTGAGCGCCACCGGGTCAAGGATCGGGTTGATGTCGCCGCCCTTGAGCAATGCTGGCAGGGCCGAGGCAAAGCGCAGGCGTTGACCGGTGCGCGACAGGTACAACGGCTTCACGCCCAGACGGTCACGGGCGATGAACAGACGCTTGGCGTCGCGCTCCCAAATGGCGAAGGCAAACATGCCGTTGAGTTTGGGCAACAGGGCTTCGCCCCAGGCGTGATAGCCCTTGAGCAGCACTTCGGTGTCGCCGCCGGAATAGAAGGCGTAACCGAGGCTTTCCAGCTCGGTGCGCAGTTCCGGGAAGTTGTAGATCGCGCCGTTGAAGGCCAGGGACAAGCCCAGTTGGTTGTCGATCATCGGCTGGGCCGAGCCGTCCGACAGGTCCATGATTTTCAGGCGCCGATGACCCAGGGCAATCGGCCCCTGGCTGTGGAAGCCCCATGCATCAGGGCCGCGAGGGGCCAGGTGATGGGTGATTCGTTCAATGGCTGCGAGGTCCGCAGGTTGATGGTCGAAACGTAATTCTCCAGCTAATCCGCACATAAGTCCTTACCGGTTTTTCCGTTGGGGAGGGTCAATCGATACCCGCCAAAAACGGCGGGTACTCAGAAACTGACCCAAGTGAATCCCTGGAGTTTTAGACCGATAAGTTATAAGGCTGCGGATCAGGCTTTTCCGCGGATCAATTGGCGCAAGGCAAAACGGTTGGGATGGCAGGCTTCGGCCACCGCTTTCGGCAAGGGCAGGGGCTCGTTTTCAAGCCATGCCGCCAATAGCTCGCCAGACAACGGCGCGGTGATCAGACCGCGAGAACCGTGACCGCTGTTGACGTAAAACCCCTTGAGCCATGGGCAGGGCACATCGGGCACTTGCCGGGCATCTTTGCTCAATGCGGCATAGGCCTCGGCGAAGGCGACCTGTTCGGCCAACGGTCCGACGATCGGCAGGTAATCCGGGCTGGTGCAACGGAACGCCGCGCGCCCTTCAAGCTGTTGCGGGTCCAGATCTGGAACATGCAGACGGGCGACCAGGTCAGTGGAGATTTCCTCGAGCAACGCCAGGTTGCCGAGGTGTTCGGCGACGGTCGGGGTCAGCTCATCGCTTTTGAAATCGAAGCTGGCGCCGAGTGTGTGTTCGCCCAGGCGTGCCGGCGCCACATAGCCTTCGGCGCAGACGACGGTCGCCAGGCTCTGGCTTTCAGGGGTTTGCGCCAGTCGGGTGATCTGGCCGCGAATGCGTTTGAGGGGCAGATCGGCGCTGTGTGGAAAACGCTTGATCTCGGCGGCGCCGGCCAGAATCACCACGGGAGCGCTGGCCAAAAGTGTTTCGCCATCCCAGGCCTGCCATTGATCATCGACCTTGCGCAGTTCCAGCACCTCGCGATGGGGCAGCCACTGGATGTTCGCCGAGGACGCCTGCCACTGGCACAACGCGGGCGGGTGAACCCAACCGCCTTCAGGGTAGAACAAGCCGCCGTGCTCCAGTTCGATACCGGCCCGGGCCTGGGCCTGGGGTTGATCGAGCAGGTGCACCAGGCTTGGTGAAAAGGCCGCGGCCAATTGCGCCTGACGCTCGGCTTCCTTGGCATTGAAGGCCAGTTGCAAGACCCCGCAATCGTCCCAGTCGACGCCACGCTGCAGCTGTTCCAGCAGACGTCGGGTGTAGCCAAAACCGCTGACGATCAATTGCGACAACGCCGTGCCGTGAGCCGAAAGCTTGAGGTACAGCACGCCCTGAGGATTGCCCGAGGCTTCCTGCGCCAGTGCTTCGTGGCGGTCCAGCAGGCTCACTTGCCAACCTCGCGCGGCGAGGCTGGCGGCACTCGCGCAACCGGCCAGCCCGGCGCCGATCACCAGGGCGCGGCGTTCGCCGGTCAGCGGTTGTGGGCGAGCGAACCATGGTTTTGTCGCCGCTGGTTTAGCGGCTTCTTCCGGCCAACCGAGGAAGGTGCCCCGCAGAATTTCCCATTTATGGCCGATACCAGGCGTGCGCTTCATCTTGAAGCCCGCCGCGTTCAGCAAACGACGCACCCAGCCGGTGCTGGTGAAGGTGCTGATGGTCGAGCCGGGTGCCGCTAGGCGAGCCAGTTCGGCAAACAGCTCGGCGGTCCACATGTCGGGATTTTTCGCCGGGGCGAAACCGTCGAGAAACCAGGCGTCGATCTGCGCATCCAGTTGCGGCAACTGCTCCAGTGCGTCGCCGATCAGCAAGGTCAGAGTGACGCGGCCGTTGTCCAGCACCAAGCGCTGAAAGCCCTGATGGATCGCTACGTATTGCGCCAGCAATTGATCGGCAAATGGCTTGAGTTCCGGCCATAAGTACAAGGCGCGTTGCAGATCGGGCGCGCTCAGCGGGTACTTCTCGACACTGACAAAATGCAGGCGTGCACCGGCCACCGCGTGCTGTTCGAACAACTGCCAGGCACAGAGAAAATTCAGCCCGGTACCGAACCCGGTTTCACCAATAACCAGTCGACCACTGGCCGGCAATGCGGCGAAGCGGTCGCGCAAATCGTTTTGCTCCAGAAACACGTAACGGGTTTCTTCAAGGCCCGACTGGTCGGAAAAATACACATCATCGAACACCCGCGAACGCGGGCGACCTTGGTCGTCCCAGTCGAGCTGGGCGTGGGGCATTACAGGTTTCATGGCAGGCTCGGTAACGGCAAGGTGGCCATTCTAGCTGATCGCCGTAGCGGCGCTTGATCCATGGCAAGACACGGGGCAAACCGCCTGCTCAGAATGGTGGTTACCGCAAAAGATCGCAGCCTTCAGCAGCTCCTACAGGTGTACATCGATCCCATGTAGGAGTTGCCGAAGGCTGCGATCTTTTGTTCTTTTTTGCTTCACCACAAACCTCCATCTTCCGTTAGTCTTGATCAATCCTGGAAGGAGCCGCTCTATGTTCGAATCCGCCGAAATCGGTCATGCCATCGACAAAGAAACCTATGACGCCGAACTGCCAGCGTTGCGTGAAGCCTTGCTCGAAGCGCAGTTCGAACTTCGGCAGCAACACCGCTTTCCGGTCATCGTTTTGATCAATGGCATCGAAGGAGCCGGCAAGGGTGAGACGGTCAAGTTGCTCAATGAATGGATGGACCCGCGCCTGATCGAGGTGCGTACGTTCGACCAGCAGACCGACGAAGAACTGGCGCGACCGCCGGCCTGGCGCTACTGGCGGATGCTCCCGGCCAAGGGCCGCATGGGGATTTTCTTCGGCAACTGGTACAGCCAGATGCTGCAAGGGCGGGTTCATGGTTTGTTCAAGGATCCGCGACTCGATCAAAGCATCAATGGGGCCGAGCGGTTGGAGAAGATGCTGTGCGACGAAGGCGCGCTGATCTTCAAGTTCTGGTTTCACCTCTCCAAAAAACAAATGAAAGCGCGGCTCAAGGCGTTGGCCGACGACCCGCTGCACAGCTGGCGCATCAGCCCGCTGGACTGGCAACAATCCGCGACCTACGACAAATTCGTGAAGTACGGCGAACGGGTGCTGCGCCGCACCAGCCGCGACTATGCGCCGTGGCATGTGATCGCCGGCGTGGACGCGCGCTATCGGAGCCTGACGGTTGGCAAGATCTTGCTCGAGGGTCTGCAAAGCGCGCTGAAGAGACCCAGGATTCACCCACACAAAGTCAGTGCAGCGCCCTTGTTTCCCAGCGTCGATCAAGTGAATCTGCTCGACAGCCTGGACTTGACCCTGCAGCTGGACAAGGACGATTACGAAGAGCAACTGATTACCGAGCAGGCACGGTTTTCCGGGCTGATGCGCGACAAGCGCATGCGTCGTCACGCGTTGATCGCGGTGTTCGAAGGCAACGACGCGGCAGGCAAGGGCGGGGCAATCCGGCGGGTGGCCGCAGCGCTCGACCCACGCCAGTACGACATCATACCGATCGCTGCGCCCACCGAGGATGAACGGGCGCAGCCGTATCTCTGGCGGTTCTGGCGGCATATTCCGGCCCGGGGCAAATTCACTGTGTTCGACCGTTCCTGGTATGGCCGGGTGCTGGTGGAACGCATCGAAGGCTTTTGCAGCAAGGCGGACTGGATGCGCGCCTACGGCGAGATCAACGACTTCGAAGAGCAGATCGCCGATGCCGGAGTGATTGTGGTCAAGTTCTGGCTGGCCATCGACAAACAGACTCAGATCGAGCGTTTCAAGGAACGCGAGCAGATCCCTTTCAAGCGCTTCAAAATCACTGAAGACGACTGGCGCAATCGCGACAAATGGGACGATTACCGTGTGGCTGTTGGCGATATGGTCGATCGCACCAGCACCGAGATATCGCCGTGGACGCTGGTGGAAGCCAACGACAAGCGCTGGGCGCGGGTCAAGGTCTTGCGCACCCTCAATCAGGCACTGGAAGAGGCATTCAAAAAGTCCGACAAACTTCAGAGGAAACTGCAAAAACGCAAACGCTGAACCGATGGCTACGCATACGCGGGGTGAATGATTGTCGCGGTCAGTCATAGGGTGGGCTTATGCTCGGTCCAACTCCTGACTGACAACAACAATGAGGTGTATGCCATGCGTGAAGTGGTGATCGTCGACAGCGTACGGACCGGCCTGGCCAAATCCTTTCGCGGCAAGTTCAACATGACCCGTCCGGACGACATGGCGGCCCACTGCGTCAACGCGCTGCTCACGCGCAATGACGTCGACCCGGCCAGCGTCGAGGATTGCATCGTCGGCGCCGGCTCCAACGAAGGCGCCCAGGGCTTCAACATCGGTCGCAACGTCGCGGTGCTGTCGCACCTGGGCATCGGCACGGGTGGCATGACCCTTAACCGCTTCTGTTCGTCAGGCTTGCAGGCCATTGCCATTGCCGCCAATCAGATCGCTTCGGGGTGCAGCGATATCATCGTCGCCGGTGGCGTCGAGTCGATTAGCCTGACCATGAAAAGCGTCAACACCGACAACCTGATCAACCCGCTGCTGAAAGAGCAGGTACCGGGCATCTATTTCCCCATGGGCCAGACTGCCGAGATTGTCGCGCGTCGTTACGATGTCAGTCGCCAAGAGCAGGATGTGTACGCCCTGCAAAGCCAGCAACGTACCGCCCTGGCGCAGGCGGCCGGGTTGTTCAACGATGAAATCGTACCGATGGCGGTGAAGTATCGCGTCGAAGACAAGGCCACCGGCCAGGTGCAGATCCTCGACGGCATCGTCGACCACGACGACTGCAACCGCCCGGACACCACGCTGCAAAGCCTGGCCGGGTTGAAACCGGTGTTTGCCGAAGACGGCTCGGTGACCGCCGGCAACTCGTCGCAGCTGTCCGACGGCGCTTCGATGACCCTGGTGATGAGCCTGGAAAAAGCCCTGGCGCTGGGGCTCAAGCCCAAAGCCTTCTTCCGCGGTTTCGCCGTCGCCGGGTGCCAGCCGGACGAGATGGGCATCGGCCCGGTGTTCTCGGTGCCGAAGTTGCTCAAAGCCAAGGGTTTGCAAGTCGCCGACATTGACCTGTGGGAGCTCAACGAAGCGTTCGCCTCGCAATGCCTGTACAGCCGCAATCGGCTGGAAATCGATAACGACAAGTACAACGTCAACGGCGGTTCGATTGCCATCGGCCATCCGTTCGGCATGACCGGTTCGCGTCAGGTCGGGCACATCGTGCGTGAGTTGCAGCGGCGTAACCTGCGTTACGGCATCGTCACCATGTGCGTGGGTGGCGGGATGGGGGCTACGGGGTTGTTTGAGGCGGTGCGGTAAGTACCCTGATTAAGTAGAGACTGTTGCATTGCTATCGCGGGCAAGCCCGCTCCCACAGTAGTTGGTGGCGATCACAAATACAGCGAACGCCACAAACCCTGTGGGAGCGGGCTTGCCCGCGAATGCAGGCGCCGCGGTTTACCGGCTCATACACAAGAACTGCATCCGCTCGATATACACCTGAATCTCACGCACCGCTGCCTCCCGGTTTTCAAACGGTCCCTCCAGCGTGTGTTCTCGCGTGGTGAAATACAGCTCTCCATTCACACGACACAACCGGTCACAACGAAAGTGGGTGGCGGGGGCGTTGTCTTGGGCGCGCATGCCGTACATGGGCGATCTCCTACGGATGACGGTTTCAATGAGCTTATGCATGAACCACTTGCCACGCCTGGCCACCTGATCGACGGCATATCGTCAACTTTATGGTGCGACCTGCACAGTTTCATTCGCGGCCCGTCGGCAACTGTCCCTGTGTCGCGCCCCGGTCTGTGCCTAGAATGACCGTTTTCGCCAATCGGCTTCGGGGTCAGCATGCATATTTCATCGGGTCGCTGGGTTTATGGTCTGTTCCTGGCCTTGCTGACCGCGTTGCTGTGGGGAATCCTGCCGATCAAGCTCAAGCAGGTGCTGCTGGTGATGGACCCGGTGACGGTGACCTGGTTTCGCCTGCTGGTGTCCGGCGGCTGCCTGTTCATTTATCTGGCCGCGACCAAACGTCTGCCGAGTCGCAAAGTCCTCGGCCCGCGCGGTGGCTGGCTGGTGTTGATGGCGGTACTCGGACTGGTCGGTAACTACGTGCTGTACCTGATGGGCTTGAACCTGCTCAGCCCCGGCACCGCGCAACTGGTGGTGCAGATGGGCCCGATCATGTTGCTGATCGCCAGTCTGTTCGTGTTCAAGGAAAGGTTCAGCGTGGGGCAGGGGATTGGCCTGTTGGTGCTGCTGATCGGCTTTGCGCTGTTCTTCAATCAGCGCTTGAGTGAGTTGCTCACCTCCCTGACCGATTACACTGCCGGTGTGCTGATGGTGCTGTTGGCGTCCACGGTCTGGACCTTCTATGCCTTGGGCCAGAAGCAGTTGCTCACGGTATGGAATTCGTTGCAGGTGATGATGGTGATTTACCTGTTCTGCGCGCTGTTGCTGACGCCGTGGGTGCATCCACTGGAAGCGCTGCAACTGAGCCCGCTGCAAGGCTGGCTGCTACTGGCGTGTTGTTTGAACACCTTGATCGCTTACGGCGCCTTCGCCGAAGCCCTGGCCCATTGGGAGGCCTCACGGGTCAGTGCGACGCTGGCGATCACACCGCTGGTGACCTTTGCCGCCGTGGCCATGGCCGCGTGGTTATGGCCGGAGTATGTGCATGCCGAACAGATCAATGGCCTGGGTTATGGCGGGGCGGTGTTGGTGGTGCTCGGGTCGGCGCTCGTGGCGTTGGGGCCATCGTTGATGGCGGGGCTCAGGGCCCGGCGGGTGCGGATGGCGGCCAGTTGATCGTTCCCAGGCTCTGAGTGGGAATGCCTCAATGGACGCTCTGCGTCCGCTCTTGGGACGCAGAGCGTCCCGGGCTGCATTCCCACGCAGAGCGTGGGAACGATCAGTTTCAACCTTTGGCACCCGCCTCCAGCATATTCTCCGGCCGCACCCACGCATCAAACTCTTCATTGGTCAGATACCCCAGCTGCAACGCCGCCTCACGCAGGGTCAGCCCCTCGCTGTAAGCCTTCTTGGCAATCTCCGCCGATTTGTCGTACCCAATATGCGGGTTCAGTGCCGTCACCAGCATCAAACCTCGTTCCAGATGCTCGGCCATTTTCTCGGCATCCGGTTCCAGCCCGGCGATGCAATGCTGCTGGAAGTTACTGCAGCCATCGCCCAGCAAGCGGATCGATTGCAGCAGGTTGTGGATGATCACCGGTTTGAACACGTTCAACTGCAGGTGGCCCTGACTGGCTGCAAAACCGATGGCAACGTCGTTGCCCAATACCTGACAGGCCAGCATCGAAAGCGCTTCGCACTGGGTCGGGTTGACCTTGCCAGGCATGATCGAGCTGCCCGGTTCGTTGGCCGGTAGTTTCACTTCGGCAAGCCCCGCTCGCGGCCCGGAGCCCAGCAGACGCAGGTCGTTGGCGATTTTCATCAGGGTTACGGCAAGGGTTTTCAGGGCGCCGGAGAGGGTGACCAACGGTTCGTGACCGGCCAAGGCGGCGAATTTGTTGTGAGCGGTGACGAACGGCAAGCCGGAGAGGGCGGCCAGTTCAGCAGCGATCGCTTCGCCAAAACCATGGGGCGAGTTCAGTCCGGTGCCCACCGCCGTGCCGCCCTGAGCCAGTTCACAGACCGCCGGCAGCGCGCTGCGGATCGCCCGCTCGGCGTAATCCAGTTGTGCGATGAACGCCGAGAGTTCCTGGCCGAAGGTAATCGGCGTGGCGTCCATCATATGGGTACGACCGGTCTTGACCAGTTTCATGTGCCGCGCGGACAACTCCGCCAACCCGCCAGACAACTCGCTGATCGCCGGCAGCAAATGCTGCTGCACCGCCTGAGCCGTCGCGATGTGCATGGCCGTGGGGAAGCAGTCGTTGGAACTCTGGGAACGGTTGACGTGATCGTTGGGGTGCACTGGCGTCTTGCCGCCGCGCGGGTTGCCGGCCAGTTCGTTGGCGCGACCGGCGATCACTTCGTTGACGTTCATGTTGCTTTGGGTACCGCTGCCGGTCTGCCAGACCACCAACGGGAACTGATCGTCATGGTCGCCGTCGAGTACTTCGTCGGCGGCTTGTTCGATCAGGCGGGCGATGTCGGCGGGCAGGTCGCCATTGCGATCATTGACGCGCGCCGCGGCTTTCTTGATCAGGGCCAGGGCGTGCAGCACGGCCAGTGGCATGCGCTCGTTGCCGATGGCGAAGTTGATCAGCGAGCGTTGCGTCTGAGCGCCCCAGTAAGCGTCATCCGGGACTTCTACCTGGCCCAGGCTGTCGGTTTCGATACGGCTCATCATGCACACTCCTGTAGGTGATAGCGCAGTTTAGGCCGTGATCGCCGGCCGTGGTTCCATCAGTCTGGAATTTGACCGTTCAGCCCCTCTAAATCAGGTGCGACAAGGCTTGGGGTTGAGTGACACACTTTTTTAGGTGCAGAATGGTCGCCCTTGAGGTTTTGCCTCGCCTGCTAGAAAAGGAAACTCGATGACTCGTCTTCGTGCCATCTGTACCGCGGTTGCACTGGTTTGCGCCAGCGGCCAGGTTTTTGCCGATACCGCCAGCCACAACGCCAGTGCCGAAGCTTTCCTGACCCTGGCGCACGCTGACAAATTGGGCACTCCGGTGTATATGCAAGTGCAGCAAATGTTCGCTCAGCGCTTTGCCCAAACCAAAGCCCCTGAATCGAAAAAAGCCCTGCTGGAAACTTACCAGGCCAAGGCCAACGCCGCTCTGGATCAAGCCATTGGCTGGAACAAGCTGAAGCCTGACATGGTCAAGCTTTACACCACCAATTTCAGCGAATCCGAGCTCAAGGATCTGGTTGCGTTCTACAAGTCGCCACTGGGCAAGAAAGTCCTGGAAAAAATGCCACAGCTGACTCAGCAATCGGCCCAGATGACTCAAGCCAAGCTGGAAAGCGCGGTGCCTGTGGTCAACAAACTGCTGGCTGACATGACGGCCGAGCTGGAGCCTAAGGGCGCCGCTCCTGCCAAGAAAAAGCCTTAAGCGGAGTTCGGGATGACCATGCAACAACGCATCGAATCGACGCTCGGTCAGCTACAGCCCGAGCATCTGCAAGTGCTGGATGAAAGCCACATGCACAGCCGTGGGTTGCAGACCCACTTCAAGGCGGTGGTGGTCAGCCAGCAGTTCGAAGGCCTCAATCGCGTCAAGCGTCACCAGAAGGTGTACGGCACTTTGGGCGAGCTGATGGGCGAGTTCCATGCGTTGGCGCTGCATACCTACACGCCAGAAGAATGGGCACAGATCGACGCGGCCCCGGCTTCGCCGACCTGTGCTGGCGGCAGCAAGCATTAAGCATCGGTTTTTTGCTAGAATCCGCAACGCGCCGCTCACCCGGCGCGTTTTTTTTCGCATCCGGTTCACCCCTTACGAGGGTAGCCACCTGGAGAATTACCCATGACACAACAGATTGTCGTGGCGGCACTGTATAAGTTCGTCACCCTGGAAGATTACGTCACCCTGCGCGAGCCGCTGCTGCAAGCGATGGTCGACAACGGCATCAAAGGCACCCTGCTGATCGCCGAAGAAGGCATCAACGGCACCGTGTCCGGCAGCCGCGAAGGCATTGACGGGCTGATGGCCTGGCTCAAGAACGACCCGCGCATGGACGACATCGACCACAAAGAGTCGTATTGCGACGAGCAGCCGTTCTATCGCACCAAAGTCAAACTCAAGAAAGAAATCGTCACCCTCGGCGTCGAAGGCGTGGACCCGAACAAAAAGGTCGGCACCTATGTGGATCCACAGAACTGGAACGCGCTGATCAGCGATCCTGAAGTGCTGTTGATCGACACCCGTAACGATTATGAAGTCTCGATCGGCACCTTCGAAGGCGCCATCGACCCGAAGACCACCAGTTTTCGCGAATTCCCCGACTACATCAAAGCCAATTTCGACCCGGCCGTGCACAAGAAGGTCGCGATGTTCTGCACTGGCGGCATTCGCTGCGAAAAGGCTTCGAGCTACATGCTCAGCCAGGGCTTCGATGAGGTCTATCACCTCAAGGGCGGCATTCTGAAGTACCTCGAAGAGGTGCCGCAGGAAGAAACCAAATGGCAGGGCGACTGCTTCGTGTTCGATAACCGCGTGACCGTGCGTCACGATCTCAGCGAAGGCGACTACGATCAATGTCATGCCTGTCGTACGCCCATCAGTGTGGAAGACCGTGCATCCGAGCATTACGTGGCCGGCATCAGTTGCCCGCATTGCTGGGATAAGCTGAGCGAGAAAACCCGTCGCAGTGCCATCGACCGGCAGAAGCAGATCGAACTGGCCAAGGCGCGCAACATGCCGCACCCGATCGGTTACAACTACAAGCAAACTCCTTCCGAGGCTTGAACCATGTCTGCACGTCGCCTGCTCTATGTGATGGACCCGATGTGTTCCTGGTGCTGGGGTTTTGCGCCGGTGGCCAACGCGCTGGTCGAGCAGGCGCAGGCAGCGGGGGTGGACGTGCATCTGGTCGTCGGCGGTTTGCGTACCGGCAGTGGCTCGGCGCTGGAGCCGACCACTCGGCGCTACATCCTTGAGCACTGGCAGGCGGTCCACGAGGCCACCGGCCAACCTTTCAAGTTTGAAGGTGCGTTGCCCGATGGGTTTGTCTACGACACCGAGCCTGCCTGTCGGGCGCTGGTGACGGCGCGCAGCCTGGCACCGGATTGCGCGTGGAAACTGCTCGGGTTGATCCAGCATGCGTTCTACGCCGAAGGGCGCGACGTCACCCACGCCAGCGTGTTGGTGGAGCTGGCAGAGCAGGCCGGTTTGCCGCGCATCGAGTTCGCCGCCGCCTTCGACCGTGCCGATCAGCACGCCGCCACCGCTGCCGATTTCACCTGGGTCCAGGACCTGGGCATTGCCGGTTTCCCGACCTTGCTGGCAGAGCGCGATGGTCAATTGGCGTTGTTGACCAATGGCTATCAACCTTTGAGTGTGTTGTCTCCGTTGCTCGGCCGCTGGCTGGAGCGCGCTGCCTGTGCATGACCTGCCCGACGACGCTCCAGCCCCTGCACGTGTCGACCGTCTGAGCTGGGCGGAAATCCGTCGCCTGGCCCTTCACCATAAAAAATCCTTGTGGATCGCCAACGGCGTCGCGGTATTGGCAACGCTGTGCAGCGTACCGATCCCCTTGCTGTTGCCGTTGCTGGTCGACGAAGTGCTGCTGGGCCACGGTGACGCGGCGCTGAAAATCATGAACCATGCGCTGCCCGACGTCTGGCAGAAAGCCGCGGGTTACATTGGCCTGATGCTGCTGGTGACCCTGGCACTACGCTGTGCGGCGTTGTTGTTCAACGTGGTGCAGGCGAAATTGTTTGCGGCGTTGGCCAAGGACATCGTGTATCGGATTCGGGTGCGGTTGATTGAGCGACTCAAGTGCATCTCGCTCGGGGAATACGAAAGCCTGGGCAGCGGCACGGTGACTACGCACCTGGTCACCGACCTGGACACGCTGGACAAATTCGTCGGCGAAACCCTCAGTCGTTTCCTTGTGGCCATGCTGACGCTGGTGGGCACCGCCTCCATCCTGATGTGGATGCACTGGAAACTCGCGCTGCTGATCCTGCTGTTCAACCCGCTGGTGATCTATGCCACGGTGCTGTTGGGCAAGCGGGTCAAACACCTGAAGAAACTCGAGAACGACAGCACCTCGCGCTTCACCCAGGCCTTGACCGAAACCCTGGATGCCATCCAGGAAGTGCGCGCCGGTAACCGTCAGGGCTTTTTCCTCGGACGGCTGGGCCAACGAGCACGTGAGGTGCGCGATTACGCGGTGAACTCGCAGTGGAAAACCGATGCATCGAACCGCGCCAGCGGCTTGCTGTTCCAGTTCGGCATCGATATTTTCCGTGCCGCGGCCATGCTCACCGTGCTGTTTTCCGACCTGTCCATCGGCCAGATGCTAGCCGTGTTCAGCTACCTGTGGTTCATGATCGGTCCGGTGGAACAACTGCTCAATTTGCAGTACGCCTTTTACGCCGCCGGCGGTGCGCTGTCGCGGATCAACGAGTTGCTGGCCCGTGCTGATGAGCCGCAATACACCGGCAGTGTCGACCCGTTCCAAGGGCGCGACACGGTGGGCATCGAAGTCCAGGGGCTGAGTTTCGGCTACGGCGACGAGTTGGTGCTGAACCAAATGAACCTGTCGATTGCCCCCGGTGAGAAAGTCGCGATTGTCGGCGCCAGCGGGGGAGGCAAAAGCACCCTGGTGCAGTTGTTGCTGGGCTTGTATACGCCCCAGGCCGGCACCATCCGTTTCGGTGGTTCGACTCAGGAAGAGATCGGCCTGGAAACCGTGCGTGAAAA
The DNA here is from genome assembly GCF_031570575.1 of Pseudomonas sp. JL3. Classification (NCBI taxonomy): domain Bacteria; kingdom Pseudomonadati; phylum Pseudomonadota; class Gammaproteobacteria; order Pseudomonadales; family Pseudomonadaceae; genus Pseudomonas; species Pseudomonas sp. JL3. The sequence goes on from NZ_JAKWJK010000006.1 coordinate 126,398, forward strand.
TGTCGCCGTGGTCTTGCAGCATCCGGCACTGTTCAACGACACCGTGCGCGCCAACTTGACCATGGGCCGCGAACGCAGCGACGAAGCCTGCTGGCAGGCATTGGAAATTGCTCAACTGCACAACACGGTGCGTGAGTTGCCCAACGGCCTGGACAGTATTGTCGGGCGCTCCGGTGTGCGATTGTCCGGCGGGCAGCGTCAACGCCTGGCGATTGCGCGGATGGTGTTGGCCGAACCCAAAGTGGTGATCCTCGACGAGGCCACGTCTGCCCTGGACGCGGCCACCGAATATAACCTTCACCAGGCATTGGCGCGGTTCTTGAGCAACCGCACCACGCTGATCATTGCGCACCGGTTGTCCGCGGTGAAGCAGGCCGACCGGGTGCTGGTGTTCGATGGTGGGCAAGTTGCCGAGGATGGCGACCATCAGCAATTGATTGCTGATGGTGGTTTGTACGCCAAACTTTATGGGCATCTGCAGCAGCACTAGATGAGTGCCACGGGACGTTCAGGGCGTTTTCCCCGGCAAGGGAGAGCACATGAGGACGAAGCCCAGCCCTGAAGCGCTGGGACTATGCCCCTGTTGAGCATGAGCTTCCCCGGCTTGCCTAGAGTGAGAACCCATCCTAGTCTAGCTATAGCGTTTTCGTCCGGACGACGATCGAGCAGTGTCAATACAAGGGACCTCATGAAGCAAAAAAGGACTCTCGGAACCCCTCGGTTGTTGGGCATCGTCTGGCCTTTTATCGCCGTCGTGTTATTTCAGGCCTTGTTGGGAGGCGTCAGCCTTTACGTTCTTTCGGCGGTTCGCGGCTACGTCGGCGGGGAGAGCCTGTGGTCCAAGGGCCAGAAAGACGCCATCTATTACCTCAATCTCTATGCCGACAGTCGCGACGAAACGATTTTTCTCAAATACCAGAACGCGATTGCCGTACCTCAGGGTGGCCACGAACTGCGCCTGGCGCTGGATCATCATCCACCGAATATCGAGGCGGCGCGAATCGCCATCCTAAAGGGCGGCAACCACCCGGACGATGTCGCCAGCGTGATTTGGCTGTACCTCAATTTCCGGCACTTCAGCTACCTTGAAAAAGCCATCGAACTCTGGACGGTCGGTGACGCGTACCTGATGCAACTTGATGACGTCGCGCGGGAGATGCATCAGCGCATTACCGATAGCCAGGCCACCGATGCCGACGTCAAACGCTGGAAAGACCAGATTTTTGCCATCAACGATGGCGTGACACCAGCCGCCAAAGCATTCAGTGATGCCTTGGGCGAAGGCTCGCGGGTGATTCTGCGGCTGCTGTTGGTGACCAACCTCGCCACTGCGCTGGGTTTGATTGTGTTGGCCCTGCTGCGCACACATAAACTGCTCAAGCAGCGCCATGCCTTCGCCGATGCCTTGCAGTTGGAGAAAGACCGGGCACAGATCACTCTGCAATCGATTGGCGATGGGGTGATCACTACGGATGTCGAGGGTGCGATCGCCTATATGAATCCGGCCGCCGAGGCCTTGACTCACTGGAAGGCCGAACACGCGGCGGGGTTGCCATTGGCAGCGCTGTTCAATCTGCTGGACGAGAACGCTCAGGCTGATGGTTTTACCTTGATCGAGCACATTTTGAGCGGTCAGCTCAGTGGTGGCAGCGAGCATTCCAAACTGATCCAGCGTCTGGATGGCAGCACGGTGTCGGTCACTCTGGTCGGCGCGCCGATTCGCAATACGGGCAAGGTCAGTGGCACCGTGCTGGTGCTGCATGACATGACTCAGGAGCGGCAATACATCGCCAATCTGTCCTGGCAGGCGACCCATGATGCCCTGACCGGGCTGGCCAACCGCCGTGAGTTCGAGTATCGCCTCGAACAGGCCCTGCATCACCTGACGCGCCAGGCGGGGCGTCACGCCTTGATGTTTCTCGACCTGGATCAATTCAAACTGGTCAACGACACCTGCGGGCATGCGGCGGGCGATGAGCTGTTGCGGCATATTTGTGCATTGTTGCAATCAGGGTTGCGCGAAGGCGACACCCTGGCCCGGTTGGGTGGCGACGAGTTCGGCATTCTGTTGGAAAACTGTGCGCCGGAAGCGGCCGAGAAAATCGCCGAAAGCCTGCGCCAGACCGTGCAGAACCTGCACTTTGTCTGGAAAGGCCGGCCGTTCGTGACCACCGTGAGCATCGGTCTGGTGCATGTGACCCAGAGTCCGGCCAGCCTCGAAGCTTCGCTGCGTGCCGCTGACATGGCCTGTTACATGGCCAAGGAAAAGGGCCGCAACCGGGTTCAGGTCTATCACGCCGACGACTCGGAGCTGTCCCTGCGCTATGGCGAGATGGCGTGGGTACAGCGTCTGCACATAGCGCTGGAAGAAAACCGCTTCTGCCTGTACGCCCAGGAAATCGCGCCCCTTGGCCCGGGTGAGCATGGCGGCGGGCATATCGAAATCCTGCTGCGCTTGCATGATGAGGCGGGGCGCCTGATTCTGCCGGACAGTTTCATTCCGGCCGCCGAGCGTTACGGTTTGATGACGTCGATTGACCGTTGGGTGGTGGAGAACGTTTTCAAAGTCATTGCTCAGTGCATCGCCCAAGAGCGCGAAGGGCCGCTGGCCATGTGTGCGATAAATCTGTCAGGTATTACTATCGGAGATGAGGCGTTTCTGGACTTCCTTCGTGAACAGTTTGTTGCATATTCAATTCCACCTGAAATGATTTGTTTTGAAATTACAGAAACCAGCGCGATTGCAAATTTGGGCAGCGCAATTAGATTTATCAATGAACTCAAAGGTTTAGGTTGTCACTTTTCGCTAGATGACTTTTGCGCCGGTATGTCCTCATTCGCTTACTTGAAACATTTACCTGTAGACTTCCTGAAGATCGACGGGAGTTTCGTAAAGGATATGCTGGACGACCCGATTAACCGCGCCATGGTCGAAGTGATCAATCACATCGGTCATGTCATGGGTAAGCGCACGATTGCAGAGTTCGTTGAAACACCTCAGATCGAGCAGGCATTGCTGGAGATCGGAGTGGATTACGCTCAAGGGTATGTGATTGAACGCCCGCATCTGTTTACCTGGGATAGTTTGCAAAGTCGTCCTGCCCGGCCCCGACCTTTGTTGTTCAAGGCGCCCGGCACGTTCCGTTGAAATCTCTTGTTGATCTTAAAATCACAATCAAAAGGAGCGCGACAGTGATCGAGACATTCAACAGAACCGGACCACTCATGGAAGCTGCAAGTTATCCCGCCTGGGCTCAGCAATTGATCCAGGATTGCAGTGAGAGCAAGCGTCGGGTTGTCGGACACGAACTGTATCAGCGCATGCGTGATAACAAACTCAGCGCAAAAACCATGCGTCAGTACCTTATTGGTGGCTGGCCGGTGGTCGAACAGTTCGCGTTATATATGGCCCAGAACCTGACAAAGACCCGTTTTGCGCGCCACCCTGGCGAAGACATGGCGCGTCGCTGGCTGATGCGCAATATTCGCGTCGAATTGAACCACGCCGATTACTGGGTGCACTGGAGCCGTGCTCACGGTGTCAGCCTGGAAGATCTGCAAGCGCAACATGTGGCCCCTGAGCTTCACGCCTTGAGCCACTGGTGCTGGCACACCAGTTCGTCGGATTCGCTGATCGTGGCCATCGCCGCCACCAACTACGCCATCGAAGGGGCGACGGGGGAGTGGTCGGCCCTGGTTTGCTCCAATGGTGTCTACGCGGCAGCGTTCCCCGAGGAAGATCGCAAGCGGGCCATGAAGTGGTTGAAGATGCACGCCCAGTACGACGATGCCCATCCATGGGAAGCGCTGGAAATCATCTGCACCTTGGCGGGCATGAACCCGAGCAAGGCGCTGCAAGTGGAATTGCGCCAGGCTGTCTGCAAAAGTTACGACTACATGTATCTGTTCCTGGAGCGTTGCATGCAGTTGGAACCGGCAGCAAAAGCACCTGTAGCCCGTGAGCGGATGGCGTTGGCTGAAAGCTGATCTGAAGACTACGCAAAACAACTGTGGGAGCGAGCCTGCTCGCGAAAAGCGTTCTGACATTCAATATCTATGGTGAATGTCAGGCAGCTTACGCGAGCAGGCTCGCTCCCACATTGGTTATTTGGTGTTGCCGGGACTCAGCCCGCCATCGCCAGGCGGTTACGCCCCTCACGCTTGGCCACATACAACGCACTGTCGGCCCGTCGCAACAAACTCTCGGCAGACTCGCCGGGCAGCAGCGTCGAGCAACCGATGCTGACCGTCAGCTCAATCATCTTGCCCTCGGCCTCATAGTCCTGAGCCTGCGCCGCAAACCGCAGTCGTTCACCGACCATGGCTGCCGCTTCCCGACTGGTGTTGGAAAGCAGAATCATGAATTCTTCGCCACCAAACCGGAACACCATGTCGACGTTGCGCAACTGGTTTTTGATTGACGCTGCGACGGCTTTCAGCACTTCATCGCCGGCACTGTGCCCGTAGGTATCGTTGATGTGTTTGAAATGATCGATGTCCAGCATCAGCAGCGACAGGGGTTGCGAGTGTCGCCGCGACATCTCGATTTCCCGCTCCAGCGTCTGATCCATGGCGATGCGGTTGCCGGTATCGGTCAACGGATCACGCAATGCACTTTGGGTCGCCGCTCGGTAGAGCAGGGCGTTTCGCATGGGGAAGAGCAGGGTCGATAGCAATGACTCCAGGTTGCCCTGTTCCTGTTCGCTGAAGCGCTGATTGCGACGGAACACCAGCTCACCCAATTGCTCGCCTTCATGGCTGAGGCTGTAGCTGATTGAATGATGACCCCGTGCGCCGAATTGCAGGCGCAAGTCGCTGGGCTGATGTTCGTAATTCAAGGCATCCAGCGGCACAAGGCGCTGAATTTCACGGAAGAAAAGCCCGAGAATGCGTTGCGGCTCAAGACTGGTTTGCAGTTGCAGGCCCAGCGCTTGGCGCAACTGCGCAAGACTGACGGGCCGCTCCAGGAGGGGAGGCTGCTGACCAAAGCCCAGGCGTTGCAATTTGGCACTGTCGAAGTCAATTGCGTTGGTCTGGGAAGGTGATTTCATATGGCGTGAGCCCCTAAGCAGTAAGGCTGTCTTACAGGCTGGGTGAGAGCGGCTTTGGGCTGCGCGTCATACTGGTCCATCAGTCCCGTAGGACATTTGGCACGAGTTTAGTCCGCTTTGCCGAAGATTAGTAACCACTCGGCCGAAGCTCCGCTTCTTCTGCTTTCACACGGCGTGTCTGAACAAAATTAGAGCGAAAGTCATGCCATTCGGTTCAGTCGAATAAAAAGCTTTTAAAAATCAAAATATTGGAAGGTTATGCGCGGTGAGCTGCGCAGAGTGATGACATTTATTTGACTTGAGGCTGGGGTGGTTACCACCGGGTTTGAGTGCCGCGGCGGGAAGCCGTCGCGGCAGAAAAGCGACGCACGGGCGTTACTGAGCGTTGAACGCCTGGCCATTGATGCCGGTACTGTCCGGACCCATCAGGTAGAGGTAGACCGGCATGATCTCCTCGGGTGTCGGATTGTTCAGCGGGTTTTCACCGGGGTAGGCTTGAGCGCGCATGCTGGTGCGGGTAGCGCCGGGATTGATGCTGTTGGAACGCACCGGGGCCACTGTGTCTACTTCGTCGGCCAGGGTTTGCATCAAGCCTTCGGTAGCGAATTTGGAAACGCCGTAAGCGCCCCAATACGCACGCCCCTTGCGACCGACGCTGCTGGAAGTGAACACCACCGAGGCGTCCTGAGACAGCTTGAGCAGTGGCAGCAGGGTGCTGGTGAGCATGAACATGGCGTTGACGTTGACGTGCATGACGCGCATGAAGTTCTCGCCGGACAACTGCTCGATCGGTGTGCGTGGACCGATGATGGATGCGTTGTGCAGCAAGCCGTCGAGGTGGCCGAATTCGGTCTCGATCATCGCTGCGAGTTCATCGTATTGATGAGGCAGTGCGGTTTCCAGATTGAACGGAATCACGGCCGGTTGTGGATGCCCGGCCGCTTCGATCTCGTCGTAGACCTGAGTCAGGTTGGCTTCGGTCTTGCCCAGCAACAGCACGGTGGCGCCGTGGGCGGCGTAGGTTTTTGCAGCGGCAGCACCAATGCCACGGCCGGCGCCGGTGACCAGGATGACCCGGCCCTTGAGCAAGTCAGGGCGGGCGGAATAATCAAACATAAAAAACCTCACAAAAACAGAAGACAGATCGCGGCGTGGCCAATCGCGGGCAAGCCCGCGAAGGCGTCATCATTCACGTCACATCCCCGGAGCTTGAAGCCGGGTCTCAGCAGCTACAGAGGGCATTATCCAACACCTCAAGCAACGCCAGCGGATGATCGATCACCACGTCCGCGCCCCAGTGCTTCGGGTTATCGTCCGGATGAATATAACCGTAGGTCACCGCGCAGGTTTTGGTGCCGGCATCGCGACCGGACTCGATGTCGCGCAGGTCATCGCCGACAAACAGCACACTGGCCGGGTCCAGATCGAGCATCTTGCACGCGAGGATCAACGGCTCCGGATCCGGTTTGCTGTTCTTCACATGATCGGGGCAAATCAGCACTTTCGAACGTTCGGCCAGGCCCAGCTGCTGCATGATCGGCTCGGCGAAACGTACCGGTTTGTTGGTGACCACGCCCCAGATCAGGTTGGCCTTTTCGATTTTTTCCAATACCTCGGCCATGCCGTCGAACAGATGGCTGTGAACCGCGCAACCCTTGAGGTAGCGATCGAGGAACTCCTGACGCAATTCCTCGAACCCCGGCGATTCCGGGTCCATGGAAAAGTTCGCGGCGACCATCGATTTGGCGCCGCCGGATATTTCATCGCGAATGTGTTGAGTGTTGATTGGCGGCAAACCACGATCAGCGCGCATCGCCTGGCAGATGGCGATGAAATCCGGCGCGGTGTCGAGCAGGGTACCGTCCATGTCGAAAAGGACTGCTCTGATACGCATCGGCTTACTCCTCGCGCAGGGTCTGGATCATGTAGTTGACGTCCACGTCGGCCGCCAGTTTGTAGTGCTTGGTCAGTGGATTGTAGGTCAGGCCGATGATGTCCTTGACGGTCAAACCGGCCATGCGGCTCCAGGCGCCAAGCTCCGAGGGGCGGATGAATTTCTTGAAGTCGTGGGTGCCGCGCGGCAGCAGCTTCATGATGTATTCGGCGCCGACGATGGCGAACAGATAGGCCTTCGGGTTGCGGTTGATGGTGGAAAAAAACACCTGGCCGCCCGGTTTGACCATTTTGAAACAGGCGCGGATCACCGAGGATGGATCCGGTACGTGCTCGAGCATTTCCAGGCAAGTCACTACGTCGAACTGCTCGGGCATTTCTTCTGCCAGGGCTTCGGCGGTGATCTGCCGGTATTCGACGCTCACGCCGGATTCCAGCTGATGCAATTGAGCGACGGCCAGCGGCGCTTCGCCCATGTCGATACCCATCACGGTGGCGCCGCGTTGCGCCATGGCTTCGCTGAGGATGCCGCCGCCGCAACCGACGTCGAGGACTTTCTTGCCGGCCAGATGGACGCGCTCGTCGATCCAGTTGACCCGCAGCGGGTTGATGTCGTGCAGCGGTTTGAACTCGCTTTCGCGGTCCCACCAGCGATGGGCCAGGGCTTCGAATTTGGCGATTTCGGCGTAGTCGACGTTGCTCATGGTGTCAGTCCTCTAAAACTTGAAAAATCCTGTTGCCCCGGTTTTGGTCCAGGGTGCTTACAATTCGGTATGGCCGCTGATGCGCTGGCCCCAGGCCTTGGCAGTGGCACACAACTGCGCCTCATCCAGGCGGGTCAGGCGGCGGTCGTCGAGCAGTTGCTTGCCGGCGACCCAAAGGTGTTTCACGCAGTCGCGGCCAGTGGCATAGATCAATTGCGAAACCGGGTCGTAGACCGGTTGCTGCGCCAGGCCCGACAGGTCGAACGCGACGATGTCCGCCGCTTTGCCGATTTCCAGCGACCCCGTTTCGGCTTCGATTCCCAGCGCGCGGGCACCATTGAGCGTGGCCATGCGCAGGGCGCGATGGGCGTCCAGCGCGGTGGCGGAGCCGGCGACGGCCTTGGCCAGCAACGCAGCGGTGCGGGTTTCGCCGAGCAGGTCAAGGTCATTATTGCTGGCCGCGCCATCGGTGCCGACCGCCACATTGACTCCAGCCTGCCACAAGCGCTCCACCGGGCAGAAACCGCTGGCCAGCTTCAGGTTCGACTCCGGGCAATGAATCACATTGGTGTTACTTTCTACCAGCAGCACCAAGTCTTCATCGCTGATCTGGGTCATGTGAACGGCCTGCAGGCGCGGCCCCAGCAGGCCCAGGCGGCCGAGGCGGGCCAACGGGCGTTCGCCGCACTGCTCGACTGATTGTTGCACTTCGAAAGCAGTTTCATGGACGTGCATGTGAATCGAGGCGTCCAGTTCTTCAGCGATCACCCGGATTTTTTCCAGGGTTTCGTCGCCCACGGTGTAGGGTGCATGGGGCCCGAAGGTGATTTTGATTCGCTCGTGATGCTTGAGATCGCCAAATAATTCGACGCCCTGACGAATGGCTTCATCCGCCGTGCCGGCGCCTGGAATCGGGAAATCAAGGATCGGAATGGCGATCTGGGCGCGAATGCCGCTGTTATGGACGCGTTCGCTGGCGACCTTCGGGAAGAAATACATGTCGGAGAAACAGGTGATGCCGCCTTTGATCTGCTCGGCGATGGCCAAGTCAGTGCCATCACGTACGAAAGCCTCGTCGACCCACTTGGCTTCGGCCGGCCAGATGTGGTTTTCCAGCCAGGTCATCAGCGGCAGATCGTCGGCCAGGCCGCGGAACAGGGTCATTGCCGCATGCCCGTGGGCATTGATCAGACCGGGGGCGAGCAACATGTCCGGCAATTCGCGGACCTCGGTTGCGTTAAACTTCAAGGCTGCTGCGCGCGGGCCGATAAATACGATGCGACCGTCGCGGATGCCCAAGGCATGCTCTTTAAGGATCACGCCAGCCGGTTCGACGGGTACCAGCCAGGTCGGCAGCAATAACAGGTCGAGCGCAGCGGTGGGGGTCGGCATCGAAAGTCGGTTCCAGTGCTTTTGTAAAGGATGGCGAAGTATACCCGAGCGTCTTCGCGGGGGGATCGCTATAATCGGCGCCTTTTGTTCATGAGTGCGGGGTAAGTGGATGCGCGATCGACTGTTGGCTGCGGAGAAGGTGAAGGCCATCGATTGGCGTGATGGCACCCTGTATCTGCTGGATCAGCGTATTTTGCCTTTCGAGGAAACCTGGATCGCCTACACCAGCGCTGCGGGAGTGGCTGAGGCCATTCGCTCGATGGTGGTGCGCGGCGCGCCGGCCATTGGCATCAGCGCGGCGTATGCCATGGTGCTGTCAGCCCGCGCCCGAATTGTCGAGGGCGGTGACTGGCAGGCAGCCTGGGAAGAGGATTACGCGTTACTGGCCGATTCCCGTCCAACAGCGGTTAATCTGTTCTGGGCCTTGAGTCGCATGCGTGACCGCCTGGACCGCCTCAAGGAAGACGCAGACCCTCTGGCGGCGCTGGAGGCCGAAGCCATCGCCATTCATGAAAGTGATCGCGAAGCCAACCTGACCATGGCCCAACTGGGTGTCGATCTGATCCGCAAGCATCAGGGCAACGCCCAGGCGATTCTCACGCACTGCAATACCGGCGCACTGGCCACCGGCGGTTTCGGCACGGCGCTGGGGGTGATTCGGGGGGCTTTCATCGAAGGCATGGTCGAGCGCGTCTATGCCGATGAAACCCGGCCATGGCTGCAAGGTTCGCGATTGACCGCATGGGAATTGGCCAATGAAGGCATTCCCGTGACCCTCAATGCCGATTCCGCCGCTGCGCACATCATGAAAACCAAGGGCGTGACCTGGGTGATCGTCGGCGCCGACCGCATCACCGCCAATGGTGATGTGGCGAACAAGATCGGTACCTACCAACTGGCGGTCAACGCCATGCACCACGGCGTGCGCTTCATGGTGGTGGCGCCGAGTTCGACCATCGACATGAACCTGGCCAGCGGTGACGAGATTCCCATTGAAGAGCGCGATGGTCGCGAGTTGCTGGAAGTCGGCGGCAAGCGAGTGGGGGCGGATGTCGATGCGTTCAACCCGGTGTTCGACGTGACGCCTGCGGATCTGATCGATGCGATCGTCACCGAAAAAGGCATCGTCGAGCGTCCAGATACCGCGAAAATGGCGCAGTTGATGTGCCGTAAGCGTCTGCATTAAAGATATCTGGCACCTGATAAATCGACTTCGCGGGTAAGCCCGCTCCCACAGGAATCTGTGTCGAACCGAAAATCTCTAGGCATGGAGCGATCCCTGTGGGAGCGGGCTTGCCCGCGATTAGGCCCTGAAAATCAATGAAGCAAGCCGAATCTGCCCTGAATTCTCCATTCAACACGGCTCTAAGCCCCTCTCGTCCCCTTCAAGCCTGTCACCGGTCAACTAACTATGCTCCATGCGCGTCTGGGGGATAGGTGCGTGGCGGCTCTTGTGATAACATCCGGCGGTTTCCAGGGTAGCCTGATGTGGCTGCCTTTACTGCGCAGATCCATGGCATAACTCGTTGATTTGTCGTAAGTCGGTGCATGGCACTCAGTCTGCATCGGCGAGCTTCGTTCGTCCCATATGGATGTGACGAAGTTTCACCAGAAAAAGGAATCAGGCTTCTCATGGGCGAACTGGCCAAAGAAATCCTCCCGGTCAATATCGAAGACGAGCTGAAGCAGTCCTACCTCGACTACGCGATGAGCGTGATTGTCGGGCGGGCACTGCCGGATGCGCGCGATGGCTTGAAGCCCGTGCACCGGCGTGTGCTGTTCGCGATGAGCGAGCTGGGTAACGACTTCAACAAGCCGTACAAGAAATCTGCCCGTGTTGTCGGTGACGTGATCGGTAAGTATCACCCTCACGGTGATACCGCGGTGTACGACACCATCGTTCGGATGGCGCAGCCATTCTCGCTGCGTTACCTGTTGGTAGACGGTCAGGGCAACTTCGGTTCGGTGGACGGCGACAACGCCGCGGCCATGCGATACACCGAAGTGCGCATGACCAAGCTGGCGCACGAGCTGCTGGCTGACCTGCACAAAGAAACCGTGGACTGGGTGCCGAACTACGACGGCACCGAAATGATCCCGGCGGTCATGCCGACCCGTATTCCCAACCTGCTGGTCAACGGCTCCAGCGGTATCGCCGTGGGCATGGCGACCAACATCCCGCCACACAACCTCGGTGAAGTCATCGACGGTTGCCTGGCACTCATCGACAACCCGGAACTGACCGTCGATGAGCTGATGCAATACATCCCCGGTCCGGACTTCCCGACCGCCGCGATCATCAACGGTCGCGCCGGCATCATCGAAGCCTACCGCACCGGTCGCGGACGCATTTACATGCGTGCCCGCTCGATAATCGAAGACATCGACAAGGTCGGTGGCCGTCAGCAGATCGTCATCACCGAACTCCCTTACCAGCTGAACAAGGCCCGTCTGATCGAGAAGATCGCCGAGCTGGTAAAAGAGAAGAAGCTTGAAGGCATCACCGAGCTGCGCGACGAGTCCGACAAGGACGGTATGCGCGTCGTGATCGAACTGCGTCGCGGCGAAGTACCAGAGGTGATCCTCAACAACCTCTACGCCCAGACCCAGCTGCAAGCGGTGTTCGGTATCAACATCGTCGCGCTGATCGACGGCCGTCCGCGGATCCTGAACCTCAAGGACCTGCTGGAAGCTTTCGTTCGTCACCGTCGCGAAGTGGTTACCCGCCGTACCGTGTTCGAGCTGCGTAAAGCGCGTGAACGTGGCCACATTCTGGAAGGTCAAGCGGTTGCCCTGTCGAACATCGACCCGGTCATCGCCCTGATCAAGGCCTCGCCAACGCCGTCGGAAGCCAAGGAAGCACTGATCAAGACTGCGTGGGAATCTTCCGCTGTAGTTGCGATGGTTGAGCGTGCCGGTGCCGATTCGTGCCGTCCAGAGACCCTGGACCCGCAATACGGTCTGCGCGACGGCAAGTACTTCCTGTCGCCAGAGCAGGCGCAAGCCATTCTGGAGCTGCGTCTGCACCGTCTGACCGGTCTGGAACATGAAAAGCTGCTGGCCGAGTATCAAGAGATCCTCAACCAGATCGGCGAGCTGATCCGCATCCTCAGCAGCGCCACGCGCCTGATGGAAGTGATTCGCGAAGAGCTGGAAGTCATCCGCGCCGAGTACGGCGATGTGCGCCGCACTGAGATTCTCGATGCCCGTCTCGACCTGACCCTGGGTGACATGATCCCGGAAGAAGAGCGCGTCGTGACCATTTCCCACGGTGGCTACGCCAAGACCCAGCCATTGGCTGCGTACCAGGCTCAGCGTCGTGGCGGTAAAGGCAAATCGGCTACCGGCGTCAAGGATGAGGACTACATCGCTCACCTGCTGGTCGCCAACAGCCACACCACGCTGCTGCTGTTCTCCAGCAAAGGCAAAGTGTACTGGCTCAAAACCTACGAAATTCCGGAAGCATCCCGCGCTGCCCGTGGTCGTCCGCTGGTCAACCTGCTGCCGCTGGACAGTGATGAATACATCACCACCATGCTGCCGGTCGAGGAATACACCGAAGGTCACTTCATCTTCATGGCCACTGCTAAAGGTACTGTGAAGAAGACCCCGCTGGAATCCTTCAGCCGTCAGCGCAGCGTCGGCCTGATCGCGCTGGAGCTGGACGAAGGCGACGTACTGATTTCCGCTGCCATTACCGATGGCGAGCGTGAAGTCATGCTGTTCTCCGATGGCGGCAAGGTCACTCGCTTCAAGGAAACCGACGTCCGCGCCATGGGCCGTACCGCTCGCGGTGTCCGCGGCATGCGTCTGCCGGAAGGCCAGAAGCTGATTTCCATGCTGATCCCGGAAGAAGGCAGCCAGATCCTCACCGCTTCGGCGCGTGGTTTCGGCAAGCGCACCGCAATCACCGAGTTCCCTGAGTACAAGCGTGGCGGCCAGGGCGTTATCGCCATGGTCAGCAACGAGCGTAACGGCCGTCTGGTCGGCGCAGTCCAGGTGCTCGACGGCGAGGAAATCATGCTGATTTCCGACCAGGGTACTTTGGTTCGTACCCGTGTCGACGAAGTCTCCAGCCTGGGTCGTAACACCCAGGGCGTGACCCTGATCAAGCTGGCCAGCGATGAAACGCTGGTGGGCCTGGAACGGGTACAAGAGCCGTCGGAAGTCGAAGGCGAAGAGCTGGAAGGCGAAGGGCTCGAGGGTGAAGAGGGTGCAGTGTTCGACGGTGAAGTCGTGATCGACGACGTTGCCGAAGACCAGCAACTCGACGCCGCCGCTGACGAAGAGCCGCAAGAGTAAGCGGGCAAGCAGGGGGCGGATGAAGATTCGCCCCCTTGTTGTTTGTTCTGTTTGAAAATTTGCGACACTGCACAGGATCGTTCCCACACTCTGCGTGGGGATGCCGCTCGGGACGTCCCATGACGCAGAGCGTCATTGGATGCATTCCCACGCAGAGTGTGGGAACGATCATCCGCAGACCGAAAGATTTAAGTGACCACCAGATCAGAGCGAGATTGGATGTGAGCAAGAGAGCCTATAACTTCTGTGCCGGTCCTGCGGCGCTTCCCGAAGCTGTCCTGAAGCGCGCCCAGGGTGAACTCCTTGATTGGCACGGCAAGGGCTTGTCGGTCATGGAAATGAGCCATCGCAGCGATGAGTTCGTGTCCATTGCCACCAAGGCCGAGCAGGATCTGCGTGATCTGCTGAATATCCCCTCGAACTATAAAGTGCTGTTTCTGCAAGGTGGCGCGAGCCAGCAATTTGCTCAGATTCCTCTGAACCTGTTGCCGGAAAGCGGCACCGCCGACTATATCGACACCGGTATCTGGTCGCAGAAAGCTATCGAAGAGGCCTCGCGCTACGGCCACGTCAACGTTGCCGCCACCGCCAAGCCTTACGACTATTTCGCTATTCCCGGTCAGAACGAATGGAGCCTGTCGAAAGACGCGGCCTACGTTCACTACGCACCGAACGAAACCATTGGCGGCCTGGAATTCCAATGGATCCCGGAAACCGGTGATGTGCCGCTGGTTGCCGATATGTCTTCGGACATTCTCTCCCGTCCGGTGGATGTATCGCGCTTCGGCATGATCTACGCCGGGGCCCAGAAAAACATCGGCCCGAGCGGCGTCGTCGTGAGCATCATTCGCGAAGACCTGTTGGGTCACGCCCGCTCCATTTGCCCGACCATGCTCAACTACAAGGTCGCGGCCGATAACGGCTCGATGTACAACACTCCGCCAACCCTGGCCTGGTACTTGTCCGGTCTGGTGTTCGAGTGGCTGAAAGAGCAGGGTGGTGTCGAAGCCATCGGCAAGCTCAATGAAGTGAAGCAGCGCACGCTGTATGACTTCATCGACGCCAGCGGCTTGTACAGCAACCCGATCAACAAGTCGGACCGCTCGTGGATGAACGTTCCGTTCCGTCTGGCCGACGATCGTCTCGACAAGCCGTTCCTGGCCGGTGCCGACGAACGTGGCCTGCTGAACCTCAAGGGCCACCGTTCCGTGGGCGGCATGCGTGCCTCCATCTATAACGCCGTCGATATCGTTGCGGTCAACGCACTGGTTTCGTACATGGCAGAGTTCGAGAAGGAACACGGCTAATGTCTGAGCAAGAACTCAAGGCACTGCGCCTGCGCATTGATGCTCTGGACGAAAAAGTCCTGGAGCTGATCAGTGAGCGCGCACGTTGCGCCCAGGAAGTTGCGCGAGTAAAGATGGCCTCGCTGGCCGAAGGCGAAGTGCCGGTGTTCTATCGTCCTGAGCGTGAAGCTCAGGTGCTCAAGCGCGTGATGGAGCGTAACAAGGGGCCGCTGGGCAACGAAGAGATGGCGCGGCTGTTCCGCGAAATCATGTCCTCGTGCCTGGCCCTCGAGCAGCCGCTGAAAGTGGCGTACCTCGGCCCTGAAGGCACCTTCACTCAGGCTGCGGCCATGAAGCACTTCGGTCACGCAGTGATCAGCAAGCCAATGGCGGCGATCGACGAAGTGTTCCGTGAAGTGGCAGCCGGTGCGGTGAACTTTGGCGTGGTCCCGGTGGAAAACTCCACCGAGGGCGCGGTCAACCACACCCTCGACAGCTTCCTCGAACACGACATGGTGATCTGTGGCGAAGTCGAGTTGCGTATTCACCATCACCTGTTGGTCGGTGAAAACACCAAGACCGACAGCATCAGCCGCATCTATTCCCACGCCCAGTCCCTGGCCCAGTGCCGCAAGTGGCTGGACGCCCATTACCCGAATGTCGAGCGCGTGGCGGTTTCGAGCAACGCCGAAGCGGCCAAGCGGGTCAAGGGTGAGTGGAACTCGGCGGCGATCGCCGGCGACATGGCCGCTGGTCTGTACGGGTTGACTCGTCTGGCCGAAAAAATCGAGGATCGTCCGGACAACTCCACACGATTCCTGATGATCGGCAGCCAGGAAGTACCGCCGACCGGCGACGACAAGACCTCGATCATCGTTTCCATGAGCAACAAACCCGGCGCGCTCCACGAGCTGCTGGTGCCGTTCCACGACAACGGCATCGACCTGACACGCATCGAGACCCGTCCGTCGCGCAGCGGTAAATGGACCTACGTGTTCTTCATCGACTTCGTCGGCCACCATCGCGATCCGCTGATCAAAGGTGTGCTGGAAAAGATCAGTCAGGAAGCAGTAGCACTCAAAGTGCTGGGTTCCTACCCGAAAGCAGTTCTCTAAGGGCGGTAGCAAATGAGTGGCAACTTCCTCGCTCTGGCACAGCCGGGCGTGCAACAACTTTCGCCTTACGTTCCGGGCAAGCCCGTGGACGAACTGGCCCGTGAGCTGAACCTCGATCCGGCCAATATCGTCAAACTGGCGAGCAACGAAAACCCGTTGGGCGCCAGTCCCAAGGCGCTGGCAGCGATTCGCGAAGCGCTGACCGAGCTGACCCGCTATCCGGACGGCAACGGTTTTGCGCTCAAGACCCTGCTGGCCGATCAGTGCCGCGTCGAGCTGAACCAGGTAACGCTGGGCAACGGCTCCAACGACATTCTGGAGCTGGTGGCGCGTGCCTATCTGGCGCCAGGCCTGAACGCGGTGTTCAGCGCCCATGCGTTTGCGGTCTATCCGATCGTGACCCAGGCCGTCGGTGCCCAGGCAAAAGTGATACCGGCCAAAGACTGGGGCCATGATCTGTCGGCCATGCTGGCCGTGATCGATGCCGATACCCGTGTGGTGTTCATCGCCAACCCGAACAACCCGACCGGGACCTGGTTCGACGCCCAAGCGCTGGATGACTTCCTGCAGGACGTACCGGCCCATGTGCTGGTGGTGCTGGACGAGGCCTACATCGAATACGCCGAAGGCAGCGACTTGCCCGATGGCCTGGACTATTTGGCGGCCTATCCGAACCTGCTGGTCTCGCGCACCTTCTCCAAGGCCTATGGTCTGGCGTCGCTGCGGGTTGGTTACGGCTTGTCCTCGGCCATTGTCGCCGATGTGCTGAATCGCGTGCGTCAGCCATTCAACGTCAACAGCCTCGCCCTGGCCGCCGCTTGTGCGGCGCTGCAAGACGTCGAGTACCTGGCCGAAAGCCGTCGCTTGAACGAGTCCGGCATGCAGCAGCTGCAAGCGGGTTTCCGTGAGCTGGGCCTGAGCTGGATTCCATCCAAAGGCAACTTCATCTGTGTCGATCTGGGGCGTGTTGCGGCTCCAGTGTTCGAGGGGTTGCTGCGCGAAGGCGTGATCGTGCGTCCGGTGGCCAACTACGGCATGCCGAACCACCTGCGTATCACCATCGGTTTGCCGGCGGAAAACAGCCGCTTCCTCGAGGCGCTGACCAAGGTTATGGCTCGTGGTTGATGTCACTGCACTGCAATCTGCTCAACCTATGATCGGTCGCCTGGTGGTGGTCGGTCTGGGGTTGATCGGCGGTTCGTTTGCCAAAGGCTTGCGTGAAAGCGGTCTGTGCCGCGAAGTGGTCGGGGTTGATCTCGACCCGCAGTCGCGCAAGCTGGCGGTCGAGTTGGGCGTGGTGGATCGCTGCGAAGAAGACCTGGCGGCAGCTTGCCAGGGCGCTGACGTGATTCAGCTGGCGGTGCCGATCCTGGCCATGGAGAAATTGCTCGCGCTGTTGGCGGGCATGGACCTGGGGCAAGCGATTCTGACCGACGTCGGCAGTGCCAAGGGCAATGTGGTGCGCGCGGCGACCGAGGCGTTTGGCGGCATGCCGGCGCGTTTCGTGCCGGGGCATCCGATTGCCGGTTCCGAGCAGAGCGGGGTGGAAGCCTCCAATGCCGAACTGTTCCGTCGCCATAAAGTGATTCTGACGCCGCTGGATCAGACCGACCCGGCCGCGCTGGCGGTGGTCGATCGGTTGTGGCGCGAATTGGGCGCTGATGTCGAGCACATGCAGGTCGAGCGTCACGACGAAGTGTTGGCGGCGACCAGCCATTTGCCGCACTTGCTGGCGTTCGGTTTGGTCGATTCGTTGGCCAAACGCAATGAAAATCTTGAGATCTTCCGTTACGCTGCGGGCGGTTTCCGCGATTTCACAAGAATCGCCGGTAGCGACCCGGTCATGTGGCACGACATCTTCCTCGCCAACCGCGAAGCTGTCCTGCGCACACTCGATACATTTCGCAGCGACCTCGACGCTTTGCGCGACGCGGTCGATGCAGGGGATGGGCACCAATTGTTGGGCGTGTTCACTCGCGCCCGGGTTGCCCGCGAGCATTTCAGTAAAATCCTGGCCCGCCGGGCCTATGTGGACGCTATGAATTCCAACGATCTGATTTTCCTGGCACAACCTGGTGGCCGCCTGACTGGGCGGATTCGTGTACCGGGCGACAAATCGATTTCCCACCGTTCGATCATGCTCGGCTCCCTGGCTGAAGGCGTCACCGAAGTGGAAGGTTTCCTCGAGGGCGAAGACGCCTTGGCGACCCTGCAAGCTTTCCGCGACATGGGTGTCGTCATCGAAGGTCCGCACCACGGTCGCGTGACCATCCACGGCGTCGGTCTGCATGGCCTGAAGCCTGCGCCGGGCCCGATCTATCTGGGCAACTCCGGTACCTCGATGCGTCTGCTGTCTGGCCTTTTGGCTGCGCAGAGCTTCGATAGCACCCTGACCGGCGACGCTTCTCTGTCCAAGCGTCCGATGAATCGTGTGGCCAATCCGCTGCGTGAAATGGGTGCCGTGATCGAGACGGCTCCTGAAGGTCGTCCACCGATGACCATTCGCGGTGGCAACAAGCTCAAGGGCCTGACTTACACCATGCCGATGGCCAGCGCCCAGGTTAAATCCTGCCTGTTGCTGGCAGGTCTGTATGCCGAAGGCAAAACCACCGTCACCGAGCCGGCACCGACTCGTGATCACACCGAACGTATGCTGCGTGGCTTCGGCTATCCGGTGACCGTCAACGGCGCCACCGCATCGGTCGAGTCCGGCCACAAATTGACCGCGACCCACATCGAAGTGCCGGGCGATATCTCGTCGTCGGCGTTCTTCCTGGTGGCCGCGTCGATTGCCGAAGGTTCGGAGCTGGTGCTTGAGCACGTCGGCATCAACCCGACCCGTACCGGCGTGATCGACATCCTGCGCCTGATGGGCGCTGACATTACCCTGGAAAACCAGCGTGAAGTCGGCGGCGAACCGGTAGCGGATCTGCGCGTACGGGCAGCTAAACTCAAAGGTATCGAGATCCCTGAGGCGCTGGTTCCACTGGCTATCGACGAGTTCCCGGTGCTGTTCGTGGCCGCTGCCTGTGCCGAAGGGCGCACCGTGCTGCGCGGCGCCGAAGAGCTGCGGGTGAAGGAGTCGGACCGGATCCAGGTGATGGCGGATGGTCTGCTGGCGCTGGGCGTCAAGTGCGAACCAACCCCGGACGGCATCATCATCGACGGCGGCCAGATCGGCGGCGGCGAAGTGCACGGTCACGGCGATCACCGGATTGCCATGGCTTTCAGCGTGGCTTCGCTGCGCGCCACTGCACCGATCCGCATCCATGATTGCGCCAACGTCGCGACCTCGTTCCCGAACTTCCTCGCGCTGTGCGCGCAGGTCGGTATCCGTGTTGCACAAGAGGCTCAGTCGTGAAAATCATCGCGCCGGTCATCACCATCGATGGGCCAAGCGGCTCTGGCAAGGGCACGGTCGCCGGGATGCTGGCCAAGCGCCTGGGCTGGAACTTGCTGGATTCTGGTGCGCTGTATCGATTGCTGGCGTTCGCGGCGTATAACCATGGCGTCGATCTGACGAATGAGGAATTGCTCAAAAAGCTTGCCGCTCATCTGGATGTGCAATTCATCGCCGCGACCGACGGTCAGCTGCAGCGCATTATTCTGGAAGGCGACGAAGTCAGCGATATCATTCGCACCGAAAGTATCGGCTCGGGCGCCTCGCAGGTCGCTGCGTTGCCCGCCGTTCGTGAGGCGCTGCTTCAGCGCCAGCGGGCCTTTCAGGAACCACCGGGTCTGGTGGCCGATGGCCGCGACATGGGCACGGTGGTATTTCCCGAGGCACCATTGAAGATTTTCCTGACCGCCAGTGCCGAGGAGCGTGCGCGCCGTCGATACTTGCAGTTGAAGGGCAAAGTCGATGGTGTTAGTCTGTCGAGTCTGCTAGATGAGATACGTGCACGCGATGAGCGTGACATCCAGCGAGCGGTAGCCCCGCTCAAACCGGCGGCTGACGCCATACAGCTGGATTCCACGGAATTATCCATCGATCAGGTGCTGGAACGCATCATGAGTGAAATCGCCATTCGCGATATCGCCGGGTGACCAAGAAGGCCGCAGGGGACCAGTCATAGTCCTGCGGTGGCTTCTTTTAAATGAAACTGACCCACACCGTCTGGGGTGTGGAGATGGGCGTATTCTTCGCCCTTATCAACAGGAATTAAAATGAGCGAAAGCTTTGCGGAACTCTTTGAAGAAAGCCTAAAAACCCTGAACCTTCAGGCAGGCTCCATCATCACCGGTGTTATCGTTGATATCGATTACCAAGCTCGCTGGGTAACCGTTCACGCTGGCCTGAAGTCTGAAGCACTCATCCCGCTTGAGCAGTTCTACAACGATGCTGGCGAACTGACTATCAACGTCGGTGACGAAGTTCACGTTGCTCTGGACTCGGTTGAAGACGGCTTTGGTGAAACCAAGCTGTCCCGTGAAAAAGCCAAGCGCGCTGAATGCTGGATTGTTCTGGAAGCAGCCTTCGCAGCCGAAGAAGTGGTCAAGGGCGTTATCAACGGTAAGGTTAAAGGCGGCTTCACTGTCGACGTTAACGGCATCCGTGCGTTCCTGCCAGGTTCTCTGGTTGACGTCCGTCCAGTGCGCGACACCACGCACCTGGAAGGCAAAGAGCTGGAATTCAAGGTCATCAAACTCGACCAGAAACGCAACAACGTTGTCGTTTCCCGTCGCAGCGTCCTCGAAGCCGAGAACTCCGCCGAGCGTGAAGCTCTGCTGGAATCCCTGCAGGAAGGCCAACAAGTCAAAGGTATCGTCAAGAATCTCACCGATTACGGCGCATTCGTCGATCTGGGTGGCGTCGATGGCCTGCTGCACATTACCGACATGGCTTGGAAGCGTATCAAGCATCCTTCCGAAATCGTCAACGTTGGCGACGAGATCGATGTCAAGGTTCTGAAGTACGATCGCGAACGCAATCGTGTTTCCCTGGGCCTCAAGCAACTGGGCGAAGATCCATGGGTTGCTATCAAAGCCCGTTACCCAGAAAGCACTCGCGTTACCGCTCGTGTAACCAACCTGACCGACTACGGCTGCTTCGCTGAGCTGGAAGAAGGCGTTGAAGGCCTGGTACACGTTTCCGAAATGGACTGGACCAACAAGAACATCCACCCTTCGAAAGTCGTACAAGTCGGCGACGAAGTGGAAGTTATGGTTCTGGACATCGACGAAGAGCGTCGTCGTATCTCCCTCGGCATCAAGCAGTGCAAATCTAACCCATGGGAAGATTTCTCTGGCCAGTTCAACAAGGGCGATAAAATCTCCGGCACCATCAAGTCGATCACCGATTTCGGTATCTTCATTGGTCTGGACGGCGGCATCGACGGTCTGGTTCACCTGTCCGACATCTCCTGGAACGAAGTGGGCGAAGAAGCCGTTCGCCGCTTCAAGAAGGGCGACGAGCTGGACACCGTTATCCTGTCGGTTGACCCAGAGCGCGAGCGCATCTCCCTGGGTATCAAGCAACTGGAAAGCGATCCGTTCTCCGAGTACGTTCAAGAGAACGACAAAGGCGCCATCGTTAAAGGCATCGTGAAAGAAGTTGACGCTAAAGGCGCCATCATCACTCTGGCCGACGATATCGAAGCGACTCTGAAAGCCTCCGAAATCAGCCGTGACCGCGTTGAAGACGCGCGCAACGTTCTGAAAGAAGGCGAAGAAGTAGAAGCCAAGATCATCAGCGTTGACCGCAAGAGCCGCGTAATCCAGCTCTCGATCAAGTCGAAAGACGTTGAAGACGAGAAAGAAGCCATCCAAAGCTTGAAAGACAAGCCTTCGGATAGCATCGCTGCTGGTCCTACCACTCTGGGCGACCTGTTGCGTGCACAAATGGAAAAGCAGAACTAAGTTCTGTCAGACCATAAAAAAAGGGCGACTTCGGTCGCCCTTTTTTGTGCCTGCGATTTGGTGAATCCCAAACGTGCTGACGCCGCATTATTTCTTTCGTGAAACCAATGATC
This sequence comes from Pseudomonas sp. JL3, assembly GCF_031570575.1. NCBI lineage: Bacteria > Pseudomonadati > Pseudomonadota > Gammaproteobacteria > Pseudomonadales > Pseudomonadaceae > Pseudomonas > Pseudomonas sp. JL3. The sequence goes on from NZ_JAKWJK010000006.1 coordinate 148,113, forward strand.
TACATAAGCTGTCTGTAACTTCATACAGGTCAATCGTCTATTCAAGGCTAGGCTTAGTCTGAAGTGAACGACCGCTGGGCAATGCGCCTGGCATAAGGAAGCGAATGAACAAGCTCATTGTCGTGATAGCAGTACTGACATTGGCGGGTTGTACCACTAGCGCCAAGACTCATGCGGTACGCGGAGTCAGTGGCATAGAGATCGATTGTTCCGGGTTAGGTTCTGGATGGGAGAGGTGCCACAAGCGAGCTGCCAGGGAATGCAAGGGCGCAGGCTATAAAGTCGTCGTAAGGTCCGATGACGCGAAGGAGGAAGATGAATTCCCTTTTGGCTTCAATCCCGCGGGTTATCTGACGCGCACCATGCTGGTTATCTGTAGATGAATGCCGGGTTAGAGCTATGTTCCGATGTTCTGAAATCGGGTGCCTCATTGCAGGGAAAGATATGTCAAAGCTCGGGCTGTTCAAATTTCTCCGGGCATGCTAAAACCTTTGAAGCGCTTTTCCTAGCTGCTTGAAAAAGAAGGGAAAAATATGACGAAGTCGGAGTTGATCGAACGAATTGTCACCCATCAAGGGCTGCTCTCATCCAAGGATGTAGAACTGGCCATCAAGACCATGCTTGAGCAAATGTCCCAATGTCTGGCCACCGGTGATCGAATCGAGATCCGTGGGTTTGGCAGCTTCTCCCTGCACTATCGCGCACCGCGCGTAGGCCGCAATCCGAAAACCGGTCAGTCCGTCAGCCTCGACGGCAAGTTCGTTCCGCATTTCAAGCCAGGCAAAGAACTGCGCGATCGCGTGAACGAGGAAGAGGAGGAGGGGCTTTGACAGCTGCTGCATTTCAAGGAACCGCTGATGCGTAACCTCAAGCGCGTACTTCTCGCTGTATTTGTCCTGTTGCTCGTTCTGGCGATCCTGGCGTTCGTTCTTGAGAACCAGCAAAGCGTGTCGCTGCTATTTCTGGGCTGGGCAGGTCCACAATTGCCTGTGTCGCTGATCATGGTGATTGCGCTGCTGATTGGCATGGTAATCGGCCCCATTCTCGGCTGGTTTCTGGGACGTACGTCCAGAGCCTCGCGCAAGCGCCTTGTCTGACTGCGACAAACCCGTTGTACGCGTCTAATTTGCGTCGCAGCTTGTCCATATCCATTAGTAAAACCTTCATTAAGCTGTAAAATGGCGCGCTTGATCGATAAGGCATTCCCGAATCGGTTCAGACTGACTCTGTCAGAAGCCTCAGCTGACTTGACGGCTTTTGCATTCATGGATTAGACAGTGCGCGGTTAGCGGCCCTGTCAGCAACTAAAGGGTATGGTTTCGCGTGAAAATTCTAGTTACCGGCGGCGCCGGGTTCATCGGCTCGGCAGTCATTCGTCATATCATCTCCAACACTAACGACTCTGTCGTTAACGTCGATAAACTGACTTATGCCGGTAACCTTGAGTCGCTGGCCGAAGTCAGCCATAACTCGCGTTACGTGTTCGAGCGCGTTGACATCTGCGACCGTGACCAAGTGGACCGTGTCCTGCGTGAACACCAACCAGATGCCATCATGCACCTGGCCGCAGAGTCCCATGTTGACCGCTCGATTTCCGGCCCGTCTGAATTCATCCAGACCAACATCATCGGCACTTACACCTTGCTCGAAGCTGCACGCCATTATTGGGCGGCACTGGATGACGCGCGTAAAGCCAACTTCCGCTTCCATCATATTTCCACCGACGAAGTCTACGGAGACCTCGAAGGTCCGGAAGACCTCTTCACCGAAACCACGCCGTACCAGCCAAGCTCGCCGTACTCGGCCAGCAAAGCCAGTTCCGATCACCTGGTTCGCGCCTGGAGCCGTACCTATGGCCTGCCGACTCTGGTGACCAACTGCTCGAACAACTACGGTCCTTGCCACTTCCCTGAGAAGTTGATCCCGCTGATCATTCTCAACGCACTGGAAGGCAAGCCGCTGCCGGTCTATGGCAAAGGCAACCAGGTCCGTGACTGGCTCTACGTCGAAGACCACGCCCGCGCGCTCTACAAAGTCGTGACCGAAGGCGTGATCGGCGAGACCTACAACATCGGCGGCCATAACGAGAAGCAAAACATCGAAGTGGTGCATACCCTGTGCGCACTGCTCGACGAACTGCGTCCGGACTCCGCTCATCGCCCACATGCCAGCCTGATCACCTACGTTCAGGATCGCCCGGGTCACGACCAGCGCTACGCGATCGACGCCAGCAAAATCCAGCGTGAGCTGGGTTGGACGCCGGAAGAAACTTTTGAAACCGGTATCCGCAAGACCGTCGAGTGGTACCTCAACAACACTGAGTGGGTAGCTCACGTGAAGAGCGGCAGCTACCAGCAATGGATCGACCAGAACTACACGGATCGTTCGGACAAGGCATGAAAATCCTCCTGCTGGGAAAAAATGGCCAGGTGGGCTGGGAGCTGCAACGTTCCCTTGCGCCACTTGGAGAGTTGATCGCCCTGGACCGTCACCCGGTCGATGGCTTGAGCGGCGACCTGGCTGATCTCGATGCACTGCGCGCGACGATTCGTCAGGTCAAGCCAAACGTCATCGTCAACGCAGCGGCGTACACCGCCGTTGATAAAGCTGAATCCGAAACCGAGCTGGCCGACCGTGTGAACGGTCAAGCCAGTCAGGTCATGGCTGAAGAAGCTGCATCCCTGGGCGCCTGGTTGATTCACTATTCGACCGATTACGTGTTCAGCGGTGAAGGCCGGACGCCATGGCAAGAGACCGATGCTGTCGCCCCGGTGAATCACTACGGCGCCAGCAAACTGGCCGGCGAGCAAGCGATTACGGCCTCGGGCTGCAAGCACCTGATCTTCCGCACCAGCTGGGTCTACGGCGCGCGCGGCAACAATTTTGCCAAGACCATGCTGCGTCTGGCCAAGGACCGCGAAACCCTGAGCGTCATCGCTGACCAGATCGGTGCCCCGACCGGTGCAGATTTGATTGCCGACGTGACGGCATTGGCCATTCAGCAAGTCTTGCAGCGTCCTGAATTGGCGGGCCTGTATCACCTGTCGGCCGCCGGCGAAGTGTCCTGGCACGGCTATGCCAGCCATGTGATCGGTTTTGCCAAGGCCAACGGTGAAGAGCTCGCCGTTACGTCGGTCAATCCGATAGACACAACCGCCTACCCAACACCGGCGCGCCGCCCTCTGAACTCACGGTTGAACACTCAGAAGCTGCGCGACAATTTTTCTCTACACTTGCCGGATTGGCAAAGTGGTGTCACCCGAATGCTGACGGAAGTTCTGAACAAATGACCATGACAAATCGTAAAGGCATTATCCTCGCTGGCGGCTCGGGCACTCGTCTGCACCCGTTGACCCTCGGCGTGTCCAAGCAGATGCTGCCGATCTACGACAAGCCGATGATCTTCTATCCGCTGTCGGTGCTGATGCTCGCCGGTATGCGCGAAATCCTGATTATCTCCACCCCTGAAGACCTGCCAAGTTTTCAAAAACTGCTGGGTGACGGCAGCCTGTACGGCATCAAGTTGACCTACGCCGAGCAGCCTAGCCCGGACGGCCTGGCACAAGCCTTCATCATCGGCGAAGAATTCATCGGCAAAGACCCTTGCTGCCTGATCCTGGGCGACAACATCTTCTACGGTCAGCACTTCTCGGAAAACCTGCGTTCCGCCAGCACTCAAGAGCATGGCGCGACTGTATTTGGTTACCACGTATCCGATCCGGAGCGTTTCGGTGTTGTCGAGTTCGACGCTGCCGGTCGTGCCTTGAGTATCGAAGAAAAGCCGCTGAAACCAAAATCCAGCTACGCGGTGACTGGTCTGTACTTCTACGACAACCAAGTCGTGGAAATCGCCAAGAGCATTAAGCCATCCCCACGTGGTGAGCTGGAAATCACTGATGTTAACCGTGCATACCTCGAGCAGAAGACCCTCAACGTGGAAATGCTCGGTCGTGGTTTTGCCTGGCTGGATACCGGTACCCATGATTCGCTGCTGGAAGCCAGTCACTTCGTGCATACCATCGAGCAGCGCCAAGGCCTGAAGGTGGCGTGCCTGGAAGAGATTGCTTACCACAATGGCTGGATTACTGCCGAGCAGTTGGGGACTCAGGCCGATGCCCTGAAGAAAACGGGCTACGGTCAGTACCTGCAGAAACTCCTGGACTCGCCTTCCCACTGATTCGAAGGCTCAATCCTTTCGAACAGTAGCGTTTATTCAGTCCAGGCAGGAATGGCATGCCAGTAAAACATCCCAAGGTTGCGGTTTTGCTGGCTGCCTACAATGGCATGCAGTGGATCGAGGAGCAGTTGGCCTCGATCCTCGACCAGTCAGCTGTCGACGTAACCGTTTATATCAGTATCGATCCTTCCACTGACGGTACCGAGGCTTGGTGTGCGGCTTATGCCACTAAGCACCCCGAGGTTTTAGTCTTGCCGGCTGCCGGCAGTTTTGGCGGTGCTTCCCGCAACTTTTTCCGCCTCATCCGCGATGTAGACTTCGAAGGCTACGACTTTGTCGCCTTTGCCGACCAGGATGATGTGTGGCATTCGAATAAACTCCAGCGTGCGACCCAAGCCATCCAGGCTCGTCGCGTAGATGCCTATTCCAGTAATATCACGGCCTTCTGGCCAGACGGCAGCACTCATGTGCTGGACAAGGCGCAGCCTCAGGTCGCATGGGATTTCCTGTTCGAAGCGGCGGGTCCCGGCTGTACCTACGTGATGAGCAGAAGTCTTGTGGATTCACTAAAGGCTTCGATGCTCGTTAATTGGCAGCAACTGCAAGATGTCAGTTTGCATGACTGGTATTGCTACGCCTTTGCTCGTAGCCATGGTTATCGCTGGTATATCGACCCTCAGCCGTCCATGGACTATCGCCAGCATGAGCGTAACCAGGTAGGTGCCAACAAGGGCTTGAGCCCGTTGATTGCCCGCTACAAAACCATTCATGACGGTTGGTGGTTCAATCAGGTTCGATTGATTGCGCTGCTGGTGGGGCAGGGCGCCGATCCTTTCGTGCAAACATGGCTGAAACTGCGCCGCAGACAACTCATGAAGCTTTCTTTCAGTGCCTGGCGTTGCAGACGACGAGTGCGGGATAAAGTGTTTTTCTTTTGTATTTGCTGGGCGACCGCGTTGATAGGGAAGAAGGCCAAATGACCACCCCGAAGGTATTAGTGACGGGGGCTAGCGGTTTCGTTGGAGAGGCGTTGGTTTTCAGGCTGTTGGTGGACAAGAAGTTCAGCCCGATCGCAGCTGCTCGCGGCGCTACGCGGTTACATGGGTTGTGTCCTGTGGTGCCATTCGATCTCACCCATGACAAGGTCTTGCCTGCACTCGACGATGTCCAGGTAGTCATTCATGCCGCTGCCCGAGTGCATGTCATGAATGAAACCGCTGTGGACGCATTGGCTGAGTTTCGCAAGGTGAATGTGGAAGGGACGCTCAAGCTGGCTCAGTGCGCTGCTGCGTCGGGAGTAAAACGCTTTATTTTCATCAGCTCGATCAAGGTGAATGGCGAAAGCACTCTCCCGGGTAAACCATTCAAAGCTGATGATCATCCGAATCCGCAAGATCCTTACGGTGTGTCCAAGTACGAAGCCGAAGAAGCTCTGAAGCAACTCAGTCACGACACCGGAATGGAAGTGGTGATCATCCGTCCGCCACTGGTCTATGGTCCTAGAGTGAAAGCCAACTTTCTGAGTATGCTGAGCTGGCTTAATAAAGGTATTCCTTTGCCATTTGGCTCGATTCGGAATCAGCGTAGCTTGGTAGCAATCGGAAACTTGGTGAGCCTCATAGCTACTTGCATTGATCATCCCGCCGCCGCCAATCAGACTTTTCTGGTGAGCGACGGTGAAGACCTATCCACAACTCAACTACTGCGTCGTCTATCCAAGGCGTTGGGTAAGCCTGCCCGACTTTTGCCTCTGCCTGAGGGGCTATTGAAACTGGCAGCCTCGACACTGGGCAAGCAAGCCGTTGCTCAACGCATATGCGGCTCGCTGCAAGTCGATATCAGCAAAAATCGCGAATTATTAGGGTGGACGCCACCCGTCAACATGGACAAAGCCATGAGACAAACCGCTGGCCATTATCTGGAAAAGCAAACGAAATGACTGTTTGGTGGCTGCTTTTCGCAGTATTCGCTGTTTCCTGGGTATTGACGCTCGTCTTGCGTCGTTACGCCTTGGCGAAGAGTTTGATGGACATACCTAACGAGCGCAGCTCTCATTCGGTCCCGACGCCGCGTGGGGGAGGGGTGGCCATAGTTGTCGCCTTTCTGCTGGCGCTTCCTGTCCTTACTGGCATTGATCTGCTGAGCACGGCGGCCTTGTATGGCTTGTTTGGTTCGGGATTGCTCGTTGCGATTATCGGGTTCGCCGATGACCATGGACATATCGCTGCCAGATGGCGGTTGCTAGGGCATTTCATCGCTGCGGCTTGGGCGCTGTTTTGGTTGAACGGGCTTCCGCCCATTGAGTTGTTCGGCATCACCGTTGATTTGGGGTGGTTCGGTAATATCCTGGCGTTGGTCTATCTGGTCTGGATGCTCAACCTCTATAACTTCATGGACGGCATTGATGGTTTGGCCAGTGCTGAGGCGATCAGTGTTTGCCTGGGGATGTGTCTGGTTTACTGGTTTAGCGGGAATCTTGAGCTGATCTGGGCTCCGTTGATTCTGGCGGCGGCGGTGTCGGGGTTTCTGTGGTGGAATTTTCCGCCGGCTCGGATTTTTATGGGGGATGCGGGGAGTGGGTTTCTGGGGATTGTGTTGGGGGCGATAGCTCTAGAGTCAACGTGGCTTAACTCCGAACTGTTATGGAGTTGGTTGATTCTGTTAGGTGTTTTTATTGTGGACTCAACTTTGACGTTGATCCGGAGACTAGTGAGGGGGGATAAAATTTATCAGGCGCATCGTAGTCATGCCTATCAATCCGCATCTAGATATTACGCAAGTCATAAGCGAGTAACGCTTGGTGTCATGGCAATAAATGTATTTTGGCTGCTGCCAATCTCATTAGCTGTTGGATCTTCGATATTGAGCGAGCTTATCGGTGTATTGCTGGCGTTCGTACCTCTAATACTGCTTGCGTTAAAGTTTGATGCAGGGGCTGCAGAGCGAGTCTCGTCGAGTTAAAAGTTAAGCGCTGGTCTAGTTTTTAGGATTGCTGCTGAGCAACAGGTTCTTGAGCTGGCAGTCGGCAGATCGGTGTTTCTCCATTAATAAAAAGCCCACAATGCAGCGGTGAGAGTACTCGCTTTGATCTTAACGGTCCGGGATCAGAAACGAGAAAACCCAACGCATTAGTCGGGCTTTCTCTGTTCTATCGCTCTGAAACAGCTGAACACCGTGCTATAAAAACAGAGCTGTTCCATATGGACAACTTTCTTTTAGCGCCCGGGCCGCATCACACAAATAAACCCTCCCCCCCCCATCAAAACATACATAAAAACATAGTTTTTATTTTTTAACGAGACATCAATTACGACAGAAAACTACGTAATTCTCCTCCGAAAGTACTTTTTTATAGTTATTTAGCATTGGGCTTGCGCCGTTTTCGACTTGTGAGCGAATCACAATAATATCAATCCCTTTAGTTATAAGGAAACGAAAATCTTCAGCTGAGCCATCATGTAGACCTGCTGCAAAATTTCTTGCGCGCAGCCTTACATCCTCCGGCACCTTTATTTGAACAGTATCAGTGTTTAAGAAGTTATGATGCATGTGACGTGCGGCGACACTTCTCAGTGACGGTTCGAGCATTTGGGCAGTTACCTCCCACTGTTCTGGAGCTAAAAGTGTTGCGGACTCTTTTAAGTGCCGGCAGTTTTCCGACGCTTTCCTTACCGACATAAGCTCTATTTCAGGAAGTTTCTCTACGAATAGCCCTTTGAAGTGATGAGGGTAGCCCCACTGCTTTTGAAGTGAAAATACGCTTGAACCGGCAGCAATAATCAAGATAAGAAAAAAACTAGGAAGTAAAGCCCTTTTGTATGAGTGTGTTTTGATAAAATTTATAACAATCATACCAAGCATTGCTATTATAGTAGGGTATTGAAAAAGATAATAAATTCTCCAGAAACCATCAGAAGGAACAAATTTATGGAAGACTGGAAGTAGTAATGGATTAAGAAGAACTATACAAAGTACAAGTTGATACACTGAGAACTTAATCAGGGCCGTCCTGTTTATCTCTAGATTTTTACATAGCAGGATTGGGATTAATGCGAGATATATGAAAAGACTCCTGCTGGAAAGGCTTAATCTTACATAGTCTGAAAAAGGCATCGTTTCAAACCCTCTCCAATAACTATCGTCCTTCAGGCCTCCGAATTTATATATAAAAACCCCGCCCACTACTACTGGCACCACGGCTAGCAAAAAAGACATTAATCTAGGTGGAGCACCCTTGCGGACTATAAACTCAGTAAGAATTAATGCAGCTATTGCGACTGGTAGTATAAAAAGTGAGGAGCCCGTCAATCCTAAGAAAAAAACTACTGCGCAAAACAAAAAAAACCAATCTCTTGGTCGATTAGTTTCGTAAGCTCGATCAAATGCTGGGAATAGTGTAATTAGAGCTGCGGATAGGAAACATTTCCCAGTCCACCCACCAAGAAAAAGCCAAGCCCCTATGCGCCTATTCTGATCTGCGTCAAAAAATAAAAATAAAATCACAGAGACGGCGGCAAGGACTCTAGTTGACGCATTTGTCGTTGGAAAGAAATGTGCAACTGCGTAGTTTACTGAAAAAACATAGAGCATTATTGAAACGAATGTTCCGCCGATTTGATATCCAACGATCTCTGATCCAAAAAAATTGCCAAAGTTGGAGAGGAAATATTCCCAAGATGTCATTAGATGAGCAGCGCTGATTGGCGCGACTTGATCAAATGCTATTCTAGTATCGTAGTCCGGAAAAAAAATATCACCACTTAACCTCAAAAACGCTATTCGATGAAAAAAAGTACTGTCATCTGGATTGAATGCGTAAAGAAAAGCTGTGAACAACGCAAGAAAAATGGACACGCCAAGTAAAATAAAAAACTCTTTATTGTATTTTATTTCTTGATTTTTTAGAAGCCTGGATGAAATCAACCAAAAGACAATCGCAGCCATAAGTGTAGCTATCAATCCGATGTTCTGGTTTACCCCGATCAAAACACAGAGCCAATAGGCTATAGTTAACCCCGCAAACGCACAAATAAAATTCTGAAAAAATCTAATTGATCCCACAAAATTCTCCAAGACTAGTCGATATATCCTTTTCCAGTATATCTGTATTTTTATTGGTTTTGCAGGAGTAAGAATTAGTTAGCTGGCTCTTGTGTTACATAAGCGAATTCTATGATTCGTGGGATGCTGACACCAGAACAGCTTTACGGATATCCATTTCTGAACGTTCTCTGCTGGTAGCCTATTCGGCGTGTATTGGTCAAATCGGATGCTGACGATGGTCACTACCAATGTAGCTGCCGATCAGTATGAATCCTGCTCTGCAGTGGCCTCCAGCACGCAGTCAATCCAGGCAATACCTGCTTTAATCAGTTCCCGCGCCTTTCCTTCGCTCACCCCAGTGCTTGCTTGTTGACTCGTACCACCGGCCACTTAACTCCGTAATACAGCCAGATCATATCGGCCATCTGCTGCTCGCGCTTGTACAGTCCGACCACAACGGTATCAACCATACAAGCCAAGTCGTAATGGTGTACGAGTTCGATGCGAACGGAATTGATTCACGCATAATGCCTAGGATTGACGAGGTATTGATTGGGAATCTCTATCCAGGACATGTTCGGTATTACCTAGCGGACGGCGCAACGGCATAGGAATTTTCATGATCTTTTCCCTCAATCCCCGGTGTAGTTCGATCATTCTAAATGACGCATGTGGTTTTCTCGCGTTAAGCACGGTGCACGATAGTCATGATGGTAGCCATCTATTTTTGAGTTCACTGAAGTGTTCGGGCCGTGCTAGGGTGCTTTATCGCAATAAAACTACAATAAAGCACCTTGTGCGGAGCGCCTATCTGTTTGGATAAGCGTTTTTATAATTGTTATGGAAGAGTGTTGTTCTTATATAGTGCAAGGTGTTTAAGCTTAACGCTTGTGCACGCAGCAGGATTATCAAGATCAATTCTAAGCCCTGTTATTTTTTTCATTGTTAACCATAAAGGTAAAGCCTCTAGCGGTACGACTACACTTCCGTCCTCGGCATTAAATTTTACGCTCAACGTTTCGTTTGGGCCGTCGTATGTGTCACCCCACCAAAATAGTTGAATACGTGGTTCTTGCTGTTCATCCTCGCAGGAAAAGTCGAAGCGCAGCACACCAGAGGTCTTCCCAGACAAGGCCAAACTGGAAACATCATAGATAAGTTGAGGGTCAGGTCCCGAGATTCTTAACGACTCCCCCTGTACAGAAAGGTCTATCGTAGAAAATGGGATGGAGGAAAGATCTGATAATAGGTCAAGCTTTGATTCGAGAGACTTAAGTGATCGTCCCCACGCAATCGGGATCTTTTTGAAGTCATTACTGCCAAAAGATTTTTGCATTAGTGTTGATCTATACTTGTTAATGGATTCTCCGGTTAACTCAGTCTCAATATATGTTTGCTCGGCGAGCTTAAGTTTCGTGGGTTTTATGTCTGAAGAAAGTGTGATTAGATTTTTATCTATGTTGGTAATTGTGTATCGATCGTTCGACAATTTTATTGCCTGACCAATATTGAGTATGTTCGAAAAATCCGGGTCGATAGTTATGTTGAATTTGCTCGAGCTTTTCGAGATCAAAGGGGTGGAGTCTGGAGTGGTAATCGTTGGGATTTGAACGACATTGCTTATCGAGTTTGATTCGGATTTTAAGTAGCCGACTATAAAACCATCCTCTAAATTGGCTACATAATTTTCAACTATGTAGTGATAGAGCAATGGTGTGCGAAGAGCAAGGCCTCCTCCGTCGTGAATGATATTAGCACCTTCCAATAAGGCCATACGAGGCTTAGCCTTAATCAGAGTTTCTATTGCTCTGCGTTGTTGTTCCAGAGGCACCATGTTATATACGGCCGTTACCGATAGCAGCGGAGGCCTGTTGAGATAAAAGTATTGTGCGTTGCGAGAGGTAAGATCTAAATATGACTCATTTGGTGATAGTTTAGCATCGAACAGCGCCTTTAGACGTCTTAGGCGATTAATGTTTTCTATTTGGATGGAGCCGGTACCTATATTGGAGAAGCCATTTCTCTCGCCATCAAAGAGATATCCAACAGGGATGTGAGATGAAAAGCTGTGTACGAAGGAGTTTAGTGAAGGAGGGAAGACGTTTACAGTGGAGCTTAGGGCTGCTCCAAAAATAATCCATCCGGCTTTTATCCGAGCCTCAGTCAAATTCCATATCGCCAGGGGAACCAGGATGGTCCAACCTAATATGCCTGATGTCGCTGGCCGAGATCCGGCGCTTGGATCAATTCTTCCCATTGAATATGGAATCAATAGTAGAGATAGTGCCACGACTACTACGGCAGGCAAAATTAAATTTGGGTTGCTTTTTAGATCGTGACGATGATTGTATATAGTGATTAAGGCAATTACTGGAACAAAGACCCAAGACATTCGGACTGTTTCAAAAATAAATCCTGAGCGCGGACCGCCATTCCAACTTAGACTCCAAGGTACTCCATAAGCAACTTGGTTAATGGGACCATTTTCTAAGACATATCTGACTGCATTGAAAAGCATCGAAAGAAACGGGCTAGTAGCCGAAAAAAGAACAATGACTCCAAGAACAAGGGCTACATAACCTCGTCCAACGGTAAACTTATCGCTTTTCCAGTACTTCCATAGGACGTATAAACCTATTGGCGCTGAAGCAATAGTGATTAACAATCCTTGTGGGGGTACACCCAATATTGCTATAGGCGCGGTTAATAGCCAAATAGATAACCATTTTGCGTGTTTTTCGATAAGACTATTATCGAGCCATAGACATAAGAATGGGACGAGGAATAACCAGCTCAAATTAGTCGATTGAGAAAAACCACCAAGAAGAAGTGTTGCAATAAACGCCAGTAAGTAACTTTGACTGAATTTATAAAGTGCTAAAAAAGCTGCGAGGCTCAGTAATAGTGTTGCAAAACGGGCCGCTTCAGCAATATTTGCAGCAGTTCCCTCATAAAATATGTAAGCCAAGAGGCCTGGGAGGTCATCTCCGATGATCCCATGTGCTGGCATATAGTCAACATACGGAACAGCGCCTTTAAGATATTGCCACCAACCCAACAGATGCTCACCAAAATGATAGTCATCAGGACTGACCAGTGGCTGAGCTGTAACTCCTGCTTTAAATGCGATAAGAAGTGCAAATATTGCTAGGGGGGATATTAAGCTAGTAATTCCATTTCTTTTGTTTTTTTGATAATTTATATGTCGTCGAATAATATCCACTACGCAGAGCGCTACCAAAAGGATAAGCACTACCTTAAGCAAAGGAGTTGTTGAGTATTTCGTGATTACGCCAGTGGGAGTTATTAGTCTTGCCGGGTAAAAGCATAGAAAAAGTGTAGATAGAGTAGTTTGTCCAAAAAACAAAGCTAAGGGGGTTAGTTTTTCTAAATAATGTGGCCGATAAATGGCCGTAAATAACAGCGCTATTACCCCAAGGGTCAATAATAGATAAGCTGTTTTTAGTGTTGACTTTATGTCTAACGTGTAGCCAATGCTGGCTGGTAGGCGACCTAAAATAAGTGCTAGTTCAAGTGGGGCTAGAGAGATAAGAATAATGCTGAATAGGGCTATACTGGCTGTATTCGAGGTTAATTTAGTATTTGACTTGGTAAATGTTAGGCTGATGAGCAAAAAATAGATGATGCCGAGTATGGATAGATAAAAAAGTTTAATGTCGAATGGGAGCCCTATCAGGCTTGAACCAAACGTCATTGCTGCAGGAATCGACCAAGTTAATAGCTGTTTGACAAAAGAGTTAGCTTCATCTTCAGAATTATTTGTCTTGATGGCCATTAATTTTGTTTTGAAAAACCAAAGACTAAATAATAATGTAAATATAAACACAGGGGCAGCTATTAGGTCTTGCAGTTTGGAGTTTGCATCCCAGGTGATATTGCCCACAATAAAGCTAAAATATGATGGTGCTAAAGTTAAGTTCAAAGACGCTAATGTGAAGAATATAGCCGCGCAGATGGACACAATAGCGACTGTTACTTTGTCTAAAAAATAAAACTTTGGTGATGGAATAGAGATCATTTTATTGTTTCTTTGCTGGATTGTAGCGGCCGGCACATGCCCGAAAAAGAACTTCTAGTACCGAAAGATTGCCTTTGATACTGCTAATTTTTGTTGGTACTTCACCTTTTGGATAACGTCGATTAGTTGCTATTTCTATGCAGCGATAACCCAGCCTTGGGGCGCGATAGGATAAGTATGCCAAAAGCTCATAGGTGCCAAAAATGTCGCGGAATATTGAAATTTCCGGATCTATCAACATTTTTCGACTATATGCTCTAAATCCTTGAGTCGTGTCGGTCCATTTAAAGCCAGAACTAATGCTTAGTAGGGGGGCATGAATAAATCTAATGGCTAAATCGCGTGATTTTGGAGTGTTTTCTGCAACTCCTCCCGCGACAAATCTCGAAGCTTGTACGAAATCCACTCCGGCAGACAAAGCCTCTATGAATCGAGGAATTGCCTCCGGATCGTCTTTGTCGTTACCATCAATTGTAATAATGCCATCGTAACCTTCATCTAAAGCGAAGGCATATGCGCATCGAAGTTGCGAGCTTAATTTTCCTGGGCCGGTTTTTACAATTAAGCCGTTGACACCTAGTTTTACAAGTTCATCATGAATCAAGGAGCCATCTGTACTGCCCCCATCCACAATCAAAATATCCGCTTGCTGTTCAATGTTCAAGTCGGACATGCGGGAAAGAAGATTCCTTATTCTTTCTCCTTCATTTATTACTGGTATCACTATGCAGTAATTATGCTTGCGACCATTCCAGAAAGTGGTGCTAAAGTTTGGGATTTCCCATATGTCGCGATCAAATGGAATTGTATCTGATGAGTGCATATTGTTTCCCTTTACGCTACGCGCGCTGTAATTAACGCAACACCTGCAATTATTAAGAAAATACCGGCCACCGTTGTCCAGTAAAAGTTCTCACGAAATATTAATACTGAAAATAGCGCGACAGTTGCCACAGCTCCTGCTGTCAGAACCGGGTGTGCTACATTCAAGGGCAGCTTGGTCAATGCTGCAGCATAAAGTAGAAAGGCTGCTCCATATAATACAAGGCCAAGCCAGAATGGCCAGTTACTCAGCGACTCAAGCGGCGTTTGAATAGATGGAAATTTTCTAGGGGGGATCATAGCCATCTTAACGAGAACACTCGCGGATGCATTAGAAAGTATGCCCATAATTAAAATTAGCCATTTCATCGTTGCAGGTCCGCTAGTTTATTACAGTATTTGTTAACGGCGACATCTAGTGAACGCTTAATTGATACGATATGAGGCTCATTAACCGTGGCTAGCATTTCGATAGTTAGTAGTGTTTGGGGCAAGAAGGAGTCCAAAGCTAATCGTATCGAGTCGTGGTCAGTAGATCCGTCGCCAAGAGGAACTAGGTTTGGTTCGCTGATATGAATGTGACCGATTAAGTGTGCAAAATTCTTAATAATTATAGTCGGGTCCTCATTGTTTAACGTGATTGCCCCAGTATCCAGTTGCATCTTTATTGCTTGGTGATTCGTGTGCTTTACTACTTCGGCTGCTTCTGCGCTCGTAGTCATGAAATTCGAATTATAAATTGGAGGGTTTGGCTCTAGGCAAACCAGTACTCCGTGGCGAGCGGCAATATCGCCAAGACTGTAGAAAAAGGCACCTGCAGCATCCAACGCTTCCTTATCACTCAACCCTGATCTATCACGATTTTTCGGAGATCCGAAAACAAGGCGTTTAGCTCCTAGCCCTGCACCTATCCGACATATCGCATCTAAGTGCCGTAGCATCTCTGACTGTGAGTTTGGTGAACCGAACATATTCAATCCAGTTGTCCCAAATAACAAAGCCTGCATACCTGTAATTTCGATTCCTTGTTCCAGCCACCAATTTCTAACGGTGGCAATTTCGATGTCCGACGTGCTGAGTGGCTCAGGGAAATATTTTCCAGGGGCTATATCGATAGCATTGACATTATAGCTATGCAAGAGCTCGACAATAGAAGAATCTTCTTCAACGGACCATGCTATATTCGAAATTGATAGTCTCATGGTTTTTTACCGGAAAGAACTTGCTGGTATTGATTATAGGATCTTATGGCCTGAATGGTTTCGCGCACACCATATAGGTAACTTCCCGATGCGCCATAAATATTTGCATACTGTGTTTGCATATCATATCTTGCGCTCTCGGCCGAGCATTGGTTTTCGAAATTTTTTCCAAATCCGTACTTTGATACATCCGAAACAGATATAGGCTCTGCTGTTAAATGAATTATTCTAATGTTTGCCTCTCTCGCAATGTTTATATCTGCCCAGAGGTTTACCATAGGGTAAAATTGAAAGACTGCTTGGCTGTCAATGCTTTGGGTGTTGTTATTGTGCTGAAAGTCGTAAATTACGTTTTTCCGAAGACCGGGCCCAACCAGTCCTGGAAGACGAACTATCAAGTGGCGCTCAAAATGTTGCTCCACAAACTTTTCTAATCTTCGTCGATTTAGACCATACGCTTGAAGCTCATTTTCATTTATAGGGCTGGCTTCATTTACACCAATAGGTGAGTTAAAAACGTCTACGGTACTAATTAGAATAAAATTGTTGCAGCTTATGGTTTTTAAATGACTAATAATCGCATCAATTATTTCCCGGTCTTTTTCGGGATTTTTGTTGGCAATCCATTTTTGAGCGGGCGCTGCTGCGCACACTACGGTATCAAATGATTTTCCATCAATCTCTTGAATGTTCGTCGAGCGATAATGAAACTCAAATTGAGTTTGGTTCAGAAGGGTGCTCCCCACGAAACCCGATGATCCAATGAGTGCGTCAGCCATTAATTACTCCAGTATTCAGCTTTCGATAATCGGTGAGTTAATTAATATCTCGGTGTCTAGTTTTTCAAATATATCGTAGATATTATCAATTTTCCCGCCCAATATTGAGTAACACCCAGGAAGCTCTGTATGTTTCTCAAATAGTATGGGCCTGCCATCATCGCTTTCATTTTTTGTCAAGACGGTTTTTACTTCGAAAAGTGATTCGATGTGATGTGCCTTTATAATGCTAGGTATATATCTGCTAACATCTCTGATCATCCTATCAGTACGAGAGCTTCGGTTGTATTGCTCTAGTTTGAGATATGGGTCTACACCGAAGTTGTCTTTCCAGCTTAAATGAGGTGTGTACCTAACGTGAGATAGAGTATGTAGGTCACGAGATGGGAAAGGCATCAGTGAAAAGAAAGGGCCATCCATAACAGTTATGCCTAAATCTGAAAGCTCGGGCGGCATTTTTACAAGAGCCATCTCGGTAATTTCATGTTTTAGTTTCGAAGATAGAGATCTGAAATCGCCAGAAAACTGATTTAATCCACTATAAGTGCAGTTGAATACAGTGCGGGTTTTAATGACATGGCTGTGGGTCAAGTTGCTAATAAGTTTGATGCCAAGTTGTTCTGTGTTTAAGTTGCTTATTTGTGTTGCTCGAGTGCTATAAAGAATTTTTATATTTAATCGATTGAGTTCCCTTGTAGCCCAGTCACATAGTTTTTTCGAGTCAAAGGCATACTCTTCGACTAAAAAGGCTTTCTCAATCAAATGAGGTTCAAATAAGCCTTTCAAGGATGCGTCGATTGGTTTTACGGATGCCCCTATTTCAGAGCAGAATCTTTCAAATTGTTTGGCTGTGACCTTTGAGTTTCTACGAGCAATGGCATAGATTTTGGTGAAGTCTTGTTTGATTACCTGAGGCCAATCTTTAACAAAGCGTGGTAAGTTAACTCTGCTACGATAGGCTGTTGTGAAGCTTCTAGGGTAGTGATACCCATTATGAACGCGAGCTTGATTGTTATATGAGGCGCGTGTCATTAACTGCGCTTCTTGTTCAATAACTAAGATTCGCTTGATGCCTCTTGTTGATGCGAGATAAGTTGCGATCGAAACGCCGTAGAAACCTCCTCCTATTATTACGGCATCATAATCGTTGGCGGAATTTTGCATTACTTATCTTGCTCCTGGTTGGAGGCGTATTGAAGAGGGGAGGTATAATTGTTTTCTTCGATGTTTAATTTCTCTTTGCGATTTATTATGGAGCTAGTGAATTCTTGTGCTACATGATATAGAGGTCCCTCGTTAGACGAGTGAGCCATATGAAGAATGTATTCGCCTAGAACTAATAGAACTAATGATATTAGGAAAAACATACCTGACTGTTGTAATGATAAGCTGGCCCATCCTGACGCGACATCGGGCTTGAATAGCCAGATTGTTACAACGTAGATTGAGTATATTAAATTAGAAAAGGCACCGAAAAGAGAAAGTGATGTAACAAGTCGCATAGGTGCACGGGTAGTGGACACGATCATTCTCATGCCCCGATCAATACTCTCGCCTAGACGGCGGTCTTTTTTTGGTTTGGTTTGAGAACAGTATTCAAGATTGACTCTAGCGAATCCCCCTGTCGCCGGAAGGTGACGGTAGGTCATTGCTGGTTGAGGGTGTTGTAGTATGAAATTTACTACGCGTTTACTTAGGATGCGATATTGGGGAGCTTCATTAGCTAAGTGTATACCGTTAAACCACTTGTAGAGCTTGTTGAAAATGGAGAAAGCGCTTTTGTATAAAAAACCTTGATCGGATTTATTCTTGTTATTGGCGAATACAACGTCGGCACCTTCAACAGCCTTGCTCAACATCTCATTCAGAAACGTAATGTCGTCAGAAAATGGATCAATTACGGCGACAAAATCACCTAGAGCATTTTCCAAGCCAACCCATGATGCGGTATCGGCATCTACAGATTTGGTAAGGGCATATACCTGTAAGTTTGGCAGGCCTGATTCGTCTGTTAGTCTTTTCAATATGGAGACTGAACAATCATCCGATGCGTTATCTACTACTATTAACTCGAAGTCACTTACTTGACCTTCGATGAGTTTTACGGTGTCGGCGAGTAGAGGCTCAATTCTATCGGACTGATTTCTCAGAACCATAACAACGGATAAAAATATCGGAAAATAAGCCACGGTTTACTCCAGCGTCTTCGTTAAAAAGCAGGGGGCGATTATATATTTCGCCCCGCTGTGCAGCATAAAAATTACCAGTGTGTCACTTTGATGATCGAGTTCGATTGTGCACTCTTGGAGGCCAGGCTAGACTAAAATCTTCATGATCAAGAGTAAGGTTAACGTTGTAGATGTAGTCGTAAGATATGTTTGGCCACCGGCTTTGCATATATAAAACCTCTTGTTGGAATCGTTGTTTTTTCAGTGGCGTATCTTCTAATCCGCGCGTAGCCGATTCATGGTGATAAAGCTCTGCGTAGGGAGTCCAAACATTTCTGTAACCGGCCTCAAATACTCTTAGGCAAAAATCAACGTCGTTAAAGGCTATCTTCAGATTGGTTTCGTCTAAGCCATTAACTTCATTGAAAATTGATTTTCTAATCACCAAACATGCAGCTGTCACTGCGGAAAACTCTTGAGTCAACCCCCCTCTACAGAAGTATCCATAGTCGCCTTTCGGAAGATACTTATGAGAGTGGCCAGCGACACCGCCGATACCTATAACTACTCCACCATGCTGAAGTCTATTGTCTGGATACCAAAGCCTTGCACCCACTGCACCAATACCAGGCTGTAATGCAATAGATACCATCTCATCTAACCATTCTGGTGTGATTACCTCGATGTCATTGTTAATTAGACCTACAAGCTCACCGCGAGACTTTTTAACAGCTTCATTGTTTAGAGCTGAATAGTTAAAGGGGCCGTCATCACGTAGTACTGTTATGTTCTCTTCCTGGTTTATTTCTTCAAAGTACTTGATGGACTCTGGGTCGTCCGAACCATTGTCGACGAGAATAATTTCGTAGTTTGGATAGGTCGTTAGCTGCTTAATGCTATCAATACATTGCTTAACCAACACATGCGCATTCCGAGTCGGAATGATCAAGCTAACCATCGGAAGAACATCTGGCAGTTGATAATGGATGCGGTACATACCCATAGGCAGTAACTCGGTCGTACCAATATTACCTTTCCGCTGCAGGTGCTCGTCGAGGGCCTTTACACCAGCCAGGGCTGCATATGGCTTCTCGTCGCCGGCCATTGCCGTGCTGCCACTGTGCATCCGCCAGTGATAAAGCACTCGAGGGATGTGGATGATTTCATCGCGGCTAAGTTTCTCGACGCAGCGCAGCGCCAGATCATAGTCTTGCGCACCTTCGAAGCCCACACGGAACTGACCAACCTCATTCACAAGGTCACGACGGTAAACGCCCAGATGGCAAATCATGTTTTGTGAGCGGAACAGATATTCGTTCCAGTCGGATTTGAAATAAGGCGAGCTTCGCCGGCCTTGGGTGTCGATTTTGTCTTCGTCGGAGTAGATCAAACCTACATTCGGGTTTTCGAGGATGGTGCGAGCAACCCAGTACAGAGCGTGTTCTGGTAGCAGGTCGTCGTTGTCCATCAGCGCAATATATTGACCTTTGGCTATTTCCAGTGCCGAGTTGCTGGCACGGGATATATGACCATTTTCAGGTCTGAAAACCACCTCAATTCGCTGGTCTTCAGCAGACAGTGATTTCAGGTAAGTGAGGACTTCCGGATCTGTTGAGGCGTCGTCCGCGAGACACAGTTGCCAGTTCGGGTATAGCTGACCTTTGACGCTGTCGACGGCTTCGCGCAACAAGTCCAAGGGCGGGTTGTATACCGGCATGATTATGGAGATCAGCGGCGCGTCGTTCCAGCCATCGATTTCATTCGTCATGCGCGCTCGTGTGATCGCATCGATGGTGTCGTAGTACTTGATCCACAACTTGTAGTCGTGGCGATCAGGCACGTCTCGAGTTTCCTCGCCGGCGGAGTCTAGATTTTCCGGTCGATTCAGCCAGCGAAGACGAGCGATGACCCCGGCAGTGCCCTGGATCTTCCAGAGGCTATGCGCTTTTTTCAGGGTTTTTTGTACACCACCGCCACGTTTGATTATCTGGGGGATCAATCGCAGTACTTTTTCCAGGCGTCTTGTGAGAACGATTGATTTGCGCAGTGGAGCGGTGACAAGCCAGCTCGTCGAACCCTGCAATGCCCGTATCGTCAGGTTCAGATTATGTATATGTGTATTTTTTTCGTGGGCGAGCGTAGCTATCTCGTGGGTGAGCTTAGCTATTTCGGCAGATGAGTCTTGATCGAGTTTGGTGTTTATGCCAATCAGCAGTGGCATAGGGTCTTGCTCTTGGAGCTGCTTTTCGCCCAGACCTGGCTGAATTACTAAGCCCAGCTTTTCAAAGACATAACGATTATCGTGGCGATGGATTTTCAACTCCAATATCGAATTTTCTCGCGCGGATAAGCTATCCAGCGTAACGGGAAGAATAAAAAATACGTCTTCGGTCGTGCTCAGAAGAAATCTGCTTTCCCCGCTACTTTGGAGCAATTGAATGGCTCCTGAGCATCGGGATAGCTCTTCAAGCTTGCCAGACCATTCCCATTCGACGTTGTTGCCGTTAAGAATACGCAACGACGCTATAGAGAAGCAGGTCTGCTTATTGACGGGATCCAACCGCAAGAATGTCGACGATGCCGGGATGCTACTCAACGGGAAGGTCAAGGTTCGTTGGCCGAGCGTGATCTCGCGATGAATGACTGCTTGTTCGTTAAAGCCATCTTCCGTTTCCGCGTAGTACAGCGATGCACATAATTGAGCATCTGCATCCATAGCATGCGGATTGACAGGATCTTCTGGCAGCCAGTTCAGAAAAGTGTCACGCGCTCGACCGGTTACCTGCTCCTGGAAGCGGGACTCTTCGGTGATGTACTTATCCAGTTGTGCTGAGGTGACAGATAAACCTACAGCGTTGAATGCGCCAGATACGAACTCTCGACGAGTCAACTGCCGCTGACCTGCCGGCAGAGGACCGGTGCTGGCTAGAAGCAGCAGCAGCCCGCGCATCAATAGGTGGCCAAACTCGACACCCTCGCTGGCTTCCCACTCGATGTCGATGAGCTGTGGTGTGCCGTCGCTTTGTAGTACGACGTTTTGAGGTACCGCGTCGATGAACCTCCCTGGCAAGCGCTCATCTGCGCTGACCAATGGAAGGTTGATTCCTTGATCGGCCAGCAGATTTCGCAGGTGGTCCACATAGCTCTTCATGAACTCTGCAAACTGCTCCATCGACCAGTTCGAAATGCTGACAATCGAGAGGAAGTCCAGGCTCAGTACGCGCCCTTGAACGTAGCGGTCAGTTTCAGGAAGGATGTAGTTGAAGCCGCTGTCATCGGCTGCGGGCTTATCAGCGTTGAGTCGAGTGTATTGAACGCTGATGCCTTCGGGGGTTTCTACGAACAGCGCCTGTTTGCAATACGCAGCTTTTCGGCCGGTACTGAAGTGATAGGCCAGTACGTTATCGGCAATGGTCTTGTCGTCTTCGCACGAGGCGGCAATCAGGAAGGAGTTCGCCAGCTCCATTCCCAAGTGGTTATCGACGACGACAGGCCATGCTTTCTCAAGGTTGAAGAAAGTATCGAGCGGCAACTGCGGGTCTTTCTTAACGTTTTGAACGTTCAAGCTGCCCGAGTCGAAGTCTTTTACGGTGATGCCGCGTTCCGTAAAGATAGAGTTTGGAATTTTGTAGTCAGGACTTGGCGAAAGGAATTCCGAACGTTTGTAGCCCGCGCGTGCGATCAGGTCTGCAAGTTCTTTGCGACCATAGGTTTGCGGTTGTCCGGATGTGTAGCGACCTTCGATGCCGTACATCTTGATGCCGACATGGTCTTCGGGAGCGCCAGCGAAATATTTCAGGCCCAGCTGGTTCTCGATCGCAATGAACAGTCGGCCATTTGGTTTCAGAAGTTCGCGAATGCGTTTGAGCATCGCATAGGCCGGATCCGGGTCCGAGCTGAACATGCTGGCGTATTCGAGTACACCGATTAGCGTAATCGCGTCGAAACGCTCTTCGGTTTTGAAGTCGTCAAATCGTTCGGAGAGAACCGTAACGTTATCGAGATCTCGGGTCCGGCTAGCGGCGATAGCTGCCCGGCGTGGGCTGCCCTCCAAGCTCAAAACGTCACCGCCGCATTCGCCTAGATAACGGCTGATTGCGCCACAACCTGCACCAATCTCAAGGATACGTCCTTTGAGATGAGCTTCGAATGGGCGAAGGATGTTCCCGCGAGCTGAGCTGAGGTGGTAAAGAGTCGCCCAGTCGTGGCAGTGCCTGGAAAGCTCCACCGACAACACGGATACGTCGCTGGCATTGCGGACAATTTGAGCCAGGTGGTTTTCTGCGTGATCACCGTCGCTATAGGCAATGCCTTGATAGTCGGAGCGTAACCATACGCCTGTCTCTGGGCTACGGGAGTATCCGTTGCGCTCAAGCTCGAGCATTGTTATTTACCTGATCAAAATCCATGGAAACAGCCAAATCTATCAAGCCATGATGGCGAGGTGTGGGTGAGACGATGAAGTGGATGGAGTCATATCGGCGGTCGTGTGGGACGATTTCTTCGCCCTGGCGCGAGGCCAGCCCAACCGATATAAAATAGTCGCCGGAAGCCAGCTTGTTCTGAAAGCTCAGGCGCGCTTTGGCCTGAGTGCCTGCTGCTCCCATCTGGCTCATATCGTCGCAATCGAGCAAATAGGAGTTAGTACCGTAAATGGTCACTCCTTCTTTGGTTTTGATTGTGAATCCGAGTATTGGATTAACGACGAGATGGTTGAACCGGATAGCCAGAGAGAGGGTGACCTGTTCGCCTGCATCGATAGTGTTCGGGTACTCACGACCACCTGCGCTCAGGTGGAAGTCCAGCAAGGTTGCAGCGCCATCGCCCCAACGGTACTCATGAGGGTTATAGCCGACTTGGGTGGAGTACTTGTCTTCACCAAAACTAAGACTATCGTCTGCAAACGAAGTAGCAATTTCCAGTTCACTGGAAGCCGCTTGGTCCTGAGGCTGCTCGGTCTCGCCGTCTTGGCGTTTATCCCTACCGAACAAGATATCGAGGTATCGATTGATGACCGGGCGAGATTTATCAATCAGCTCGACTCGGCTTCGCTCCAGCAGAATCGCACGCGAACAATGCGTAACCACTTGCTCGCTGGCGTGAGTCACTAAAAGAATACTGGTGCCGTTGTCCTTCAACTGACGCAGGCGTTCGAAGCACTTGGCCTGAAATCTGGCGTCCCCTACGGACAGCGCTTCATCGACGATCAGGATGTCCGGATCTACTTGCGCCTGTACGGCAAACGCCAATCGTACCGCCATGCCGCTCGAATACGCTTTTACAGGCTGGTCGATGAATTCGCCAATGTCCGCGAAGCTGGCGATTGCATCGAATCGCTGGTCCACTTCATCGCGGCTTAGCCCGAGAACGGCTGCGTTCAGATAGATGTTCTCTCGCCCTGAGAACTCGGGGTTGAAACCTGAACCTAGCTCAAGCAGGGCGGCGATTCTGCCGCGGGTTTCTACCACACCTGTTGTTGGTGTCAGCGTGCCGCTGATGATCTGGAGCAGGGTCGATTTTCCGGAACCGTTTCGACCGACGATACCAACGGTTTCGCCTTTCTGTACGGTGAAATTGACGTCCCGCAGGGCCCAGAACTCTTTGCCGTAAGTGGTAACGGGGCGACCGACCATTCGTTGCAATCTGGGCACGAAGGCTTGCTTGAGTCGATCCTGAGGCTTTTCATAGGTATAAAAGCATTTGGAGACGTTACTAACGCTGATTGCAAAATCATCAGAGGACATCAGCAAATCCTTTACGTGTTTTTTGGAATACCCAATAGCCGGCAGCCGCCATCAGCGCCCCGATGGCCATTGCAACAAAAAGGCTATCCCATTGAGGCAAGTGTCCGAACAGCAAGATGTTGCGGCTCTCCTCGATGATGTAGGTGAGCGGGTTCAGCTTCAGCCATGGCTGATAGGCGGGGGGGAGTGCCGCCACTGGGTACAACACAGGTGAAAGAAACAGCAGAACGGTGGTCAGAACACCGATGACATGGCTGACATCGCGCAGAAATACGCCAAGCGACGCCAAAAGCCAGCTGATACCCAGGGTTCCCAGAACCAAGGGCATTAACACCAGCGGTAGCAGGGCCGCAGTCCATGGAAGATCGTGGGTCAAAAGCAACTGCGCGAGTACCAGGACGATCAAGCTTATGCAGGTATGGAACAACGCAGACCCTAGCGTGATCAGCGGCAGAATTTCCAGAGGAAATACCACCTTCTTAACGTAGTTACTGTTCGACAGAATCAGGGACGGTGCTCGGTTGGCGCATTCGGCGAACAGGCCATGCACGATCATGCCAACGAACAACAGAATCGCGAATTGACCCTTACCCGCATCCTGGCCGACCCATCGAGCCTTGAAAATCTCGGAGAAGACAAAGGTATATACCGCCAACATCAGGATTGGGTTGAAGAAGGACCATGCCAGTCCCATTACCGAACCTCGGTAGCGGCCGATTACTTCACGCCTGGTCATCTGAGCGATCAGTTGGCGGTTGTGCCAGAGGCTTCGCAGCAGGCTAAGGGGGCCACTTGCCGGGGAAAGATGCGGGTTCACTAGGCGAATACCTCGGCGTTTTGCATTAACACGGCCGCTTGGTCTTTGGTGGATAGCGCTGGTGCAGCGGTTAGTGGCCAATCAATTCCGATACTGGGATCGTTCCACGCCAGACTGCGCTCGTGGGTGGGAGCATAATAATCAGTTGTCTTGTACAAGAATTCGGCGCTCTCGGACAGCACCACGAAGCCATGGGCGAAACCTTCCGGAACCCACAGTTGCTGTTTGTTTTCAGCGCTCAGGTGGGCGCCTACCCATTTACCGAATGTCGGAGAGCTTTTGCGCAAATCTACCGCGACGTCGAACACCTCGCCTTGTGTTACGCGCACCAGCTTGCCCTGAGTTTGTTTGACCTGATAGTGCAAGCCTCTGAGCACCCCCTTTACCGAACGTGAATGGTTGTCCTGGACAAACTGGACGGAGCGTCCTACAGCTTCTTCAAACGCTTTTTGATTGAAGCTCTCGTAGAAGAATCCGCGGTCATCCCCAAAAACCTTTGGCTCGAACAGAATGATTTCCGGGATGGCAAGATGTGTGGCTTTCATCGTTATAAAGTCTCCACCAGAAACGAGGCGAGGTCTTTGCTACGGCCTTGGCGCAGTGGCAAGGAGGCAAAGTCATCGGAAAATCGGCTGTGTGTCCGGCGTTGGCTGTGGACAGTGTTCATACAGGTCAGGCGGGCCATGCTCGTTCGATTGACTGAGGCGATACTGAAGCGAATGAACTCACTCATTGTTTGAGGCATTTCTGACCGAGTGGTGAGGGCCATTCCACTTTGCTTCATTTCGTTCCTTCAGTTTTTCGGTATTGGACCAATGTTGTTTCGGTAGCCCGAGACGTCTTCCTGGCAAAAATGTTTCGAGATGACTGTCGATCATTGCCGCAGCCACCTGTCTCTCAAAGCCTGGAAAATTGGACTTTGGCGTATCCGCTGAAAATCGCCTGGCGAAAGCTTGAAAAACGTTCATCGCCTACATTTTTCAGCGCTGCCTGAAGTGAATTTTTTTTGATGGCCATTGGCTGGCTATTCTTCGCCTTGGGCGGGCGGCACCTTACCATATATGCGACTTGGAGGCATCCATTGCACTGCAATACCCGCAAGGTCAGGAGGCTGAGACCTGGTGTCGGGAATACTGGTTTTCCGGGTTGTTGAGCGGTGCTGCTTCAGATTTTGTTCAGGCATGCGGCAAGGAAAAGGCTGGCGTTACCTTTGCCAGTCTGACGATAGATACCAGACTCTTTCATCAGATAAAGCCTGCGCAACAGAGAGCTTTGACGAGCTTGCTCAAATTGCTCCAGTGTCAGCCGGTTTTCGGGCGTTAACTTCAACTTGAAATCGGCAAGTACAATCAGGTTTTGATTGCTCCACTCATTGAACCGTCCCGAACACATCTTGCCTAGGCGGATCAGGCGTTCTTTGAGCCCTGAGTTGGCGCCAATCAGGTTGCCGCCATGCTGTCGGTAGTCGAGCGTTGGCGTTTGATCGAAAACCACTTTGCCACCACATCCACTGACCAGAAGATAAGTCAGCCAATCGTGGGCTACGATGGTTGCGTCATCAGCCGTCTGCGCTAGCAACTCCCTTGTTTGGCGATTTATGAGCATCGTATTTGCCCCCGCAATGCTTTGTACCAGAGCGTTGCGGAAGTGTGGGGGAGCCAAAAAGCGCGGGGAGACGCCGATCACTTGCCGGTCAGCAGAGATGAGGCGAGTCCTGGAACAATAAAGTGCGGGCGTGTTTTGTGTATCTGCCAAGTTGGCGATGCTTCGTTCCAGCTTATCCGGGAACCAGATATCGTCTTGATCACTAAATGCAAAATAGTCAGCGTCAATGGATGGGTTTTTTATCAGCGACAAAAAATTCTTGGCGAAGCCTTGGCGCGGGCCTTCCAAGATGATTAAACGATCTTTTCCCTGTTCAGTTTGAAAGTCCTTCAGGAGCCTGATGGTTTCATCGCTTGAGCCATCATCCGATGCATAAATCACCCAGTTTTTGTGGGTTTGCATCGTGAACGACTCCAGTTGTTCGCGGATAAACTCGGAACCGTTATAGGTGCAAAGCAAGATGGCAACTTTGGCGTTGGTAGCCGTAAAGACGGTGCTCTCGTTGGCGCTCGCGTTCAGTTCGGGTATTTGGGGCTGCGTGTTCATTTTCTAATCTCAAACATTGCCGAATTGAATACGGTAACTGCGACTAAGCTGTAGTTTTTTGAGCGTGAGCAGTGTGCAAATCAGGACAGGGTTTCGGGGTAGTGGGGCGAAGCCAGTACTCGGAATTGTCTACGACCCGCACCGGGCGGCATTTTAAGATGGTTTTCCAGAAAAGTCTGTTCAGCAGGCACTTCATTGGGAAAAAGTGATCGCATATCAGAGGCGTGAAATGACAGCGTCCACCCGTCGAGGCCTTCGATTTTGTGGGTGAGTGGCGGGAAGACGAGTGCTAGCTATGCTGGCTCAATCAATTTCTCCGCGTCTGTTGAGGTAGATTCAGTGTCCGAAGGATAGATTTTTCTGGATTGATGGTGTGGCAATTGCGATTGCTTCCCATCAAGGCTGATTTGTTGATTTATGCTGCGGGATCAGACACTTATATATGATGTGCTGAAACTGCTCAGACGAGTACAATCCAATCGCGCATGTTAGGTGAGGGAGTGGGGAATAGTGTTCGATGATGTTATGGAGAGACTCAGGACATTTCTAGTAGGGCTGCCACGTCGTAAAAAGCGACTGATACAGGTTGCGACAGACGTCGTATTGGTGTGGGCCGCTCTCTGGCTTGCCTTCATCGTCCGCCTCGGCGTCGACGACATGTACAACCCGCTGAAGGTCCACTTCTGGCTCTTCGTCTGCGCGCCTGTTATAGCCATCCCCTTATTCATCCGCTTCGGCATGTACCGAGCGGTCATGCGCTATTTTGGCAACGATGCCCTGATAGCCATCATTAAGGCTGTCAGCCTTTCGTCGCTGATCCTGGCGGTTGTCGTTTATTGGTACAGCAACCACCAAGCCGTCGTCCCACGCTCCATCATCTTCAACTACTGGTGGCTAAGCCTCGTCATCATCGGCGGCCTGCGCCTGTGCATGCGCCAATACTTCATGGGCGACTGGTTCACCGCCGCCCAGCACGTACCGTTCACCAGTCGCGATGACGGTCTGACCAAAGTCGCCATCTACGGCGCAGGCGTGGCAGGCAATCAGTTGGTTGCTGCGTTGCGCATGGGCCGAGTGATGCGTCCAGTGGCATTCATCGACGACGATTCCAGCATCGCCGATCGCTCTATCTCCGGCCTCCAGGTCTACAAACCCAAACACATCCAGCAGATGATCGACGTCACCGGCGCCCAGGAAATTCTCCTGGCCCTACCGTCATCCACCCGCGCACGACGCCGGGAAATTCTCAATCTGCTGGAGGCCTATCCCCTCCATGTGCGAAGCGTCCCGAACTTCACCGATCTGGCCAGTGGTCGGGTCAAGGTCGAAGACATTCAGGAAGTGGACATCGCTGACTTGCTGGGTCGCGATGCCGTGCCAGCCCAGGCCGATTTGCTCGAACGATGTATCAAAGGCAAGACCGTGATGGTCACTGGCGCTGGCGGATCGATCGGTTCGGAGCTGTGCCGGCAGATCTTTTCCCTTGGCCCGACCACGCTTCTGCTGTTTGAGCACAGTGAGTTCAACCTCTACAGCATCCTGTCGGAATTGGAGCAACGCGCCTGCCGTGAGTCGGTAACGGTCAAGTTGTTGCCCATCCTCGGCTCCATCCGTCATCCGCACAAACTGCTGGATGTGATGAAGACCTGGCGCGTGGATACCGTTTATCACGCGGCCGCTTATAAGCATGTGCCGATGGTCGAGCACAACATTGCCGAAGGCGTGCTCAACAATGTCATTGGCACGTTGAACACTGCTCAGGCTGCCTTGCAGTCGGGTGTGGCCAACTTTGTGTTGATCTCCACCGATAAAGCCGTTCGTCCGACCAACATCATGGGCAGCACCAAGCGTCTGGCGGAGTTGACCCTTCAGGCCCTCAGTCGTGAAATCGCCCCGGTACTGTTTGGCGACAAGGCCAATGTATCGCGGGTCAATAAAACCCGTTTCACCATGGTGCGTTTTGGCAATGTGTTGGGGTCGTCCGGTTCGGTGATTCCGTTGTTCCACAGTCAGATCAAGTCCGGCGGACCGCTGACGGTCACGCACCCGAAGATCACCCGTTACTTCATGACCATTCCCGAAGCCGCCCAACTGGTGATTCAGGCCGGTTCCATGGGGCAGGGGGGGGATGTGTTCGTGCTGGATATGGGCGAACCGGTGAAGATTGTCGAGTTGGCGGAGAAAATGATTCACCTGTCCGGTTTGAGCATTCGCTCCGAGCGAAATCCCCAAGGCGATATCTCAATCGAGTTCACTGGCCTGCGTCCGGGCGAGAAGCTTTACGAAGAGTTGCTGATCGGGGATAACGTCGCTGCAACGTCCCATCCGATGATCATGTCCGCCAACGAAGATCATCTGCCTTGGGATGTGCTCAAGGGCCGTTTGACCGAACTGTTGTTGGCTGTCGAGGAGGACGACTACTCCCGCGTGCGCCAGCTTCTGCGCGAAACGGTCAGTGGCTACACCCCCGACGGCGAGATTGTCGACTGGATCCACCAGCAACGTCGTCTCGAGCCCTGATTGTTTCACATCCTGTAACTAACACATTTTTGACAGCTCCATCACATCGCCTAGGTTTAGGGGGCAGCTTCGGAAAAGCTGCTTTCTCAATCGATGTCATGGAGCTTCATTTATGCGTACTGGCTATTTCTACTCTCTGGTTTTTGCCCTGCTCACCAGCGCCTCTATTGCAGCCATTGCTGCGCCGACGGCTGTGCCAGAGGCTGCCAAGTCACCCTTGATGCTGGACGTTGCCGCCACGGCTCAAACCGGTAAGGTCGACCTCAATGGGGCCGATGCGACGACTCTGCAGCGCGAGTTGGCCGGGATTGGTGAAGCGAAGGCCAAGGCGATTGTTGCGTATCGTGAGAGTAATGGGCCGTTTTCGTCCGTTGACGAATTGCTGGAAGTGAAAGGGATCGGCAAAGCCATTCTGGACAAGAATCGCGAGAAGCTGGAAGTGAACTAAGCTTGTAAATCCACACCAAGAGGCCGGTCATTGACCGGCCTTTTTGCATATTGCTATAGGGGTGATCAGGCGCCTTTCATCGGAGGACAAAAAATTATGGCTATCATATGGCGTTTAAATTATGCCTATAATAAATTCATCATTCGCTGAAGCGCTCTGACATTCATGCGCTTCGCCTTCCCTCAAGCATCCTCCAGGAGCATTGTCATGAATTCTGTCCCGACCCAAGGTACGGCCCTTGTCACCGGCGCATCTTCCGGTATCGGTGCGATTTACGCGCAGCGGTTGGCGGCTCGTGGTTTTGATTTATTGCTGGTGGCCCGTGATCAGGCACGGCTGGAGACTGCAGCGAGCAAGTTGCGCGCTGCGCATGGCGTCCAAGTGGAAGTTCTGAAGGCAGATCTGACGCAAAAGGATGATGTATTGAAGCTTGAGCAGCGTCTGCGCAGCGATTCGAGTATCAGCCTGTTGCTGAATAACGCCGGTGTCGCGGCGGATGGTTTGCTCGCCAACGCGGATATGGATCAGCTGGAGCGTTTGATTCAGCTGAACGTCACCACGGTGACGCGGCTGGCCTCGGCAGCGGCGGCCGGGTTTTCCAAGGCCGGTCGCGGGACGATCATTAACATTGCATCCGTGGTGGCGTTGTTTCCGGAGCGGTTCAACGCGACGTACAGCGCGAGCAAGGCTTATGTGTTGAGCCTGACTCAGTCGTTGAACGCCGAATTGCAGGGCACCGGGGTCCAGGTTCAAGCGGTGTTGCCAGGCGTAACACGCACTGAGATCTGGGAGCGTTCCGGTATCGATGCGACCCAGATTCCGGCGGAGATGGTCATGGAGGCGGAGGAGATGGTCGACGCGGCGTTGTCGGGGCTGGATCAGGGTGAGTTGATCACCATTCCTTCGTTACCGAATGCTTCCGAGTGGGAAGCCTTCATGGCGGCGCGTCATGCGATGGCGCCGAATCTGTCCAGAAGCACGGCCGCCCCGCGTTACAAGTGAGGCACCATAAATCGGCTTGAGGTATTTGCGTTATGAGTAATCGTCGAGTAGTGGTAACGGGCATGGGCCTGGTGTCGCCGTTGGGTAGTGGTGTTGAAGCGGTTTGGGCACGTCTGTTGGCCGGGCGATCCGGGTTGCGGGCGTTGCCGGACGAAGTGGTGGCCGATCTGCCGGCCAAGGTCGGTGGCGCGGTGCAGACGCTGGCGGAAGATCCCGAGGCGGGTTTTGATCCGGATCGGGCGACGTCGCCCAAAGAGCAGAAGAAGATGGATCGCTTCATTATGTTTGCCATGGAGGCGGCGCGTCAGGCAGTGGAGCAGGCCGGTTGGCAACCGCAGGACGCCAACGCCCAGGAACGCACTGCCACCATTATCGGTTCGGGCGTGGGTGGTTTCGGCGCGATTGCCGACGCGGTGCGCACCACCGACAGCCGTGGCCCGCGCCGTTTGTCGCCGTTCACCATTCCTTCGTTTCTGGTCAACCTCGCGGCGGGCCATGTGTCGATCCAGCACGGTTTCAAGGGGCCTTTGGGGGCTCCGGTAACGGCGTGCGCGGCCGGAGTTCAGGCGATTGGTGACGCGGCGCGGTTGATTCGATGTGGCGAGGCGGATATCGCAGTGTGCGGCGGTGCGGAGGCGGCGATCGATCGGGTCAGCCTGGCCGGGTTCGCGGCGGCCAGGGCCTTGTCCAGCGGTTACAACGATACCCCGGAGCGCGCCTCGCGACCGTTTGACAGTGGTCGCGATGGCTTTGTGATGGGTGAGGGCTCGGGCCTTCTGGTGATCGAATCCCTGGAACATGCTCTGGCACGCGGTGCTCAACCGTTGGCCGAGCTGGTCGGTTACGGCACCAGTGCCGATGCCTATCACCTGACCGCGGGGCCTGAAGATGGCAGCGGTGCGCGTCGGGCGATGTCGCTGGCGTTGGCTCAGGCGGGCATTTCGCCGGCGCAGGTGCAGCATCTCAATGCTCATGCGACTTCAACACCGGTTGGCGATCTTGGGGAATTGGCGGCCATCAAGTCGTTGTTCGGCTCGGACAACAAGATAGCGGTAACGTCGACCAAGTCCGCGACCGGGCATTTGCTCGGCGCCGCAGGCGGGATCGAGGCGATCTTTACGCTGTTGGCACTCCGCGATCAGGTGGTACCGGCCACGCTCAACTTCGATAACCCGGATCCAGCCGCTCAAGGCGTGGACATCGTTCACGGTCAGGCGCGTCCCATGAATATCGATTACGCGATGTCCAACGGCTTCGGGTTTGGTGGCGTGAACGCCAGCGTGTTGTTCAAGTACTGGGAGGGCTAGTTCACGGCGGGAGATGGCACGAATAGTGATTACTCATTCGCTGACGATTGTTGAACAATCACGAGGCATTGAGTATGAACAGCGGATTGTCCCTGGCCGACCACATCACATTGGAGTTACGCGCTGACATCATCGGCGGTCGTTTGCTGCCCGGCATGGCGTTGGTGGAAAACGATCTGGTGTCGGCTTACAACGCCTCGCGAAACACGATTCGCGAGGCGTTGCATCGTCTGGGGCAGGAAGGGCTGACCCGTTATGTCCGCAACAAAGGTGTGATGGTGCGTCGGCTGGGGAGCGATGATGTGCGCGATCTGTTCAAGGTCCGCCGTACTCTGGAACTGCAAGCCATCAGCGCCAGTCAGCCATTGCGTGAATATCAGTCCGACCGGATGCTCGAAGCCCTGGAGGCCACCGAGCTGGCCCGGGAGCGCGAGGACTGGCGCGCGGTCGGCACCCACAGCCTGGCATTTCATCAACACATTGTTGGATTGCTGCGCAGTCCGTTGTTCGATGAGTTCTTCACCAACGTCGTCGCGCAACTGCGCCTGGTGTTTTGCACCGCTCCCGACGAATCACGTTTTCAGGCGCCCTGGCTGGCGCGTGACCGACAGATACATGACTTGCTGGCCGACGGCGATAAGCGCGCGGCCGGGGATGCCATGAGCCTTTATCTCGATGACTCTGAACACCTCCTGTTGCAGATGCTTGCCCCTTCTTCCCATCACTGATCGAGGATTTGTGCCATGTACAAAGACTATCCGGCGGCCTATCAAGTCAGCAAAGGCTCGGCCTTGCAGGTAGACACGGCTTTCTACGAGAGAGTCCGGGACAAGAAAGAGGGGCGTACGCTGATCGAACAGTTCGAGGTGCTGATCCGCACCGGCCGCGCCTGGAATGTGCCGGCCGGGCATGTGTTCAGGGTCACCACCCCTGTCGGCCCGCAAGTCGGGGATTTCAATGTCTGGAATGCCCACGATCCGCGCGAACGTTTGTGGGCGGCGCGGACCCGGCAGTTGCAAGGGGCGCATGTCAGCACCCATGACCGGCTCTGGTCGAACCTGCCTTTTTTACGACCGCTGGTGACCATCACCGACGATAGCCTGGCCGGCTACGGCATCGACGAACATGGCGGGCGTTTGCACGACTTGCTGGGGACGCGCTGCGATCCGTATGTGAACAAAATGCTTACGGGCGAGGACTTCCATCATCACTGTCACTCGAATTTGACTCGCGCAGTGTTACCCCATGGCCTGACCGAGTTTGACGTGCATGATGTGCTGAACATTTTCCAGTGCACCGGCCTGAACCACGACGACATGTACTTCATGAAAGCCTGTCCGGCACAGAAGGGCGATTACCTGGAGTTCTTTGCCGAGATTGATTTGTTGTGCGCGCTGTCGACTTGCCCGGGTGGGGATTTGTCACTGGCCATGTGGGGGCCGGATGCGCAGGATCCGCTGAGTGTGTGTCGCCCGTTGGGGGTGGAGATTTTTCGGTTGGAGGATTCGTTACTTGAGGGCTGGAGCCAGCCGGAGCGTGCGGCTTACAAAGGGCTGCATGGCTTGCACATTGCCAAGGCCGATTGGGAAAAGTAGAAACGCAAAACCCTGTCATTCAATGAGAATGACAGGGTTTTTGTTTTAGCGGTCCTGCGCATCCTTGGCATCCGCTTCCGCATTACGTTCGGCGACGCGTTTGCGTTGCTCTTCAGTCAATTCGACCTTGTTGGCGGTGTCACGCAGCATCATCAAACCGCCAACGATCGAGCCGATGGCAACGATCAGAATCAACCAGGCATACCAGGGCATAGGATTCTCCTTGAGGGCAGGTCGGTGGGCGGGTTTCGCCAACCGATCCTGCATACCACTTTTGAGCGATGGAATTTCGCAGTGGTTCCATTCTATGCCTGATCTGACAGCAACACTGCGGCTGTTTAGAGCCCGGTCAACATCGCATCCGCCGGCGCATCGGCACGCAATTGCGCGGTGAGCGTGAAGTACACGAAACCCACCGCCATAAAGCCAAGGAAGATCAACCCGATCAAGGTGTTGAACCAGGCCATCGCCACCAGGCAAACCACTGCCAGCACCAAGGCAATGAATGGCACCAACGGGTAGCAAGGCGCGCTGAAAGTGCGTTCCAGGTTCGGTTCGGTTTTGCGCAGTTTGAACAGGCTGAGCATGCTCATGATGTACATCACGATTGCGCCGAATACCGCCATGGTGATCATCGCTGCTGTAAGCGTCATGCCACCAAGGTTAATCAAGCCGTCGCTGTAGATTGCCGCGATGCCGATCACGCCACCGGCGATGATCGCCCGGTGCGGGGTCTGGAAGCGTGACAGTTTGGCCAGGGATGCTGGCAGGTAACCGGCTCGGGCGAGGGCGAAGAACTGCCGCGAGTAGCCGAGGATGATCCCGTGGAAACTCGCCACCAGACCGAACAAGCCGATCCATACCAGCATGTGCAACCAGCCGGAGCTTTCGCCAACCACGGCTTTCATGGCTTGCGGCAGCGGATCGTTGATGTTCGACAGGGTACGCCAGTCGCCGACGCCACCGGCAAAGAACATCACGCCCATGGCCAGCAGCACCAGGGTCAGGATGCCGCTGATGTAGGCTTTGGGAATCGTGCGTTTCGGGTCCTTGGCTTCTTCGGCGGCCATGGCTGCACCTTCGATGGCCAGGAAGAACCAGATGGCAAATGGAATGGCTGCGAACATGCCGGCAATCGCCGGCGCACCGAACACATCAGAACCCGCCCAGCCGTTGAGGGCGAAGTTGCTGAAGCTGAACGCCGGGGCGACCACGCCCATGAACACCAGCAATTCGGCGACCGCCAATACGCAGACCACCAGTTCGAAAGTCGCGGCCAGTTTCACGCCGAGGATGTTCAAGCCCATGAACACGATATAGGCACCGACCGCCGCGTGTTTCGGGTCGAGGGCCGGAAACTGCACGTTCAGGTAGGCACCGATGGCCAGGGCAATCGCCGGTGGGGCGAAGACGAATTCAATCAGGGTCGCGAGCCCGGCGATCAATCCACCTTTTTCACCAAAGGCCCGGCGGCTGTAGGCAAAGGGACCGCCGGCATGGGGAATGGCGGTGGTCAGTTCGGTGAAACTGAAGATGAAGCAGGTGTACATCGTGGCGACCATGAATGAGGTCACCAGAAACCCCAGCGTACCGGCCACGCCCCAGCCATAACTCCAGCCGAAGTACTCACCGGAAATCACCAGCCCGACCGCGATACCCCACAGGTGCAGCGTGCCCAGCGTGGGTTTGAGTTGTGTGTTCATGTGTTGCCCTCTGAACGGTTTGGAAAGCTCAAGGGGAGGGCATGTGCAGCGGGCGTGCCAGTGTTGTGATGGCGGTCGTAAAGCGCAAAATGACGTCGTATCGGGGATGTTTGCCACCGTAAGCCCCGTATTTTGTGCGCCAGTTGAGGGCGTTGGCGCTTGTTCTGCCGCCATCGCGGGCAAGCCCGCTCCCACAATGGAATGCGTATGCCCGGAAATCGCAAAGACCTGTGGGAGCGGGCTTGCCCGCGATGAGGCCCGCCTGGGCACCGCTGTAACAAAGCTATAAACCCACT
Source organism: Pseudomonas sp. JL3 (assembly GCF_031570575.1). NCBI lineage: Bacteria > Pseudomonadati > Pseudomonadota > Gammaproteobacteria > Pseudomonadales > Pseudomonadaceae > Pseudomonas > Pseudomonas sp. JL3. The sequence continues at coordinate 183,926 of NZ_JAKWJK010000006.1, forward strand.
CTTTACGCATTCTTTATTCTCCGCCCCACCCCTCGATCTCGCGCCTTTACAGCCTCCCTGCCGACAATCCCTCCACACGCGGCAATACGCCGTAACACGGAGAACTTCCATGAGCGTTCTGGACGGAGTGTCACTGCTATTGGCAGTGGGGCTGTTCATTTATCTGTTGGTTGCGCTGTTGCGCGCGGACCGGAACTAGGAGCGGCTATGCACAGTTATGACTATTGGCTGATCCTCGCCTTCTTCGCCGTGGTGCTGATCCCTGCACCGTTTCTGGGGCGCTTCTACTACAAGGTGATGGAAGGGCAGCGCACTTGGCTTTCGCCGATTCTCGGGCCAGTGGAGCGTGGTTGCTATCGGGTGGCTGGCGTCGATCCGCAGGCCGAACAGAGCTGGCAGAAATATGCCCTGGCCTTGCTCGCCTTCAGCCTCGCGGGTTTTTTGCTGCTGTTTGCGATCCTGCTGTTTCAGGATCACTTGCCGCTGAACCCGCAAAACCTGCCGGGTCAGGAATGGACGCAAGCGTTCAACACCACCGTCAGCTTCATGACCAACACCAACTGGCAGTCCTACAGCGGCGAAGCGACCCTCAGCTACCTGAGTCAGATGGTCGGCCTCACCGTGCAGAACTTCGTCAGCGCCGCCACTGGTCTCGCTGTGTTGGTTGCGCTGTGTCGCGGCATCGGTCGCAAATCCACCAAAACCCTGGGCAACTTCTGGGTCGACATGACCCGGGCCACCCTCTACGGCCTGTTGCCGTTGTGCCTGTTGCTGGCGCTGTTTCTGGTCTGGCAGGGCGTGCCACAAACCTTCGCCCACTACGTGAACGCCGTGACCATGCAAGGCATCGATCAGGTGATTCCGCTCGGCCCGGCCGCCAGCCAGATTGCGATCAAGCAACTGGGCACCAACGGCGGTGGCTTCTTCGGCGTCAACTCGGCGCATCCGTTCGAGAACCCGACGGCCTGGAGCAACCTGTTCGAAGTCTCCTCGATCATTCTGATCCCGGTGGCGCTGGTGTTCACCTTTGGCCATTACGTGAAAGACCTGCGTCAGAGCCGCGCGATCATCGCCTGCATGCTGGCGCTGTTTTTGATCGGCGGCGCGACGTCGCTGTGGGCTGAATACCAACCCAATCCGACCCTGGCCAACGTCGCCGTGGAACAGACCGCGCCGCTGGAAGGCAAGGAAGCGCGCTTCGGCACCACCGCCACCGTGCTGTGGTCGGTGACTACTACTGCGGCGTCGAACGGTTCGGTCAACGGCATGCACGACAGCCTCAACCCGCTGAGCGGGATGGTCGCGATGATCAACATGATGGTCGGCGAAGTGATCTTCGGCGGCGTCGGTGCCGGGCTCTACGGCATGTTGCTCAACGTGCTGATCGCGGTGTTCCTTGCCGGGTTAATGATCGGCCGCACTCCGGAATACCTCGGCAAGAAACTGCAAGCCCGGGAAGTCCAATTGCTGGTGGTGACCTTGCTGGTGATGCCGGTGGGCGTGCTGGTGCTGGGTGCGATTGCCGCCAGCCTGCCAGGCCCGGTCGCGGCGGTGAGTAACCCCGGCGCTCACGGTTTCAGCCAGTTGCTTTATGCCTACACCTCGGCCAGTGCCAACAATGGTTCAGCGTTTGCTGGATTTGGGGCGAACACCGCGTTCCACAACCTGATGCTGGGCTTTGGCATGTTGATTGGGCGCTTCGGTTACATCCTTCCGGTACTGGCCCTGGCCGGCAGCCTGGCGATGAAGAAAACCGCGCCGATTGGCCAGAACAGCTTCCCGACTCATGGCCCGCTGTTCGTGACCTTGCTGACCGTGACCATTTTGCTGGTGGGTGGCCTGACCTTTCTGCCGTCATTGGCGCTGGGTCCAATCGCTGAACACCTGAGCCTGGGCTTCTAAGGAGTCAATGATGAATATGCCCGCAACTAAAGCCGCCGTCGTCAAGGCGCCGGAACAACCGAAAACCGCGATTTCGGCCCTCTGGCGCCCGGCGCTGGTGCAAGCCTTCGTCAAGCTCGACCCACGGCAATTGCAGCGTGCGCCGGTGATGCTGGTGGTGGAACTGACCGCGATTCTGACCACTGTGCTGTGCTTCATTCCCGACAACGCCGTGCCGACTTTCGTCGCCGCGCAAATCGCGTTGTGGCTGTGGTTCACCGTGTTGTTCGCCAACTTCGCCGAAGCGCTGGCCGAAGGTCGCGGCAAGGCCCGTGCCGACAGCCTCAAGGCCGGCAGCGAAGGCTTGAGTGCCCGTCGCAAAACTGCCAATGGCAGTTTTCAAGTGGTGCCCGCCAGCAGCCTGCGCAAGAACGATGTGGTGCGCGTCGAAGCGGGGGAGATGATTCCCGGTGACGGCGAGGTGATCGAAGGTATCGCGGCGGTGAATGAAGCGGCGATTACCGGTGAATCGGCGCCCGTGATTCGCGAGTCCGGCGGCGACCGCTCGGCCGTCACCGGCAACACTCGACTGGTGTCCGACTGGCTGCTGGTGCGCATCACCGCCAACCCCGGCGAGTCGACCCTCGACCGCATGATCGCGCTGGTCGAAGGCGCCAAACGCCAGAAAACCCCGAACGAAGTGGCGCTGGATATCCTGCTGATCGGCCTGACCCTGATCTTCCTGCTGGTAGTGGTGACCCTGCAACCGTTCGCCCACTTCGCCAACGGCAGCCTGCCGCTGGTGTTTCTGGTGGCGTTATTGGTCACGCTGATTCCGACCACCATTGGTGGCTTGTTGTCGGCCATCGGTATCGCCGGGATGGACCGTCTGGTGCGCCTGAACGTGATCGCCAAATCAGGTCGTGCCGTGGAAGCAGCGGGGGACGTGCACGTTCTGCTGCTGGACAAAACCGGCACCATCACTTTCGGCAACCGTCGTTGCTCTGCGGTCTATGCCGCGCCAGGCGTCACCGCCCAAGAGCTGGCAGAAGGCGCGTTGTTCGCCTCCCTGGCCGATGACACGGCTGAAGGCAAATCCATTGTCGAGTACTTGCGCGGTCTTCACCCACAACCCGAGCCGTCCGCCGAGGTGCTGACCGCCGTGCCGTTCAGTGCTGAAACCCGCCTGTCCGGTGTCGACTATCAGGGCCGGGTCTATCGCAAAGGCGCGGTGGATTCGCTGCTGACCTTCGTCGGCCTGAAACGCGCCGATCTGGCAGCGCCTCTGTCCCGGGAAATCGACAAGATCGCTCAGAGTGGCGGCACGCCGTTGCTGGTCTGCGCCGACGGCAAGTTACTCGGTGTGATCCACCTCAAGGACGTGGTCAAGCCTGGCATCCGCGAGCGTTTCGCCGAGCTGCGCAAGCTGGGGATTCGCACGGTCATGGTCACTGGCGACAACCCGCTGACCGCTGCTGCGATTGCTGCCGAAGCAGGCGTGGATGACGTGCTGGCCGAAGCCACACCGGAGAAAAAACTGGCGCGCATTCGTCACGAGCAGAACGACGGGCGCCTGGTCGCCATGTGCGGCGACGGTGCCAACGATGCCCCGGCCCTGGCCCAGGCGGACGTCGGCATGGCGATGAACGACGGCACACAAGCGGCGCGGGAGGCGGCGAACATGGTCGACCTCGACAGCGATCCGACCAAGCTGTTGGACGTGGTGCAGATCGGCAAGGAATTGCTGGTGACCCGCGGAGCGCTGACGACCTTTTCCATCGCCAACGACGTAGCCAAATACTTCGCGATCCTGCCGGCGCTGTTCGCCTCGATCTACCCACAACTGGGTGTGCTCAACGTCATGCACCTGAGCAGTCCGCAGAGCGCGATTCTGTCGGCGATCGTGTTCAATGCCTTGATCATTGTGGTGTTGATTCCGCTGGCGCTGCGTGGTGTGCGGGTGCAGGCGGTGAGCGCGGCGGCGTTGCTGCGGCGCAATCTGCTGATCTATGGGCTGGGCGGGATTCTGGTGCCGTTCGTGGGCATCAAGGCGATCGACATGTTGTTGACGGCGTTGCATTTGGTTTGACTTTCGCGGCGCGCCAGTTGCGCCGCCTTCGCGAGCCTGCTCGCGATGAATGCGCCACGTTGCACCTGACTGAATGCTGTATTTGTTATCCGAATCGAGGATTGTGAAATGTCCACACTGATACGTCCGGCCCTGAGCCTGCTGATGCTGATGACCCTGATCACCGGCGTCGCTTACCCCTTGGTCGTCACCGGCATCGCCCAGGTCGCCTTTCCGGACCAGGCCAACGGCAGCCTGGTGCGCGACGCCGACGGCAAGGTCCGAGGCTCGTCGCTGATCGCCCAGGATTTCGTCGGCGACGCCTGGTTCCATCCACGGCCATCGGCCGGGGCCTTTGCCACCGTGTCGAGCAGCGCCAGCAACCTTTCGCCCAGCAACCCGGCGCTGGCCACACGGGTGATCGACGACGCCAATAAATTGCAGGTGACCGGGCAGGGGCCGGTGCCGTTGGCGATGTTGACCACCTCCGGCAGCGGCCTCGATCCGCACTTGCCACCGGCCGCAATTGCCTATCAACTGGCGCGTGTCGCGGCGGCGCGCAATCTGCCGGTGTCTGCGCTTGAGCAATTAATGGATGCGCACATCGAGCAGCCGCTTGTTGGGCCGCCAGTGGTTAATGTGCTGGCGTTGAATGCGGCGCTGGAAAACTTGTAAAGGTTAAAAGTTTGGAAAGGATCGTTCCCACGCTCTGCGTGGGAATGCATCTATGGACGCTCTGCGTCCACTTCGGCTGGGACGCGGAGCATAGCGGGCTGCATTCCCACGCAGAGCGTGGGAACGATCAATGAGAGAGAACTTCAAGCATGAGTGATTCCGGCCGCGCCGACGCGCTGTTAGCAGACCTGCCCCGCGATGGCCGTGGCCGCCTCAAGGTGTTCCTCGGTGCCGCGCCAGGCGTGGGTAAGACCTACGCCATGCTGCAAGCCGCCCACACTCAACTGCGCCAGGGCGTGAAGGTCATGGCCGGCGTGGTCGAAACCCACGGTCGCGCCGAAACCGAAGCGCTACTGGCTGGCTTGCCCCAGCAGCCGTTGGTGCGCTCGGAGTACCGCGGCGTGATGCTCGAAGAAATGGACCTCGACGGTCTGCTGGCCGCCAAACCGAAATTGGTATTGGTGGATGAACTGGCCCACAGCAATGCCCCCGGCAGTCGTCACGCCAAACGCTGGCAAGACATCCAGGAATTGCTGGCCGCCGGCATCGACGTGTTCACCACGGTCAACGTCCAGCATCTGGAAAGTCTCAACGATCAGGTGCGCGGCATCACCGGCGTACAGGTGCGCGAAACCCTGCCGGACTGGGTGCTGCAAGAAGCCTACGAATTGCTGCTGATCGACCTGCCGCCGCGTGAGTTGCTGGAGCGTCTGCGCGACGGCAAGGTCTACGTGCCGGAGCAGGCGCGGGCGGCCATCGATGCGTTCTTCACCCAGACTAACCTCACGGCCCTGCGCGAACTGGCGATGCAAACCGCAGCCGCTCAGGTCGATAACGATCTGGCCCAGGGTTATCGCCAGTTGGGGCAGGCCGCACCGGCAGTGCGCGGTCGCTTGCTGGTGGGTGTCGATGGCGATGCTCAGGCCGAGCGTCTGGTGCGTCACGCCAGTCGCGTCGCCCAGCGGCGGCATCTGCCGTGGAGCCTGGTGCATGTGGACAATGGCCGTATACGCGACGAGCAATCGCGTCTGCGCCTGCAAAGCGCTCAACAACTGGCCGAACGCCTCGGTGGCGAAGTGGTGTTGCTGCGCGCCGGTGAGGTGGCGAAAACCTTGATCCAGCACGCCGCTGAACGACGCGCCAGCCTGGTGCTGGTGGGCCAGTCGCGTCAGCGTTTGCGTCGACGGTTGTTCGGCGGTGGTCTGGCGTCTCGTTTACTGCGCGATGCTCGCGGGCTGGAAATCAACGTGCTCGACAGCGATCAGGAACAGCATCAACCGCGCCAACCCTCGGCGCAGTCGTTGGTCTGGTTCGACTACGCGTTGGCGCTGGTGGCTACAGTGCTCGCCAGTGCCCTGGCCTGGGCGGTGTCGAGCGCCTTGCCGCTGCCGAACATTTCGCTGGTGTTCCTCGCGGCGGTATTGCTGGTGGCGGTGCGCAGCAGCCTCGGCCCTGCATTGGCCTGCGCGGTGCTGTCGTTTCTGACCTATGACTTTTTGTTCATTCCGCCAAATTTCTCCTTCAGAATCCAGCGCGAAGAAGACGTGCTGACTTTGCTGTTCTTTCTGCTGATGGCGGCCCTCACCGGCAACCTGGCGGCGCGGCAACGGCGACAATTGCAGGCCCTGCGCGACACCCAGGAAGAAACCAGCGAACTGCTCGACCTGTCGCGCAAACTCACCGCCGCCACCGACCGTCAGGCCGTGGTCAGCGCTGCGGCGCAACACCTCAATGGCTGGACCGACCTGAAACTGTGCCTGCTCAATCGCGATGGCCAGAGCGGTTGGAAAGTCGAAACCGGTGGGCCGTTGGAGTTCTCCGAAGCCGAGCGCGCCGCCGCCGATTGGGCCTGGCAACATGATCAGCCGGCCGGCGCAGGCACCGGCACCTTGCCGTTCGGGCGCTGGTGGTGGTGGCCGTTGTCGGTGGACGATGGGCCGCTGGCACTGCTCGGCGTGTGTGCCAAAGAAGGTCAGACCCTGAGCGGCCAGCGGCGGCGCTTGCTGACCGCGCTGAGCCAACCGCTGGCCCAGGCATTGGCCCGCGCGCAACTGGCTGATGACCTTGAAGCGGCGCGCTTGCATGGTGAAACCGAGCAGCTGCGCAGCGCGCTGCTGGCCTCGGTGTCCCACGATTTGCGTACGCCGCTGACTTCCATGCGCGGCAGCATCGACAGCCTGCTGGCGCTTGGCGAGGCGATTCCCTTGGAGGACCGTCGCGAACTGCTCGAAGGTACTCGCGATGAAGCCGAACGGCTGGATCGCTACATTCAAAACCTGCTGGACATGACTCGCCTCGGTCACGGCGCCCTGAAGCTGGCGCGGGACTGGGTGTCACCGGCCGACATCGTCGGCAGTGCGCTCAATCGTCTGCGCGCGGTGCTGGCGTCGTTGCAGGTCATTACCGAAGTGCCGGCCGAACTGCCGCTGCTCTATGTGCATGCCGCGTTGATCGAGCAAGCACTGGTCAATGTGCTGGAAAACGCCGCGCGTTTCTCACCGCCCCACGGGCGTCTTGAATTGCGTGCCGGGGCCACTGACAGCGAGCTGTTTTTTTCGGTGAGCGATGAAGGGCCGGGGATACCGCAGGAGGACCGGGCGAAGATTTTCGACATGTTCTACACCGCCGCTCGTGGCGATCGCGGTGGGCAGGGCACGGGGCTGGGGTTGGCGATCTGTCAGGGCATGGTCGGTGCCCATGGCGGACGGATCAGCGTCGCCGACGGTATCGAAGGGCGCGGCACCTGCATCACGCTGCATTTGCCGTTGCAGACTCAGCCGGGATTGGACAGTGAAGCCTGATCTCGTCTGCGCTACTCTCTTGCCACTTCTTTGTGTTGATGTGAATTCATGAGCCAGACCGCGACCATTTTGGTCATCGACGACGAACCGCAGATCCGAAAATTCCTGCGCATCAGCCTCGTTTCCCAAGGCTACAAAGTGCTGGAGGCCGGCACCGGCACGGAAGGCCTGGCCCAGGCTGCATTGAACAAACCCGACCTGTTGGTGCTCGACCTCGGCCTGCCGGACATGGACGGCCAGCAGGTGTTGCGCGAGTTTCGCGAATGGTCGACGGTGCCGGTCCTGGTGCTCTCGGTGCGCGCCAGCGAAGGGCAGAAAGTCCAGGCCCTGGATGGCGGCGCCAACGACTACGTGACCAAGCCGTTCGGCATCCAGGAATTTCTCGCTCGAGTGCGTGCGTTGCTGCGTCAGGCGCCGACCGGTGAGGCCCAGGAAGCGGCGCTCAGTTTCGGTCCGCTCACCGTGGACCTGGCTTATCGCCGGGTGCTATTGGACGGCGCCGAAGTGGCGCTGACCCGCAAGGAATACGCGGTACTGGCGCAACTGGCGCGGCATCCGGGGCGGGTCATCACCCAGCAGCAATTGCTCAAGGACATCTGGGGCCCGACCCACACCGAAGACAGCCACTATCTGCGGATAGTGGTCGGGCACCTGCGGCAGAAACTGGCGGATGATCCGACTCAGCCACGGTTCATCGTCACCGAAGCGGGGGTTGGGTATCGGTTGTTGAGTGAGGGTAGTCTTTAGTTGATCGTTCCCACGCAGAGGGTGGGAATGATCGTCAGGCCTCAAGAATCCCGCTCATTCTCATACCGATCCAGCGTATCCCGGGCAATCTCACGCCCCAGCGCGATCAACTCCGGCGCTTTGTAGAACTCGAAAAACCGGCACACCCGCTTGGGCACGTTAATCAGGATATCCGGCGGATACCCGGCAATCTTGTACTGTGCCAATGACGTCTGCATCACCTCGAAACTCTGGTTGATCAGGTCCAGCAAGGATGCCGGCCCCACGTTGTCGATGATGAACGATCCGGTGGCGGACTTCGGTGCGCCGTTGCTTTCCGGGGCCGCCGCCGGTTGCTGGCCTTCTGGCTCGGCGGATTCGATCCACGGGTTGATCTCGGCCGCTTCTGCCATCAACGCTTCCTTTTCCAGCAGCAGCAATTGTTCGGCCTGCTTGCGGCGGAAGGGCAATTTCGATCCCAGCGAGTTGATCAGACTGTCGAAGCGGGTCTTGAACGCGGCCGGGCGCTGGATCACCGGCAGTTGATAGTGACGCTGGTTGGTGGAGTTGAGGTTGACCGCGATGATCAGGTCGCAATGGCTCGACACCACCGGCACGATCGGCAACGGGTTGAGGATACCGCCGTCCACCAGCATTCGATTGCCCTGCATCACCGGCGTGAACAGGCTGGGGATCGCCGCCGAGGCGCGCATGGCCTGGTGCAGGCAGCCTTCCTGAAACCAGATTTCCTGCTGGTTGGTCAGGTCCGTGGCTACGGCGGTGTAGGGAATGCGCAGGTCTTCGATGTTGATCTCGCCGACGATCTTGCGGATCTGCCCGAAGACCTTCTCCCCGCGAATCGCGCCCAGGCGAAAGCTGACGTCCACCAGACGCAAGACGTCGAGGTAATCCAGGCTCTCGATCCAGTCGCGATAATCCTTGAGTTTACCGGCGGCATAGATCCCGCCGACCACCGCGCCCATGGAGCAACCGGCGATGCAGGCGATGTCGTAGCCGCGCCGTTCGATCTCTTCAATGACGCCGATATGGGCGTAGCCCCGGGCGCCACCCGAGCCCAACACCAGTGCGACACGCTTTTTCATGAAACGACCTCTCTGACAAGGTTCAACAATGCGCCTATCGAGGGGCAAGCTTCAATCGCTATGGTCGTTCGGCGGGGCGATAGCGTCGTTTTTTGACACTCAATAAAGGCGAATGGGTATCCTCGCGAGCGCTATAGTTTCCATTGCGGGTCCAAGGCACTTTTCACGCGCCAGGCCGTCTTAGCTGCACGACTGTTTATTATCTTTGAGGTGTGAGTGATGAAAGCCTGGATCTGTGTGCCGTTGATTGCCCTGGCACTCGCCGGTTGTGCCGGTAAAACCGCTTACCGTGACAGCTGCGGGAGCCAGCTCGACGCCGCCTGGCGTGAACTGGATCTGGCCAAGGTCGAGGGCTTTGCCGGGACCGTCAGCTATTCCAAGGCGCTGTCGTTGCTGACCGGTGCCAAGACCCAGCAGCAATTCGAAGCATACGAGGGTTGTACCAAGAAGGCCGAGAAGGCGCGCTTCTACATCCGTGAATCCCGCGCCGGCCGTTGAGGCATGATAGCGCTCACTTGGGGCAATTCGATTCAGGGAGCAAGCGATGTCTGCCTTGGTTGATCGGTTGGTGGCTCATGTTCTGAGCTTGGACGTTCGCCTGCTCGCCTGTCAGGCACGCTTGAGTGCGCGTACCGACTCTGAAGCGCTGCATGATCTACGCACCACCGTGCGGCGTTTGCGCAGCCTGCTGCGGCCCTTGCGCGGTTTGCCTGGGGTCGAGCAACTGGAAGCGGCGGCGTCCCGGGTGGGTGATCTGACCACGCCGTTGCGCGATCGCGAAGTGTTGGCGGCGTACTTGCTCCAGCACGATCAACCCGAGGCCGCGCACCGGCGCATGGCGCGGATGGACGAGGCTTATCCCATCGTGGCGGCGAGCCCCGAGCTGGCGCAGATGCTGATGATCCTCGACGCCTTTCCGCGTTTTCTGCGGGCTTCCCAGCGCCAGGGCTTGCTCAAGGGTTTGCGTAAGCGCATCGAAAAACGCCTGGGCAAACAATGGAAGAAACTCGACCAGGCCCTGCATGATCCCGCCCATGACCGCCATCGCCTGCGCCTGCTGATCAAGCGCGTGCGTTATGGCATCGAAGCCTACCCCGAACTGGATCGCTTGCCGGAAGCGGCCTTGCCCAACCTGAAATCGGCGCAGGCCGCTCTGGGCGATTGGCACGACAGCTGGCAGTGGCTGGACCGCGCCAAGGAAGAGCCCGATTTGCAGCCCTGTGTCGCGGTCTGGAAAACCACCTTGGCCAAGGCCGAAGCGCGCGCCGACCGCGTCCTCGACAAACTCAGCGCCGCTTGCTTCAAATCCTGAAACTGTGGGAGCGGGCTTGCTCGCGAAGAGGGCATGACATTCAACGAAAATGTTGAATGTCATGCCCTCTTCGCGAGCAAGCCCGCTTTCGCGAGCAAGCCCGCTCCCACTTTAGTTTGTGTGTTCAATGTTGGCACGGCTCATCTGTCCGTGATTTTGGCCGGAATAAGCGCTGTATCGTCTTTGCGGGCTGGTTAAGATCGTTCCATCCATTTTTCCTGCCTCTGAGGTTCCCATGCACTTTTCCGATCTGCTCGACGCTGTTCGCAGTCAGCCGCAGGCGTTGTCTATTCCGGCCGAGTGGGGTCAGGGGCGAGCCAGTTTTGGTGGGCTGATAGCCGCCTTGCAATACGAAGCCATGCGCGCAAAAGTCCCGGCGGACCGTCCGGTGCGTTCGTTGGCAATCACTTTTGTCGGCCCGGTCGAGCCCGATGTGCCGGTCAGTTTTGAAGTCGATGTGCTGCGCGAAGGCAAAGCCGTCAGCCAAGTGCTGGGCCGGGCGATGCAGAAGGGCCAAGTGGTGACGTTGGTCCAGGGCAGCTTCGGCGCCTCGCGACCTTCCGAGGTGGCGGTCACGGCCAACGCTGCGCCCGAGATGAAGCACTGGGTCGACTGCCAGGAAATGCCCTATATCAAAGGGGTGACCCCGGAATTCATGCGTCACCTGGCAATGCGCTGGAGCATCGGTGGCCTGCCGTTCACGGGCAACACCTCCCGCGATATGGGTGGTTGGGTGCGCTTGCGTGGAGAAGGGAAGGACGAGGTGGTCAGCGAGGCGCATATTCTGGCGCTGGTCGACGCCTGGCCGCCGTCCTTGTTGTCGCATCTGAAGAAACCGGCGGCAGGCAGCACGTTGACCTGGACTATCGAATTCGTCCAGCCGTTGCTCGCGTTGAGCACGCTCGACTGGTGCAAGTACCTGGTTGAAATCGAGTATGCCGCTGACGGCTACGGGCACGCAGCCGCAAAACTGTGGAGCGAAGACGGTCAGTTGATCGCCATGAGTCGGCAGACCGTGACAATTTTCGCCTGATACTTGCAGGCTACGCCTCCAGGTGATGACTGTGACGCTGTAGGCCCAGGGCGGCGAGCAGGCCGATGACGCCGATCGCGAAGCTCGCCAGATCCAGGCTGAACACCCCCGAGACCATCAGCAAAAACGCCACGATGAACAGCGGCACGGCAATCATGTGCAACACCGGATCGGTCGGGTGCTGGTGGCTGTGCGGGTGCAGTCGCCATTGCCAGGCGGGAAGGTTGGGGTGACGTTTGCCCATGATGCTGATCCTTTATTTGTGAGGCGCTTGAATAAAGAATAGGCGTGGCAAAAGCCGTCGGCGAATCAAGGCTGGCTATCGAAGTGATAGGGGCCATGGGCAATATTGATGTTGACCGGGCTGACGCTTTCGCTTGTAGGAGCGAGGCTTGCCCGCGAAGAGGCCCTCAAAGCTTGAGCTGCCCAATGGCCTTGCTCAATTCCCCCGCCAACATCGCCAACTCATTGCTGGTAATCGCCGAATTCACGGTCTGTTGAACGGTGTTTTCGGTCACGTCGCGAATGCTCACCACCGCCCGATTCATTTCCTCCGCCACATGACTCTGCTGCTCGGCTGCCACCGCAATCTGCGTATTGCTTTCACGCATCTGCGCCACCGCACTGGTGATTTCGGCCAGGGCCACGCTGGCTTCCTGGGCCTGCTGCAGGCAGTCGTCCGCCTTGAACGAGCTTTCCTGCATGAAGTCCACGGCGTCCCGAGTGCCGGCTTGCAGCGCTGAAACCATGGTGGTGATCTCGTCGGTGGACGCCTGGACGCGCTTGGCCAGGTTACGCACTTCATCGGCGACCACCGCAAACCCGCGGCCCATTTCACCGGCCCGGGCCGCTTCGATGGCTGCGTTAAGGGCCAGCAGGTTGGTCTGTTCGGCGATGCTGTGGATCACGCTGACCACGCCGTTGATCTTCTGGCTGTCCTCGGCCAGACGCTGAATCATCTCGGCCGTTTGCTGTACGCCGGTGGACAACCCGCCAATCGACTTTTGCACCCGAGTGACCACTTCCTGCCCGCTGCCGGCCAGAGTGTCGGCGGTTTGCGAGAGGTCGCGAGTAGCCCCGGCGTGTTGGGCGATGTGGTGGACCGTGGCGGTCATTTCGTTAATCGCTGTGGCAGCCTGATCGGTTTCGCTTTGTTGGCCAAGCATCCCGTGACGTACCTCGTTCATGCTCGACGCCAGCCGCGCGGCACCGACATCCAGTTGCCGAGCGGTGTTGGCGACGGTGTTGACCACCCGCTGGTAACCGGCCTGCATGGCATTGAAGGCATTGGCCATTTGCCCGACTTCATCCTTGCAAGCCAGCGGTACACGAGCCGACAGGTCACCGGTTTTCTCGACGTGGAGCATCACGTCTTTCAAGGTGTTGAGCTGGCTGAGCAGGAAGCGGATCAACAGTTGCGACGCGCCGAGCATCGCCAGCATCAGGATGAACACCGCTACCGCGTAGTGGGTGAAGCGTTCGCCGAACACTTGGCTCAGGCTCGGGCCATGGGCAATCACCGCGATCTGTTGACCGTCAGGCCGAGTGAATACCTCTGCGCCCATCAACGGATTTTCACCGAACAGCGGCAGGGAGTTGATCTCGACCCAACCGTTGGTATCGGTCAGCTCCAGCAGCGGTTGCCCGTTCAGTAATGGTGCTTGCCCGCGATTGAAGGTCAGCAGGTTATCGGCCTTGGGCAGCGGCTGCCCGGCAGGCCAGGCATTGAGTAACCGCGCCTGGGCCTGGGCCGACGTTTGGGCGGCGTGGCTGCGGGCTTGTTGTTCAAGCTGCACGGCGTACAGCACCAGCAACAGGGTGGTGACGAAGGCGACGGCGTTGACCGCCCAGAATTTATACTTCAGCGAGATGTTGCTAAGCCAGGCACCCATGGAGGTCTTCTCTGATAGCGGAAACAGTTTTGGCAAGGTGCCAGTATTGTGCCGCTATTCAGGAATTCAGATGTTGATGCAGGTCAACGAGCACCACCGCCAAACCTGTGGGAGCGGGTGTTCATTGAGGGATTGAGGGCAACCCGTAGAATGCTCGCGCGCAGGCTGTGGTGTGGTTTGCCAGGTCTTCCTGGCTTTCGCCGCGATGCAACGCCACTTCACGCAACACTTCAGTCAGATACGCTGGCTCGTTGCGACCATTCTTCGGCTTGGGGCGCAGACTGCGGGGCAGCAGATACGGCGCATCGCTCTCCAGCATCAAGCGCCCGCGTTTAATCTCTTTGACCAACGGATGCAGGTGCGTGCCCCGGCGTTCATCACAAATCCAGCCAGTGATACCTATGTGCAAATCGAGGTCGAGATAGCTGAACAGGGCCTTTTTCTCACCGGTGAAGCAGTGCACCACGGCCGCCGGCAATTGGTCGCGGTAATCACGCAGGATCTCCAGCAATCGTTGGCTGGCGTCGCGCTCATGCAGGAACACTGGCAACTGCAGCTCAACCGCCATCGCCAGATGTTCTTCGAGGACTTTTTCCTGTTGCGGGCGGGGCGAGAAATCACGATTGAAATCGAGGCCGCATTCACCCACGGCCACCACGTTCGGCTCCTTAAGCAAACTGCGCAGACGCTGAGCACTGTCGGCGTTCCAGTCGCTGGCCGAGTGCGGGTGAATACCGGCCGTAGCGAACAGCCGCTGAGCGCTTTCGTCCAGTTGCTGGCACAGCTCCAGAGCCTGTTCGCTGCCCTCGACGCTGGTCCCGGTGAGCACCAATTGGCAGACTCCGGCAGCATAGGCACGGTCGAGTACAGCCTGGTGTTTGTCGGCGAAACTGGGGTTGGTCAGGTTGACGCCGATATCGATGAGTTGCATGGTGCTACCTCGGACCAAAGGCCGGAAAGCATATCAGAGCTGTAGATTTATAAGAAAAGCCAAGAACTACAATGAGTTAAAGCTGTCTGTTGAGGCCGCGAGACAGGTTGGGGTTGGTGGATTTGCCATCACTGTGCCACTCTCACGCACTTTGCCAGCGTTTCAGGCGCTCTGTTTCTGTCGCTCGACGTCATGAAATCACCTATGAAGTCGACCAGTATTCTTTCCGGAGAGTGGATGATTCGTCCCTCGGTTTTGTTACTGCTGTGTTGTTCGTTGCTGCTGCCCATGCCGGCGGTTGCGCGCCTGGCCGGGCCGTTGCAAGCCGTGCCCGCGGCCAAGGTCCGCGACCTGGCGGAGATTCGCAGCAGTCGCGTGCTGCGGGTGTTGGTCAACCAGAGCCGCAACAGCTCCGGCGAAGTCCAGGGCCAGGCCATCGGTGTCGAATATCACCGCCTGCGCGCCTTCGAACAATACCTCAATGGCCATGCCCGCGATGGCCAGGAAATCACCCTCAAGATCATTCCCAAAGCCAAGGATCAACTGCTCGGCGCGTTGCAGCGCGGGGAGGGTGATCTGGTTGCGCCGGGGGAGTTACTCGACCCGCAACCGGGCCTCGCCGTCAGTACCAGTCAACCGATCGCCAGCAATGTGCCGTTGCTGCTGGTGGGGATCAAGGGCGAACGACGGTACACCCGTCTCGAACAACTCTCGGGCAAAACCCTCGCGCTGCCCACCGGCAGCGCCGCCGGGGATGCAGTCAGTCAGATCAATCAGAAGCTCGCGCTGCACAAACTGGCGCCGGTGAAGATCGAGTGGGTCGACCCCAGCCTGGCGGTCGAGGACGTGCTGGAAATGGTCCAGGGCGGGATTTTTCATCTGACGATTGTCGAGCAACCGATTGCCGAACGTTGGGGCAAGATCCTGTCCAAATTGCGCTTTGATCGTCAGGTTCTTATCAGCGAGCCGGGGGAGGAATACTGGTTCGTGCGCCGCGACGCCTCGATGCTGCGTTCGAGCATCGATCGCTTCCTGACGACCTACAAGAAGCCGTCGGACCAGGATGCAGCGTTCCTGCGGATCTATCGACGCCTGTATCAAGTGCACTATCCCTTGGCCAAGGCCGATCGGCAGCGCCTGGAAAAACTTCGACCGGTGCTGCAAAAACATGCTGAGGCCCAAGGCATGGACTGGCTGAACCTGGCGGCGCTGGCTTTCAAGGAATCGGCGCTGCAGCCCAACGCCAGAAGCGGCAGTGGCCCCACCGGCCTGATGCAAATCACCCCGTCCGCCGCCCAACGGGTTGGCGTGAGTAATATTCAAAACCTCGATGCCAATGTGCAGGCCGGCGCCAAGTACCTGGCGATGATCCGCCGCAAGTTTTTTGCCAGCCCCAAACTCAACGAGCGCGAGCGCATGGCGTTCGTATTGGCGGCCTACAACATGGGGCCGGAGCGGGTCCAAGGCATGCGCGCCGAAGCCCGGCGGCGCGGCTTGAATCCTAATCAGTGGTTTTTCCAGGTCGAGCGCATCGCCATGGAGCAGGTGGGAATGGGGGCTGTCAGCTATGTTAATAGCGTGAACAAGTATTACTTGGCGTTCGATCGGGAGCGGGAGTCGTTGGAGCCCCAAGGGCAAAAAGTGGCCTCACGGAAATGATCGACTAAGCTGATTGTTATGGTGCGTTTTTTGCGCTTTTAACATGAGTTTTACTGATTAATATAGCGGCCAACCAACACACACTCACAATGGATGACACAGCATGAGCACACTGATCAACAAGGTACTGTTCACTCGCGCGGGCTACGGTCTGACGATTCTGCGGATTTTCGTCGGCATCATCTTCGCGGCCCATGGCGCACAGAAACTCTTCGGGGCATTCGGCGGCTACGGCATTGCCGGCACCGCGCAGTACATGGAAAGCATCGGGTTGGCACCCGGTCACCTGATGGCGATGCTGGCCGGTGGTACCGAGTTCTTCGGCGGTCTGGCGCTGATCATCGGCCTGCTGGCACGCCCGGCGGCGCTGGGTCTGACCTTCCTCTCGCTGGTGGCTATTTTCACGGTGCATATCAGCAACGGTCTGTTCATGGCTAACAACGGTTATGAATTCGCCTTGGCGTTGCTCGGTGGCAGCCTCGCGGTGCTGATCGAAGGTGCAGGCAAGCTGTCGGTAGACCGCGCCATCACCGACTGACCCCTGGCTCAACGAAAAGGCCTGCATTGTGCGACGCACTGTGCAGGCCTTTTTTGTTGCTGGTGATTCTTGACACTGTCCGGTCAGCTTCTCTAGGATGCTGCCCATGCGCCGATTTAAACAGCTACTTGCGGGGCGCCAGGTGACTCATTCGGTTGCCGATAGAAGCTTGAAACAGGCTTCGAAATACCGCTAAAGCGCTGGTTCGGTGTTGCCTCTCACCTGCCATGCAGACTTTTGAGGCAGAGACACGACACAATGAATGCATTAAGCCCTGTTATACGCCCTGCGCCGATCACGGCACACCTCACCCAGCGCAATCCAAAAATCCTGCTTGGCGGTAAACATCAGCCGACGCTTCTGCGTTACCTCGATGGCTGGCCACGTCGTACCGGTGGGCCTGCTGCCTTTCTGATTCAGTTTGTTGACGACGGCGAGTCACTGGCACGGTTTGCCAACGACAGTTTCGATCTGGCGGTGATTCAATCGCCCAGTGCGCAGGATGCACCTGAAATGATCAAACAGCTGACCCGCGTCGCGCGCCAAGGACTGATTGCCCGCCGCTGAGGCTCAGAGCGCTGGGGCTCATAAATAGTCGATCGCCACGATATACACGCATTGTTCGCCAGTCGGCGTCTGCACCCGCACTTCGGCGTCCAGTGCTTTGCCGATCAAGGCGCGTGCCAACGGTGAGTCGATGCTGATCAGGCCTAGTTTCAGATCCAGCTCATCTGGCCCGACAATGCGATAGCGCGACTCTTTGCCGTCTTCATCTTCAATCGTGACCCACGCGCCAAAATAAACCTTGTTCGGATCGCTGGGTTTTTCGCTGACGACCTTGAGGGCTTCCAGGCGTTTGGTGAGAAAACGCACGCGACTGTCGATCTCGCGCAGCATCTTTTTGCCGTAGGTGTATTCGGCGTTTTCCGAGCGATCGCCCTGGGCCGCCGCTTCGCTGACCGATTGCGTCACTTGCGGTCGGCGCACATGCCAGAGTTCATGAAACTCGGCCCGCATCCGCGCTTCACCTTCGGGGGTGATCAGCGCGGTGCCAGCGGTGCGGGGAGGGCGATAACGGCTCATGGCGACTTCTTGTGGTTGAATACGTGATCAGAGCGCTTGAGTTTATCAACCCTCGCGCAAGACTGTCAGGGGGCTGGCGTTCAAGGCGCGGCGTGTGCCGAACACACCGGCACCGCCGATCAGTACTGCGCCGATCAGTGGCAACACCAACAGCCATGGATGCGGATGCCAAGGCAGGTCGAAGGCATAACGGTAGAGCACCAGGCTCACCAGTTCCGAACCCAGTGCCGCCAACAACCCGCTGACCGCGCCGAGCAGGCCGAACTCGATACGCCGGGCCCGGACCAGCAACTGCCGCTCGGCGCCTAGCGCTCGCAGCAACGCACCTTGGCGAATGCGTTCATCCAGCGTTGCCTGCAAGCCGGAAAACAACACCGCCATCCCCGCCGCCAGCACAAACAACAGCACGTATTCCACTGCCAGGGTGACCTGGCCGAGAATGCTGCGCAGCTGCGCCAGCAAGGCTTCGACCTGCAGAATGGTCACTGCTGGAAAGCTGCGGGACAGGTCGACGATCTGCTGATCGTGACCGGCCGCCAGATAGAAACTGGTCAGGTAGGTCGTCGGCAAGTCCTTCAAGGTGCCGGGCTGGAAGATCATGAAAAAGTTCGGCTGGAAGTTGTCCCAGTTGATCTCCCGCAGGCTGGTGACTTTCGCCTCCCGATTGACCCCGCCGACGGTGAACACCATGTGATCGCCGAGCTTGAGTTTGAGGCTTTCGGCGACTTTACCTTCCACCGAAACACCGGGTATTTCATCCGCTGGTTGCTGGTCCCACCAGTTGCCGGCGGTGAGTTTGTTGCCCGCTGGCAGGTCTGCCGCCCAAGTCAGGCTCAAGTCGCGTTGAATGGCTCGATCGCCGGCCGAATCCTTGCTGACGATCTCCTGCACCGGTTCGCCATTGATGCTGATCAGCCGTCCCGGTACCACCGGGTACAGCGGCGCCGATTGTGCCGACAACTCCATCAGTCGATCGGTAAAGGCCTGTTTGTCCGCCGGCAGAATGTTCAGGGCGAAATAGTTAGGGGCGTTTTTCGGCAACTGGTTTTGCCAGGTGTCGAGCAGCTCACCCCGCAGCAGAGCGATCAGCGCCATGGACAGCAGAATCAAGCCGAAGGCCAGGGCTTGACCCGCCGCTGCCAATGGATGGCGCAGCAGTTGGCCCAACCCGAGGCGCCATGGCAATGCGGCGCGCGCCAGCATCCGGCGCAGGCTCTTCAGTAGCAGCAACAGCAAACCGCCCAGCACCAGCGCCGCGATCACACCGCCGCCTAGCAGGGCGAAGGTCAGCAACAGGTCCAGGCTCAAGCGCCACATGATCAGGCCGAGGGCGCCCAATGCCGCGCCATAAACAATCCAGGTACTGGACGGAATGGGCAGCATGTCGCGACGCAACACGCGCAGCGGTGGCACTCGACCCAAAGCGGCCAATGGTGGCAGGGCGAAGCCGGCGAGCGCGACCAGCCCGGTGCCGATCCCGGCGATGGCCGGCAGCAGGCCACCCGGTGGAACATCGGTCGGCAGTAAATCATGCAGCAGTGCAAACAGCCCGAGCTGCGCCAGCCAGCCGAGCAGGGCACCGCTGATGCTGGCGAGCAGTCCAAGTACGGTTAGCTGCAGACTGAACAGCACCATGGTTTCCCGGCGGGACAGACCCAGGCAGCGCAGCAATGCGCTGGCATCGAATCGGCGCGTGGCGAAGCGTGTCGCCGACAGCGCCACCGCCACACCGGACAGCAACACCGCCACCAGGCTGGCCATGTTCAAGTAGCGTTCAGCCTTGCCCAGGGCGCCGCCGATCTGCCGGTTGCCATCGCGAGCATCCTGGATGCGTTGATTGGCCGCCAGCTCGGGTTTGATCCGCTGCCGATAGGCTTCCAGCGCCGAGGCGTTGCCGCGCCAGAGTTCACGGTAACTGACCCGGCTGCCGGGTTGCACGACGCCGGTTGCCTCAAGGTCGCTGAGGTTGATCAGCACCCGTGGCGTCAGGCTGTAGAAATTGCCGGCGCGATCCGGTTCGTAGGTCAGTACTCGCGCCAGCGTCAGGGTTTTCATGCCGACGTCGATACTGTCGCCGATCTTCAAGTCCAGCGCGGTCAGCAGTCGCGCTTCGACCCAGGCTTCGCCGGGTTTCGGACCGCCACCGGGTTCTTCCGTCGCGAAGGGCGCGGGGGCGCTTTTCAGTTCGCCGCGCAACGGGTAGATGTCATCGGCGGCTTTGATACTGGACAGCTGAATGCCGTTGTCAGTGGCGATGACGCTAGAAAACTCCACCACTTGAGCGTGTTCAAGGCCCAGCTCTGTGCCGCTCCTCACCTGTTCCGGTCGCGCCGGTGAGCTGCCTTCGAGCACCAGATCGGCACCGAGAAACTCGGTGGCGCGCAGCATCATGGCGCCGTTCAGGCGGGCACCGAAGTAACCGATGGCGGTACTCGCCGCCACGGCCACCAGCAAGGCGAAGAACAACACGCGCAACTCACCGGCGCGGGCATCGCGCAGCAATTGGCGGATGGCGAGACTGAACAGGCGCAATAGCGGCAAGCGTGCCATCAAGGCTCCAGAGGGGCGACCAGCAGGCCGGCTTCAAGGCGGATCAGGCGCCGGCAGCGATGTGCCAGGCGTTCGTCGTGGGTCACCAGCACCAGGGTCGTGCCGCTTTCCTGGTTGAGTTCGAACAGCAGATCGCTGATGCGCTCGCCGGTGTGGCTGTCGAGGTTGCCGGTGGGTTCATCGGCGAACAACACGTCGGGCTCGGCGGCGAACGCCCGGGCAATCGCCACGCGCTGCTGCTCGCCACCGGAAAGCTGACGCGGCGAGTGCGTCAGGCGCTGGCCCAGACCGACCCGTTGCAGCAGTTCGGTGGCGCGCTCGCGAGCGTCTTTGCGGCCATCGAGTTCCAGCGGCAGCATGACGTTTTCCAAGGCATTGAGACTGTCGAGCAGCTGGAATGATTGAAAGACAAACCCCACATGCTCGGCGCGGATGCGCGCGCGTTGGTCTTCATCGAGATTGCTCAGGCCTTGCCCGGCGAGGGTGACTTCGCCGCTGCTCGGCAGGTCGAGGCCGGCGAGCAGGCCCAGGAGAGTGGATTTGCCGGAACCGGAGGCGCCGACGATGGCCAGGCTATCGCCCTTGTTCAGTTCCAGGCTGAGTTCGTGCAGGATAGTCAGTTCACCTTCCGCGCTCGGAACCACTTTGCTGAGGTTCTTCGCGGTGAGAATGCTTGCGCCCATGGAGAATCCGATGCGTGTGTGGTTTTTGAGTGCTGGCCTGGCCTTTATGTGCATGGCCCAGAGCGCAGCGGCGGGTACAGTCCTGATCGTTGGCGATAGTATCAGCGCCGGTTTCGGCCTGGATACCCGCTTGGGGTGGGTGTCTTTGCTTGAGCAACGGCTCAAGCGCGAAGGTTTCGACGATAAGGTGGTCAATGCATCCATCAGCGGCGACACCAGCGCCGGAGGCCGGGCGCGCCTGCCGGCGCTGCTTGCAGAGCATAAACCGGAGCTGGTTATCCTTGAGTTGGGGGGCAATGATGGGTTGCGCGGAATGCTGCCAACACAATTGCAACAAAATCTTGCGTCGATGATCGACAGCTCCCGCGCCAGTGGTGCCAAGGTACTGCTGCTGGGCATGCAACTTCCACCCAACTATGGTGTGCGTTACACCCAGGCCTTTGCCGAGGTTTTCACCCAGGTGGCCGATGAGAAAAAGATCCCGCTGGTACCGTTTTTTCTCGACGGTGTGGGTGGTCATCCGGACCTGATGCAAGGCGACGGCCTGCACCCGGCTGCGGCGGCTCAGGACAAGTTGCTGGAAAATGTCTGGCCGACACTGAAACCGCTGCTTTGACGCTTTTCTAGCGGCGGTGTTTCGGCTAAGGTGGCGCCCCCGATTTGGAGCCCCCGATGCCACGTCCCGCCTGGTCCCTTTATGCCTACCAACTGATCGAGCCTGACGAACAGCTGGATCTGTTCGCCTGCCAGGAAGTGCGGGTGCATCTGGTGACCCGTCAACTGGAATTGGGCGGCTCGGTGGACCGAACCTTGTGCGGCAGCCTGTTGCCGGCGCAACCGCGCTGGTCGAGCGTCGACCGTACCGTGTTTCAGGACCAGCGCCTGTGCTCGCTGTGCCGGGCCATCCTTGAATCGCAAAAACGGGGCACCTCGCCGATCTGGCCTGAGTTGCGGTTCGAGCTTTAGGGCCCCTCGCCACAGGCAAGCCCCCTCACCGCTGATCCCCCCAACCACAGGTCTTTACGTCTCCCCGAAATAACGGGCGTCGGTGTACAATCCTGTTTTTATACCCTTGTCGATCATGCGAAGGATTTTCCGGATGTTGCCGCGCTTTCCCGCCGTCACCCGCTGCCTGTCTCTTGCTGCGCTCTGCGTGGCGGGTCCCGTTGCAGCATTGGAGCTACCCCTGCCACCACCCGGTGAAGACATCATCGGCCAGGTGCAAGTGATCAAGGCCAAGTACGAAGACACCTTCGCCGACCTTGGCACCACCTACGATCTGGGCTACTCGGAAATGGTCGCGGCCAACCCGGGCGTTGATCCATGGTTGCCGGGCGCGGGTACCGAAGTGGTGCTGCCGACGCGCTTCATCCTGCCGCCGGGCCCCCGTGAAGGCATCGTCATCAACCTGGCCGAATACCGTCTCTACTATTTCCCGAAAGGCCGGGACGTGGTGTACACCTTCCCGCTGGGTATCGGCCGTGAAGGCTGGGGCTCGCCGATTGCCCACACCAGCATCATCGCCAAGACGCCGAACCCGACCTGGACGCCTCCAGCGTCGATCAAGGCTGAGCACGCCGCTGATGGCGATCCGCTGCCGAATGTGGTGCCGGCCGGCCCGGACAACCCGCTGGGGCCGTTCAAGTTCACGCTGGGCACTCCGGGCTACCTGATTCACGGTTCGAACAAGAAATTCGGTATCGGCATGCGCACCAGCCATGGTTGCTTCCGCATGTTCAACAACAACGTGCTGGAAATGGCCAGCATGGTGCCGGTCGGGACGTCGGTGCGGATCATCAATGACCCGTACAAGTTCGGCCTCAGTGGCGGCAAGGTTTATCTGGAAGCGCACACGCCGCTGGACGACAAGGGCAACCCTTCGGTGGTCGACAAGCACACCGCAGTGATCAATGCGATGCTCAAGCGTGAGGACATCACCAACAACTTGCGCATGAACTGGGATGTAGTGCGTGACGTGGTTGCCGCTGAAGATGGTCTGCCGGTGGAAATCGCCGTGCCGAATGCTTCAGAGCCAATGGTATCGAGTGCACCGATCGATCTGCAGCAATAACGCGTTAAAGCAACCCGCTGATGCAGGCCGCATCGGCGGGTTTTTTATGGGCTGCAGAAATGGCGGGCAATAAAAAAGCCGACCCAAAAAATGGGTCGGCTTGATAACAATCCCGAAGGACTATTACTTGCGGCTAGCTTTTTCCAGCATGCGCAGAGCACGCTCGTTAGCTTCGTCAGCAGTCTGTTGTGCTTTTTGAGCAGCAGCCAGAGCTTCATCAGCTTTACGGTAAGCTTCGTCTGCACGAGCCTGGGAGCGAGCTGCTGCGTCTTCAGTAGCAGTCAGACGTGCTTCGGTTTCTTTCGATACGCTGCTGCAACCGGTAGCCAGAACTGCGGCCAGAGCCAGAGCAGAGAATTTCAGAACGTTGTTCATCGTGTTCCCCTTCAAGGACTTTCTATTAAGTAGCTGTCTCCTCAGAGTGAGGAAATAGCCGGCGTACATACTACCCATTACTTGTAGTAAGTAAACTGACGTAGAGCAAGAAGCAAAAAAAATTGTAGGCGTTGATTCTTTTTCGAGCAACTTTTAACTGCATTGTATAAAAAATATACAGCTGTGAGGCCCGAACTGAGCGAGCCGCCGGGGAAAAGTTCCCGGTGTTGGTAGCTGTTTTTCAGTATCGACTAAAGTCTGCCTAGATGGAATCGTCCACACTTTTGTTCGGATTTTGCGCAGCGGCTCTCATATCTTTATCCATGTTGAGGTGACTTAAACAAAGGGCGCTCGTCTTAAGTCTCAATATCCGGCAATGTTCAGGCTCGGACTCGGGAAGATTCCGGTCGAGCCGCCCCTGCATTACCCAAGCAACACCCGCCTGCCAGCATGACGAGCGTCCCTTGAGCATTTCTGCCAATGGTGCCTACTATTTGTACGTGCTCGGTTGCGCGAGATTGTGTTGCTCTCTCGGTGTCCATTCAGGCACGGGGTGGCGTAGATGTTCCTTCGCCGGAAAAACATCGGTAAGGTAGGGGTCAGAATTAAAGACCCGCGAGGAGTAGTGATGAGCGAGGCGTTGTCCATCCACCATGACCAGGCTGGTCATCAGTTCGAGACCACTGTGGACGGTTATCGTGCCTACCTGACCTATATGGATCTGGGAAAACAGACCCTGGATATTTATCGTACCTTTGTGCCCAATGCGCTGCGGGGTCGCGGCATCGCGGCGGCGTTGACCGAGCAGGCACTGCAATACGCTGAGGAAATGGGCTACACGGTCATTCCATCGTGTTCCTACGTGGAGCGCTACATGGAGCGTCACCAGCGGCATGCCGCCAAGCTGTGAACAAAGCGAACCCATAAAAAAACGCCAGGTTTAAACCTGGCGTTTTTTTATGGGTGAAACGTAACGACGATCAGCTGCGATTGCGTTTTGGCAGCACGTCCTTGAGTTTGACGTGCATGCTGCGCAAGGTGTTTTCGGTGGCGGTCCAGTCGATGCAGGCATCGGTGATCGACACGCCGTATTGCAGGTCGGCGAGGTCTTTCGGGATCGCCTGGCAGCCCCAGTTCAGGTGACTTTCGACCATCAGGCCGATGATCGACTGGTTGCCTTCGAGGATCTGGTTGGCGACGTTCTCCATCACCAGCGGTTGCAGGGCCGGGTCCTTGTTGGAGTTGGCGTGGCTGCAATCGACCATGATGTTCGGCTTGATCTTCGCCTTGTTCAGCGCTTGTTCGCAGAGCGCGACGCTGACCGAATCGTAGTTCGGTTTGCCGTTGCCGCCGCGCAACACGACGTGACCGTAGGCGTTGCCCTTGGTGGTGACGATCGACACGCCACCTTCCTGGTTGATGCCCAGGAAACGGTGCGGGCTGGAAACCGATTGCAAGGCGTTGATGGCCACTGTCAGGCCACCATCGGTGCCGTTCTTGAAGCCGACAGCCGAGGACAGGCCGGAAGCCATTTCACGGTGAGTCTGGGATTCGGTGGTGCGTGCGCCGATCGCCGACCAGCTGATCAGGTCCTGCAAGTATTGCGGGGAGATCGGGTCGAGGGCTTCGGTCGCGGTCGGCAGGCCCATTTCGGCCAGGTCCAGCAGCAACTGACGACCAATGTGCAAGCCATCCTGAATCTTGAACGAGTCGTCCAGGTACGGGTCGTTGATCAAGCCTTTCCAGCCGACGGTGGTACGTGGCTTCTCGAAATACACGCGCATGACCAGATACAAGGTATCGGACACTTCCGCCGCGAGCACTTTCAGACGCTCGGCGTATTCGTGGGCCGCCTTGATGTCATGGATCGAGCACGGCCCGATCACGACGAACAGGCGGTGGTCGGTGCCATCAAGAATGTTGCGAATGACTTCGCGGCCCTTGGTGACGGTGCGCAGGGCAGCGTCGCTCAGAGGGATATCACGCTTGAGCTGATCGGGAGTGATCAGGGTCTCGTTGGAGGCGACGTTAAGGTCGTTGATCGGTAAATCAGCCATCGTTTACTCGTCAGGTCACGGGTGCCGGCCGCCAGCGAACCCGCGCGGCGGAGCACAGCAAATTAAGCGCGTCGGGGAGCCGAACCTTAGCGCGTTACACCGTGGCTCGACAATGGGCAGACAGCGGTTTAACTATGCAAATGCCTTGCGAACCGTGTCGTGGGAGAACTCGTTGGCGTGCAACTGGACCCATTCGAGGGCCAGGGTCTGGTTGTTCAGCTGTTCGCTTTGAGGTTCATGCTGACGGCAGTAACGTTCGATCTGGCAAACCTGCTCACCCATTCGTGCGCTAAACAGGGTCTGTTCGTCGACGAAGGCGATACCCACCAGATAGCTGCGTTTTCGTCGCAGACACCAGGCAACATAGCCCAGGTAACAGATCGTGGTGCTCAGGGTGGGCATGCGCACTTGAAGTGCGGTGCCCCTTCGCCATCCTCGGTGGTAATTGCAAGCCATGCCACCGAGGCTGATAGTGTGCAGCTGTTGCCGCGAAATGCACTCATGTTTGAGCAACGTTAATTCGACGGGTACATCGTCAGGATGAGGAAGATAACGTCCCATGAACACGGACTCCCTGTGTCGGCCATCTGACATCGTTTCTCCCAGTATAGTGGTTGAATCGGAACTGACCGATTTCGACGCCGATCAACGGCTGTTGGCGATGAGCGGCATTTCTCTGGTGATTTTTACCAGCGTCGGCTGCGCCAGTTGCCGTTTTGCCCGTGAGCAATTGCCCAGGTTCGATCTGGCGGTCGATCGACTGTGCTGGATCGATGCAGGGAGCAATGGCGGGGTGGTCGAGCGTTATCGGGTCTTTCATTTGCCGGCGCTGTTTGTGGTGCGCGACGGTGAGTTCTTCGGGGCACTACAGTCGCGTTTGACCCGCACGGCGCTCAACGAAGCCGTGGGTCAGGCGTTGAGTCGACAAGCAGAGGAGTTGCCATGACAGTGGCCAGGCCGACAATCGGCATTATCGGGACCGGCGCGATCGGTGGTTTCTACGGGCTGATGCTGGCGCGTGCCGGCTTCGATGTGCACTTTTTGTTGCGCAGTGAGTTTTCAGCGGTGGCTGAGCGAGGTTTGCATCTCGACCATGCATCGTTGGGCCCGTTGACCCTGAACCCGGTCCAGGCCTATTCATCGGCTGCCGACATGCCGCCGTGTGACTGGCTACTGGTGGGCGCCAAGACCACCAGTAACGCGGACCTGGCCCCCGCCATTATTCAAGCCGCGGCACCTGATGCCAAAGTGCTGTTGCTGCAAAATGGCCTGGACGTTGAAGACAGTCTGCGCAAGTTGCTCCCCGACTCGCTGCACCTGCTCGGCGGGCTCTGTCTGATCTGCGTTCATCGCGCCGGCCCAGGGATTATTACCCATCAGGCGCTCGGCGCCGTGAACGCCGGCTATCACAGTGGCCCCGTCGCCGATGAACAGGCACGCATGAGCATTGTCGAGGAGGGCGCCGGGCTGTTTCGCGCCGCCGGCATCGACGCCCAGGCCATGCCGAACCTGCACCAGGCGCGTTGGCAGAAACTGGTCTGGAACATTCCCTACAACGGCCTGTCGGTTCTGCTCGGGGCCAGCACCACGCCGTTGATGGCGGACGCCGACAGCCGCGCGCTGATTCAGGCCTTGATGGCCGAAGTGGTTCAGGGGGCCAAGGCCTGTGGTCACGACATGCCGTCGGGTTACGCCGATTATCTGTTCATGATGACCGAGAAGATGCCCGATTATTGGCCGAGCATGTACCACGACTTCCTGCACAAGCGGCCGCTGGAACTGGACGCGATCTACACTCGGCCACTGGCAGCGGCGCAGACGGCGGGATGTGAATTACCGCGAATCGAAGCCTTGTATCGCAGCTTGAGTTTTATCGATCGACGTAATCACTGAGTCGATCAACAGGAGAGGGAAGGGCATGGCAAATGTCATAGACGACAAACTGGTGCTGGCGATTTCTTCGCGAGCACTGTTCGACTTGAGCGAGAGTCACAAGGTTTATCTGTCGAGCGGCGTCGAGGCCTATCGGCAATATCAGATCGAACACGAAGACGAAATTCTCGAGCCCGGCGATGCGTTCCCGTTGGTCGAAAAACTCCTGAACCTGAACGCCAGTCTTGGCCGTGCCCGGGTCGAGGTGATCCTGGTGTCGCGCAACAGTGCCGACACCGGCCTGCGGGTTTTCAACTCGATCCATCACTATGGCTTGGCGATCTCGCGTGCGGCATTTGTCGGCGGGCGCAGTCCTTATCCGTACCTCAAGGCCTTTGGCTGCGACCTGTTTCTTTCGACCCATTCCGACGATGTGCGCAGTGCTCTGGATGCGGGTTTCGCCGCAGCGACTATTCTGTCGGGCGGTGCCAGTCGCGCCGCCAGCGATGAATTGCGCATTGCGTTCGACGGTGACGCGGTGCTGTTTTCCGATGAGTCGGAGCGGGTCTATCAGTCGGGAGGCCTGGCGGCGTTTCAGGCCAGTGAACGCGAGTCAGCCCGCGAACCTCTGCGCGGCGGGCCGTTCAAAGGCTTCCTCGCAGCGCTCAACCTTTTGCAGCGCGAGTTCCCCGATGATGCCTGTCCGATCCGCACCGCGCTGGTGACCGCGCGCTCGGCGCCGGCC
Source organism: Pseudomonas sp. JL3 (assembly GCF_031570575.1). Classification (NCBI taxonomy): domain Bacteria; kingdom Pseudomonadati; phylum Pseudomonadota; class Gammaproteobacteria; order Pseudomonadales; family Pseudomonadaceae; genus Pseudomonas; species Pseudomonas sp. JL3. Next base: position 211,981 of record NZ_JAKWJK010000006.1, read on the forward strand.
CATGAACGGGTGATCCGCACCTTGCGCGAATGGGACATCCGTCTGGACGAATCGCTGTTCCTTGGAGGGCTGACCAAATCGGCTTTTCTCGAAGCCTTTGCCGCCGACGTGTTTTTCGACGATCAGGCCGGGCATTGCGAGCTGGCCCGCGAAGTGGTCGCCACCGGTCACGTGCCGCATGGCATCAGTAACGAGCCGTCGATTTAAAGCGCCGCGGTTCAATGCGTTGCGCCGAACGCCGCTCTCGCCACGGCACTGCTAAGCTGAATCAATCTCCGCCATGTTGGCATTAAAGGAGGTCACTATGATTCATTCGATGCTGTATGCCACCGACCTCGGTCTGTATGCACCTTTTGTGATGCAGCATGCGCTGGCACTGGCTCGAACATTTAATGCCGACCTGTATGTAGTGCACGCGGTTGAACCGATGGGGTTGTTCGCCGAATCGGTGCTTCAGAGTTACCTCGATGAGCAGGCCTTGAACGAGTTTCACAGTCAGGGTCTGAATACTGTGATCGCCAATATCCAGCAGCGGGTGCTCGACAGCTTTCGCGAAGAACTGGGGGATGAGGGGGAGCAGGACCTGGAACGGATTCGCGCAGTGCGGGTGCTGCAGGGCGATCCGGCGCAGGTGATTCTCGACCAGGCGCAGAAACTCTCCGTCGATTTGCTGATCGTAGGGAGTCACAGTCATGGCGCTGGCGCGGATACGCCATTGGGCCGAACCGCTGCGCGCGTGTTGCAACTGTCCAGGGTGCCGGTCTATCTGGTGCCGCTGATGGAGCGTCGTCGCAAAGGGGATCGCTAGGACACGAATAATGGCATTTTGATAAAAAAGTTCTAGATTTATTAATCAAACCATTAATATAGTTATATACCGTCGCTGATGCCCGTGGCGTCTACCTGCTTTGAGGGATTCATATGAAGCTTCAACAATTGCGCTACATCTGGGAAGTGGCGCATCACGACCTCAACGTTTCAGCTACAGCCCAAAGCCTCTACACCTCGCAACCGGGCATCAGCAAACAGATCCGTCTGCTGGAAGACGAATTGGGGGTCGAGGTTTTCGCCCGCAGCGGTAAGCACCTGACCCGGGTTACCCCGGCCGGCGAGCGCATCATCACCACCGCTGGTGAGATCCTGCGCAAAGTTGAAAGCATCAAGCAGATCGCCCAGGAGTTCTCCAACGAGAAAAAAGGCACTCTGTCGATCGCCACCACGCACACCCAGGCGCGTTATGCGTTGCCACCGGTAATCAGCAATTTCATCAAGCAATACCCGGACGTTGCCCTGCACATGCACCAGGGTTCGCCGATGCAGATCGCCGAAATGGCCGCTGATGGCACCGTCGATTTCGCCATCGCCACTGAAGCCCTGGAGCTATTCGGTGACCTGGTGATGATGCCGTGCTATCGCTGGAACCGCTGCGTGGTCGTGCCTCAGGGCCACCCGCTGACCAAGCTGTCGAAGCTGACCCTCGAAGCCCTGGCCGAATACCCGATCGTGACTTACGTGTTCGGTTTCACCGGCCGTTCGAAACTCGACGAAGCCTTCAGCCATCGCGGCCTGACACCGAAAGTGGTGTTCACCGCCGCCGACGCCGACGTGATCAAGACTTACGTTCGTCTGGGCCTGGGCGTGGGCATCGTGGCGAAAATGGCGGTCGACACCAAGCTCGATAGCGACCTGGTGGTGCTCGATGCCAGCGAGTTGTTCGAATCCAGCATTACCAAAATCGGTTTCCGTCGCGGTACGTTCCTGCGTGGCTTCATGTGCGATTTCATCGAGAAATTCGCGCCGCACCTGACCCGCGAAGTCATGGCCAAGGCCATTCAGTGCCACAACAAACAGGAACTGGAAGAGCTGTTCGACGGCGTCGAACTGCCGGTGCATTAATCGTCAATCGTCTTGCCTAGACCACCTCGGTAACAGAAAACTGTTGCCGAGCGCCCGCCACCAGAATCTCCACTTCATCCCCTTCGAACTTGCCCAGCAGGCTTTTGCCCAGCGGCGAGCGGGGGGTGATGACGGTAATCAGTTGCCCCACCAGATCAACCTTCAACCCTGCCGCGTCAGGAGCCAGGAACAGCCACTGCTCGCGACCCTTTTCGTCTTTCAGGCCGAGCAGGGCGCCGACTTCGATACCGCGCTGATCGTCATAAGGCCGCAGTGTCAGGTTCTGGCAAAGGGTCAATGACTGCCTGATTTCTTCCACTCGTCTGGCCTGTCCGGCCGCCAGGTAAGACGCCTCCAGCCCCAGCGTGTCGTACTTGTTTTCGGCTATGTTTTCTTCGTGGGTCGCGGTTTCGTAAGCGGTTTGCGCGGCCCGCTCGGCGATGTCGAGATCGATCCGCAGCTTGTCGATAATCAGTTGGTGGACGGTCGGCTTGTGCATAGAGAGCTTCATGATCAATCGCAGAATTGCAGGACGTTAGCGCGGCTTTTTTCGCTCGGCGCCGTTTGATTCTGCTGCAGCCAGAACTGGCATTTTGGATTGGACTGATTGTGTTTGCTGCTTCTGGCCTGTTCCACCATTTGCTGCTGTTCATTCCTGCGCAGGTGGTCCTCGTACTGTTCGAACATCGGGTTCTGCGGGGCAGGTTGCTCAATCACCGGTGGCTTGGCCAGTTGCTCTACCGCCTGGGCCAAGGGCGCCAATTGCTCGTTGAACAACAGGCGCCAGGCGAGCCAGCAAGTCAGTGCGATCGCGATGAATCCCAGCCACAAACCGAGGGCAATACTGCCGGTCAGTTGCAGCGCATTAAACTGGATCGGCAAGGGACGGCGCGGGTTGGGACGGTAGGGCATGACTGCCTCCTGGCGGGTAGTCGCGGGCAAGTGGCGATTGTCGCATGAAGATTAATCGCCGTCGGCTCTTCTGCGCGGGGTAATTTATGCGGACAATCGGCGCCTTTGCCAACGGGAGCCTGGAATGCCTGAAATGAAAACCCGCTGGGATATTTTTTGCACCGTGGTCGACAACTTCGGCGACATCGGTGTGACTTGGCGCCTGGCCCGACAACTGGTGGCCGAACATTCAGTGGCGGTGCGCCTGTGGGTCGACGACCTGCGGGCCTTCGAGCGTTTGTGTCCGGACATCGACATCAATGCTACGCAGCAATGGCAGCAGGGCGTCGAGGTGCGACAGTGGTCGGTCGACTGGCAGCCCACCGAAGCCGCTGATGTCGTCATCGCCGCATTCGCCTGCCAGTTGCCGAGTGCCTATATGGAGGCCATGGCCGAACGGGAAAAACCGCCGCTGTGGATGAACCTCGATTATCTGAGTGCCGAAGACTGGGTCGTCGGCTGCCACGGCTTGCCATCGGTGAAGTACAAGAACGTGCAGAAGTTCTTTTTCTTCCCGGGGTTCCGCAAGGGCACCGGTGGCTTGCTGCGTGAAAGCGGATTGCTGGAGCGGCGTCGGCAGTTTCAGCAAAGTCCGCAAGCTCAGCGAGAATTCCTGCAAGGCCTGGGGATTGATCGCGCACCGAATGCACAACTGATCTCCTTGTTTGCCTACGAAAATACCGGGCTGGCCAGTTGGCTCGACACGATGGCGGCTGATTCGACGCCGACTCATTTGCTGGTACCCGAAGGCCGGATTCTCGGCGACGTCGAACGCTGGCTCGGGTTGGATGGGCTGAAGGCCGGTGCGGTGCATGTGCGCGACGCCTTGACCGTGCAAGTGCTGCCATTTGTCCGACAGGATCAATATGACCTGCTGCTGTGGAGCTGCGATTTTAACGCCGTGCGCGGCGAAGACTCCTTTGTCCGCGCCCAATGGGCAGGTCGGCCGCTGCTCTGGCACATCTACCGGCAGGACGAAGACATCCATCTGGACAAGCTCGATGCTTTCCTGACCCTGTACACCCAAGGTCTGTCCGAACCTGCCCGCGAGGCGATCAGCGGTCTATGGCGGGCATGGAATGCAGGTGAGACAATGACGGATCACTGGAAATCAACCCGCAAACATTGGCCTGAACTGGAAAAACATGCCGAGACATGGTGTCTGGAACAAGCCTTGCAGGCAGATCTTGCCGCAGCGCTGGTACAGTTTTACCTAAATTGGATATGATACGCGGCCTAGATTTTTGTAAATCCCATCCAAATTCGGATATTCGCAATGAAAACTGGTAAAGAACTGAAACCCGGTACCGTGATCCGTCTCGAAAACGATCCTTGGCTGGTTCAGAAAGCTGAATTCACCAAGTCGGGTCGTAACAGCGCGATCATGAAGACCAAGCTGAAAAACCTGCTGACCGGTTACAAGACCGAGATCGTTTACAGCGCCGACGACAAGCTGGACGACGTAATCCTCGACCGCAAAGAAGCGACCCTGTCCTTCATCAGCGGCGACACCTACACGTTCATGGACACCACCGACTACACCATGTACGAGCTGAACGCTGAAGACATCGAAGCCGTTCTGCCTTTCGTTGAAGAAGGCATGACCGATGTTTGCGAAGCGATCTTCTTCGAAGAGCGTCTGGTTTCCGTAGAACTGCCGACCACTATCGTGCGTCAGGTTGACTACACCGAAGGTTCCGCTCGCGGTGACACTTCCGGCAAGGTGATGAAGCCTGCCAAACTGAAGAACGGTACCGAACTGTCGGTTGCTGACTTCATCGAAATCGGCGACATGATCGAGATCGATACCCGCGAAGGCGGTTCCTACAAAGGCCGTGCTAAATAAGCACAGCTTCAGGAATGAAAAAGCCCGACCATTGAGTCGGGCTTTTTTGTGCGTTTTTTTCAGAAAAGCGCCAACTCTTGTAGGAGCGAGGGGTGTGTTATTTCTTCAGGTGTTGCTTGAGTTCTTCAGATGCCTGCAACATCGCCGAACGCACCGCGGGCACCTGGCTCACTACGTTGAGCAAACCATAGTCGTGGATCATGCCGTTGTAGCGCACCGCCGTGACTGCTACGCCAGCCGCGTCGAGTTTACGGGCGTAGGCTTCACCCTCATCGCGCAGTACATCGGCGCTGGCCGTCTGTACCAGAGCGGGTGGCAAACCCTTGAGTTGCGCGGTGGTCGCCCGCAGCGGTGAGGCGTAGATCTCGTTCCGCTGTTTGGCGTCGGTGGTGTAGTTGTCCCAGAACCACTTCATCATGTTTTTGGTGAGGAAGTGCCCCTCGGCGAACTGGTTATAGGACGCCGTCTCGAAGCTGGCATCAGTCACCGGCCACAACAAGACCTGGAACCTGATCGCCGGTATGCCTTTATCTTTGGCCATCAGCGCAACCACAGCCGCCATGTTGCCACCGACGCTGTTGCCGGCCACGGCCAGACGTTTGCCGTCGACGTTGATCTCTTTACCGTGCTCGGCCACCCACTTCGTCGCGGCGTAAGCCTGGTTGATTGCCACCGGGTAATGCGCTTCCGGCGACGGGGTGTAATTGACGAACACCGCCGCTGCACCCGACCCCGTTACCAAGTCCCGAACCAGCCGTTCGTGGGTCAGGAAATCCCCCAGCACCCAGCCACCGCCGTGGAAGAACATGAACACCGGCAGCTCGCCTTTGACCCCGGCCGGCCGAACGATAGTCAGGCTGATCGGTTGACCATCGACCTGGATAGTCTTCTCGCTGACGTCGACTTTTGGCAACGTCAACTTCACCCCGGCCTGTGCACCCACCAACACCGCGCGGGCATCGGCAGGAGTGAGCTGCTCGATCGGTTTACCGGTGCCGGCATTCAGCACGTCGAGGAACGCCTGGGTGTTGTGTTCAACCCCATTGCCTGCGAATGCACTGTTGATGGACAGGGCGAGGAGAGTACCGGTCAAGACTTTGCTGAAAGTGTTCATATCCATTTCCTGTTCGACCTTGGAGTCAGCGGTTAGACGGTGACGTGCAGGCGCACATCGACGTTGCCACGGGTGGCGTTGGAGTACGGGCAGACTTGGTGGGCGGCTTCTACCAGGCTTTGTGCATCGGCTTGTTCAAGACCCTGCAAGCTGATGTGCAGATCGATGTCCAGACCGAAACCGCCAGGGATCAGGCCGATGCCGACATGGGCGGTGATCGATGCGTCGTCCGGGATTTTGCGTTTGGTTTGGCTGGCGACGAATTTCAGCGCACCGATGAAGCAGGCGGAGTAGCCAGCGGCGAACAGTTGTTCAGGGTTGGTTGCTGCGCCGCCCGCACCACCGAGTTCTTTAGGCGTGGCGAGTTTGACGTCGAGAACGTTGTCGCTGGAGATCGCACGACCGTCACGGCCGCCGGTGGAGGTTGCGATTGCGGTGTAGAGAGTTTGCATGGTGTGAGCCTCGTTCGGGTTTGTGTGTTTTGCGCTAAATGTTTGCGCGCTAAGTAAGTGCGAGGTGAATGTAGCTCGCTAGTATTTAGCGCGCAAGATAAATTTTCGAAAAAATTTGTTTTGAAGCGCAACCCAGCAATTCGATTGGTGAGGAGAGGCTTGAGATAGAGGCTTTCGTGTGGGTTTTTGCGAGGTGAAATTTTTTGCGACGGGGAGGACGCCATCGCGGGCAAGCCTCGCTCCCACAGTTTTTGTGTCATTTACAAATTATGTTATCGACCGAAACCTGTGGGAGCGAGGCTTGCCCGCGAAGAACGATAACGCGGTCTAAAGACTATCTTGCAGATGACTACGCAGCGCTTGAAGATCCGCTTGCAGCTTCTTCAACTGTTCCAGCGTTTGCCCACTGGCGCCGAGGATGCACTGGGGAATGCCCCGTGCCTTGTCTCGCAGTGCACGGCCTTGCTCAGTCAGTTCGACAATCACCACCCGTTCGTCTTCACGGCTGCGGGTGCGGCTCAGCAGGCCTTCGGCTTCCAGGCGCTTGAGCAGCGGGGTGAGGGAACCGGGATCGGTCAGCAGTCGGGTGCTGATTTCGCCGACCGTCAACCCATCCTTTTCCCACAACACCATCATTGCCAGATACTGCGGATAGGTCAGGCCCAGCGCTTGGAGCAACGGCTTGTAGACCTTGGTCATCAGCAGCGAAGTGGAATGCAGGGCGAAGCAGACCTGATTGTCCAGCAGCAGGTCGTCGCAGTTATCCGGGTTGTTGCGCTCGGTGTTCATTTCAAAGCCTTGATCAGTGATCGTCATGAATCTAGCGGGCGAATCTTTAATGCGCCAGATAATTCTGGACTAGTGGCGGTCCAGGTTGGTTTGCAGCGCCAGATCCCACGGCGGGATGGGGCTGAAACGGGTCTTCAGGTATTCCAGCAACAAGCGGCTGCGCGAACTGGGTTGCTGCTCCAGGCGCAACGCATAAATGCCGGTGCTTTCCGGTTTTGGCAGACCGTTTTCGCAGAACAGCGGCTGCAGTTCGCCGCGTAATAAATATTCGCTGGCCAGCCAGGTCGGCAAATGCGCGATGCCCAACCCGGCCAGTGCGCCGCAGACCAGTGCCTCGGCATTGTTGGCGCTCATGCGGATTCGCGCTGGCCGGTGCAAGTGCATCTGTCCATCACGCTCGAAGCGCCAGGCGAAGGGCGGAGCCAAGCCTTCCCAGTCGAGGCCATCATGGTCGACCAACTGCGCAGGGTCGGTCGGCACGCCACGGCGTTGCAGGTAATCGGGGCTGGCGCAGGCGATGCGCACCATACTCGCCAGCGGCGTCGCCACCAGCCGGGTGTCGGCCATCTGCCCGGCACGTAACACCAGATCGACCTTGCCCAGATTCGAGCCCTGCATGTCGACAAAGCTGTCGATCAGGTGCAATTGCACGTCGAGGCCAGGATAAAGCATCAGGAAATCGGCAATCACCGGCGCCAGGTGTCGGCGTCCGAACGCTGCGGGCGCATCCACCCGAATCAAACCTTCCGGCGCACTGCTAAGAGACACCGCTTCCGCACGGGCCAGACGCAATTCAGCGACGATCCGCCGCGCACGCTCGGCAAAAGCCAGACCGGCCGGGGTCGCGCGCACGGCATGGGTGCTGCGAATGAACAACTGGCTGCCGACGGCGCTTTCCAGGCTATCAATGCGTCGCGCCACAGCCGAAGGTGTCAAGGGATGGCGTCGGGACGCGGCGGAAAAACTGCCGCTTTCCAGCACATCGAGAAACAGGCCAAGTTGTTCGGTTAATTGATTGGGGTTCATGGTTCGTCGGTGCTTGTGCGAAATTGGCACAGCCATTGTGCGTTGCTGTGCGTTTCCCCGCCAGAGCCGACTGCGTAGGATGAACACCCTCACAAAAGGAAATCGCCTGTGATTGAGTTCATGTTGTATCTGGTTTTTGGCGCGGCCTTGGGAACCCTCGGCGGCCTGTTCGGCATTGGTGGCGGGTTGGTCGCGATCCCGCTGCTGGGCGTGTGGTTCGGTCTTGATCAGCAAATTGCCCAAGGCACGGCGCTGGTGATGGTGGTGCCGAACGTGATGCTGGCGCTGTGGCGCTATCATCAGCGCAATCGCATCGAATTGCAGCATGCGCTGCCACTGGCCTCGATGGGGTTCTGCTTTGCCTGGATCGGTTCGATCTGGGCGGTGGGCATCGATGCGCAAACCATGCGCTTGGGCTTCGTCGCTTTTCTGATCGCGCTGTCGGCCTACAACCTGATGCGAATGTTCACCACCAATGCACCGGCCTCTTCGCAGATGCGCTATTCCTGGCCGTGGCTGGGTGTGCTCGGCGCGGCTTCCGGGACCATGGGCGGACTATTTGGAGTGGGCGGGGCGGTGGTGGCAACGCCGGTGTTGACCAGCCTGTTCGGTACCACCCAGGTGGTTGCCCAGGGATTGGCGCTGGCGCTGGCGTTGCCAAGTACGGGCGTCACCCTGGCGACTTATGCGGTGCACCATCAGGTGCATTGGGCGATCGGTGTGCCATTGGCGGTCGGTGGATTGATGAGCATCAGTTGGGGCGTGAGAATTGCCCACGCATTGCCGGAGCGGCTTCTGCGTGGGCTGTTCTGTGGTTTTCTGGTGGTCTGTGCGGTGATGCTCGCGTTTAAAGTTTGAAGCCTTCGACGATGTGTTCGGCCAGGCATTCGGTGATCGGCGAAGGGTTGTTCAGGTTGCGGATCAGCATGATGCTGGCTTCCGGCAACAGCGGCAGGTCTTCGTTGGCGCCGAGGATGCGCATGTCCGGGGTGATCAGGCTTTCCAGTTGCGCGGTGATCGCCAGACCCGCGCTGACCACGGCCATCAACGCCGACAGGCTGGAGCTGTTGTAGGCAATCCGGTAGTCGCGGCCCATGGCGTCCAGGGCATTGCATGCCCAGAGGCGGCAGAAACAATCACTGTTGAACATCGCGAGAGGCAGCGGCGTCTGCTCATGGGCGTTGAAGCATTGGGCTTCGGCCCAGACAAAACGCTCCTTGCGCAGCAGTTGACCGATCTCGTTGCCCGGCTCGCGGGTAACGATGGACAGGTCCAGGTCCTGACGCTGCAACAGTTGCCGGGTCGATTCGCAGTGAACCTCGATCTGGATCAGGGGGTAGAACTGCGCGAAGCGCGACAGGATGCCCGGTAGAAAGCGCATGACGTAATCGTCGGGTGTGCCGATGCGCACCGTGCCGACCATGTGCGGTTCGCGCAGGGTATTGAAGACTTCGCTGTGGAGTTTGAGGATGCGCCGCGCATAGCCCAGCAATACCTGACCTTCGGCGGTCAACTTGACCTGACGTCCGTCGCGTTCGAACAACTGGCGCTGCAACACGTCCTCTTCGAGGCGCTTCATCTGCATGCTCACCGCGGACTGGGTGCGGTTGACCATTTCACCGGCGCGGGTAAAGCCGCCCTGGTCGGCGATCGCGACGAAGGTGCGCAGGACATCGGTGTCGATACTGGGGTAGGCGGACATTCATCAATCTCCGAGATGCATTCCATCAGAAACATTCGTTGGATTGATCTTATCGCTGGAGCGAGACTGGATCCATCCCTAAAGGAGGGCTACACGATGAAAGGTCACAACGAGCATGTAACGCAAGAAAAATTCTCAATCCACGCGGTATCCGATCTGCTGCACAAGTTTAGTCGCTGGTACGAACTTCACCGTGAACGTGAAATGCTGGCGGGCTTGAGCGACGAAGCACTGAAGGACATCGGCGTGACCCGTGCGGATGTGGAACATGAGGTAGTAAGACCGTTCTGGGATGATCCGATGCATAAATGATGATGCCATTGCTACACAAACCACTTTCGGGTGAGGTAGGTTGCGAGCAGACAAGGAGATGCTCATGCCCGCCACACAGTCCTTTTCCCTCAAACAGGCTCGGCGTCTGGCGCTGGCTGCCCAAGGATTCAACGGGCGCCAGCCGCCGGCGACGATCAAACCGGTTCAGCTCAACCGGCTGATCGAACGCTTGGGCATTCTGCAGATCGATTCGGTCAATGCGTTGGTGCGTTCGCACTACCTTCCCTTGTTTTCCCGTCTTGGCAATTACTCATCCGACTTGCTTGATCAGGCTGCCTGGAGTCAGGGCCGTCGGCGCACGTTGTTCGAATATTGGGGGCACGAAGCGTCGTTGCTGCCCTTGTCGATGTACCCCTTGATGCGCTGGCGCATGCTGCGCGCGACCCGCGGCGAAGACATCTATCAACAACTGGCGCGCTTCGGTCGTGAGCAGCAAGCCACGATTCGCCGCGTGCTGGCGTCGGTTCAAGAACTCGGTGCGCTGGGCGCGGGCAGCTTGTCGACCCGGCAGGAGCGGGCAGGGCCGTGGTGGGACTGGAGCGCGGAAAAGCATGCGCTGGAATGGTTGTTCGCCGCCGGTGAAGTGACCGTGGCGGGGCGGCGCGGGTTCGAACGGCTTTATGATTTGCCGGAGCGGGTTATTCCTTCGGCGATTCTTCAGCAGCCTTTACTCAGTGAGGCCGAGGCTCAGCGCGGGCTATTACTGCACGCCGCCACGGCTTTGGGTGTCGGCACGGAAAAGGACCTGCGGGATTATTTTCGCTTGAGCCCGGCAGACAGCCGGCCGCGTCTGGCGGAACTGGTCGAGGCGGGTGATCTGCTGGTCTGTAAGGTTGAAGGCTGGCGGCAACCGGCCTATTGCCTGGCAGAGCCGAAAGTGCCGCGCAAGATCGAGGCGAGTGCGCTGCTTTCACCGTTCGATTCGCTGATCTGGGAGCGCAGCCGTACCGAGCGGTTATTCGATTTTCGTTATCGGCTGGAGATTTATACGCCACAGCACAAGCGCGTCTATGGCTATTACGTATTGCCGTTTTTGCACCATGAGCGGATTGCCGCGCGGGTCGACTTGCGCGCAGAGCGAGCGTTGAGCCGGTTGGCGGTGCATGCCGTGCACGAAGAAGAGCCTGGGCTGGATGAGGCGGGGATGCTGGCGTTGGCGGTCAATTTGCGGCAGATGGCGGATTGGTTGGGGCTGGCGCAGGTTCAGTTGAATTGCCCGCGGGCGAGTGCGGCGCGGTTGCGGGTGGCATTGGCACAGATTGATGGTGATTGAGCTGACGCCATCGCGGGCAAGCCCGCTCCCACAGGGTTAGCGCTGAACCTGTGGGAGCGGGCTTGCCCGCGATGGCGGCCTGTCAGGCAATAAAAAACCTACTGACTCACCGCCGAACCTGCTTCAACGTCTCGGCAATCAAAAACGCCAATTCCAGCGACTGATCGGCATTCATCCGTGGGTCGCAGTGGGTGTGGTAACGGTCCGACAACCCATCCTCGGTAATCGGCCGCGCGCCGCCGATGCATTCGGTGACGTTCTGCCCGGTCATTTCGATGTGGATGCCGCCGGCATAACTGCCTTCCGCCTCGTGAACCTGGAAGAACTGTTTCACCTCGCCAAGGATCTGCGCGAAGTCGCGGGTCTTGTAGCCGCTGCTGGCCTTGATGGTGTTGCCGTGCATCGGGTCGGAGCTCCAAAGCACCTGCTTGCCTTCGCGCTGCACCGCGCGGATCAGCTGCGGCAGGTGATCGCCGACCTTGTTCGCGCCCATCCGCGCAATCAGGTTCAGGCGACCCGGATCGTTGTCCGGGTTGAGCACATCGATCAGGCGAATCAGGTCTTCGGGGTTCATGCTCGGGCCGACCTTCACGCCGATCGGGTTGTGCACCCCGCGCAGGAATTCGACATGCGCGCCGTCCAATTGACGGGTCCGGTCGCCGATCCACAGCATGTGGGCCGAGCAATCGTAGTAATCGTTGGTCAGGCTGTCGCGACGCACGAAGGCTTCTTCGTAGTTCAGCAGCAGCGCTTCGTGGGCGGTGAAGAAACTGGTTTCGCGCAGTTGCGGCGAGCTGTCCATGCCGCAGGCGCGCATGAAGGCCAGGGTTTCATCGATGCGATCGGCCAGGTGGCTGTACTTCTCGGCCAGCGCCGAGTTGGCGATGAAGTCCAGGTTCCACTTGTGCACCTGATGCAGGTCTGCAAAGCCGCCCTGGGCGAAGGCGCGCAACAGGTTCAGGGTCGCGGTGGACTGGTGATAAGACTGCAGCAAACGCTCTGGATCCGGCACGCGGCTTTTTTCGTCGAAACCGATGCCGTTGACGATATCGCCACGGTAGGCCGGCAGTGTCACGCCGTTGATGGTTTCATCGTTGGCCGAACGGGGTTTGGCGAACTGGCCGGCCATGCGTCCGACTTTGACCACCGGGCAACCGGCGGCAAAGGTCATGACGATCGCCATTTGCAGCAACACTTTAAACGTGTCGCGAATTTTCGCGGCGGAGAATTCGGCGAAGCTTTCGGCGCAGTCGCCGCCCTGCAACAGAAACGCCCGGCCCTGGGTGACTTCGGCAAACTGACGACGCAATTCCCGCGCTTCACCGGCAAACACCAGTGGCGGATAGCTCGCCAGGGTTTGCTCGACATGCAGCAAATGCGCCGCGTCGGGGTATTGAGGTTGTTGCTGGATCGGCAAGGCGCGCCAGCTGTCGGGGCTCCAGGGTTGGCTCATCGCAGTCTCTAGTGTTTTACGCTCGGACGGTTATGTTATCAGCAATTAGTGCGTGACCTGTTCCCGTCGCATCGCGGACAATCGCGCCTTTGCCGCTTTATGTTGCGGTTTATAGCGTTGCCGGGGCCGGTGACGATCAGGAGACGAAATGACTGAGGAGCGCGTCGAGCATCTGCTCGCCGAGGTACAGGATGAATTCGGCGTGATTCGCGTGCTGGAAGTGGCCGATTACCGTTTTCTGGAGTTCGGTGATGCCATCGAACAGAGCTGCGTGTTCACCGCTGACCCGAGCTGGCTCGAGTACGATTACACCCGGGCGATGCTGATTGGTGCACTGTGCCACGAACAACCGGAAAGCGCGCTGTTCCTTGGGCTCGGCGCCGGTACCCTGACTCAAGCCTGTCTCAAGTTCCTGCCGCTGGAAGATGTCGAAGCCATCGAGCTGCGCCCGGATGTCCCGCGCCTGGCCATCGAATACCTCGGGCTGGATGATGACCCGCGATTGTACATCCGCGTTGGCGATGCCCTGGAATTGCTCGATACGGCTGAACCGGCCGATCTGATTTTCGTCGACCTCTATACCGATGTCGGGCCGGGTGTCGGGCATCTGGCCTGGGGGTTTCTGGAAAACTGTCAGAAGCGTTTGAATCCGGGTGGCTGGCTGGTGATCAACCAGTGGGCCACCGATGATGGTCGACCGTTGGGGGCGGCGTTGTTGCGCGGTCTGTATCACCGGCATTACTGGGAACTGCCGGTGAAGGAGGGCAACGTGATTCTGATCGTGCCGTCTGAGCTGGATCAGGAACTGGATATGGATGGGCTGATCGCGCGCGCTGAAGGCCTGGCGCCGCGATTGGGGTATTCGTTGCAGTCGTTGATCAAGGCGATTCGGCCTGCGACATAGATTGTTATTGTTCTTTAGGGCCTCTTCGCGCGGGCAAGCCTCGCTCCTACATACAGGATGCGCGCAACCATTGTAGGAGCGAGGCTTGCCCGCGAAGGCTTTCTACCCGCCAACACATGCCTCAAACTCCTTTGAAAACGCCCGGCCGCTTCTCGATCATCGACCGCACACCCTCCTTGGCATCCTCGCTGTTCAGCAATTTCTTCACCAGCGCTGGCAATGCCTGAGCTGCCGCCATTTCACCCTCATAGCGGGACTGCCTGGCCGACATCAGCGTCGCCTGGACCCCAAGCGGCGCCTGCCGGGCAATCCGCTCCGCCAATTCAATGGCCCGCGGCAACAAGTCCTCGCTGGCCATGACCTCCTGCACCAACCCCAGACGCAAGGCGTCATGAGCATCGAACTCATCGCCGGTAAGCAACCAGCGCATCGCATTGCCCCAGCCGGCGACCTGATGCAGGCGCAAGGTGGCGCCGCCGAACGGGAAGATTCCGCGCTGCACTTCCTTCTGGGCAAAACGAGTATTGCTGGCGCACAGGTTGATGTCGGCAGCCAGCATCAACTCAATGCCAACGGTCAGGCAGTAGCCTTTCGCCGCGACAATCACTGGTTTGCTGACCCGGGGGCCTGCGAGCACGCCCCATGGATCGCAGCCTCCGGGCGGTGCCTGCCAGCCTTCGGCGAGGGCCGCGCCGGCGCTGATCAGATCGAGCCCGGCAGTGAAATGCTCGCCATGGCCGAACACCACCGCGACCCGCGCTTCGCTGTCGGCCTCGAACTCGCCATAGGCCAGACTGAGTGCGTTGAGCAGGTCGAGGTCGAAGGCATTGCGTTTGGCCACCCGATCCAGACCGATCATCAGGACATGACCGTGTCGTTCACGGGTTACACGACTGGGGCTGGGCTGATTCATGGGACATTTCCTCGGGTGGGGAAGGGGGTGTCAGACCGAAGGTCTGCGTCGCTAGAGTGAACCGTTTTAGCGCCATCGTCAGCAGGGCCGGGCCTTTGCAAAATAGACCGTCGCACAATTATCCGAAAAGCCCGTGACACAACGGTATGCGCCGGTTTTTTCCGATAAAAAAAGCTCCCTTTTCGGGCGAATTCCGGTATAGTGCGCGCCGGCCTTTAACCGGGCCGCGTTTAGGTAGCGCAATTCCCCGAAGCCAGCTTCGGCTGCACGTCCGCACAGCGGACTCTTCCTTGACGAATCTTTTTCATTCATTCGTTTTCGCAAATCCCCGCCGACAAAGCAGCCAGGGCGACTCTTGAGTCTTACACGGCATGCGCAGCTTTGGAGCATGGGTCTTTGCGGATGCACTTAGAGGCAGACCCATGACCCAGGAAACCGGCGGCTTCGCCGCTTTTAATCTTAATCCGAATATTCTTGCAGCTGTCATTGCGACCGGCTACGAAGAACCTTCGGCTATTCAGCAGCAATCGATCCCGATCATCATGGCCGGTCACGACATGATTGGTCAGGCGCAAACCGGTACGGGTAAAACCGCCGCGTTCGCCCTGCCGATCCTGCACCGCATCGATCCTGCCAAGCGCGAGCCGCAAGCCCTGATCCTGGCGCCAACCCGTGAGTTGGCGCTGCAAGTAGCAACCGCTTTCGAAACCTACGCCAAGCAAATGCCGGGCGTTACCGTTGTGGCCGTTTACGGCGGCGCGCCTATGGGCCCACAACTGAAAGCAATCCGTAATGGCGCACAGATCGTTGTCGCCACGCCGGGCCGTCTGTGCGACCACCTGCGTCGTGACGAAAAAGTTCTGGCTACCGTGAACCACCTGGTTCTCGATGAAGCCGATGAAATGCTCAAACTGGGTTTCATGGACGACCTCGAAGTTATCTTCAAGGCTCTGCCTGCAACCCGTCAGACCGTATTGTTCTCGGCTACCCTGCCGCAGTCGATCCGTGCCATTGCCGAACGCCATCTGCGCGATCCGCAACACGTGAAGATCCAGACCAAGACTCAGACCGTTACCGCGATCGAACAGGCTCACCTGTTGGTTCACGCTGACCAGAAGACCTCGGCTGTATTGAGCCTGCTGGAAGTGGAAGATTTCGACGCCCTGATCATGTTCGTGCGCACCAAGCAAGCGACCCTGGACTTGGCCAGTGCCCTGGAAGCCAAAGGCTACAAAGCCGCTGCGCTGAACGGTGACATTGCTCAGAACCAGCGCGAGCGCGTGATCGAATCCCTCAAGGATGGCCGTCTGGACATCGTTGTGGCGACCGACGTTGCCGCTCGTGGTCTGGACGTTCCGCGTATTACTCACGTGTTCAACGTCGACATGCCGTACGATCCTGAGTCCTACGTTCACCGTATCGGCCGTACTGGCCGTGCCGGTCGCGAAGGTCGTGCCCTGCTGCTGGTGACTCCTCGTGAGCGCCGCATGCTGCAAGTGATCGAGCGTGTAACCGGTCAGAAGGTTGCCGAAGTTCGTCTGCCGGACGCCCAGGCCGTTCTTGATGCCCGCATCAAGAAACTGACCAACAGCCTGTCGCCGCTGGTAGCTGATGCCGAATCGACTCATGGTGATCTGCTGGATCGCCTGACCGCCGACATCGGTTGCACCCCGCGTGCACTGGCCGCTGCTCTGCTGCGCAAGGCAACCAATGCTCAGGCGCTGACCCTGGCCGCAATCGAGAAAGAACGTCCGTTGGTGCCGAACAATGCACCGCGTGGCGATCGTCCAGAGCGTTCCGGTGATCGTCCGGACCGTGGTGATCGCGAGCGTCGTGCTCCGGTTCCATTGGCCGAAGGTCGTGCTCGTTGCCGTACCGCGCTGGGTGCGCGTGATGGTATCGCTGCCAAGAACCTGCTGGGCGCTATCCTGAATGAAGGCGGTTTGGCGCGTGAAGCCATCGGCCGCATCCAGGTGCGTGACAGCTTCAGCCTCGTCGAGCTGCCGGAAGATGGTCTGGAGCGTCTGCTGACCAAACTGAAGGACACTCGCGTTGCCGGTAAGCAGTTGAAGCTGCGTCGCTATCGCGAAGATTGATCCGCTGTCGAGCTGATTGATCGAACATAAAAAATCCCCGACTGGTTCGGGGATTTTTTTTGCCTGATCGTTCCCACGCAGAGCGTGGGAACGATCAAGTGTCAGCCAAAACGATAAATATCCATCCCCAGCGCACCCATAGTGAAGCCCTGATGGGCCACGCTGAACTCACCCCCGGCCGCGCGGGCAAAGTACAGCGGCAGCAGATGCTCGTCGCTCGGATGGTTGCGCACAGCATTCGGAGCTTGCTGACGATAATCGTGCAATGCGGCTTCGTCATTCGTTTCAAGCTTCTCAATCATCCAGTCGCGGAACGCCTTGGCCCAGGGTTCGACGCTTTCCGGGCCGGCGTGCCAGTCCAGTTCGCGCAGGTTGTGGGTGATGCTGCCGGAGCCGATCAACAGCACACCGTGTTCGCGCAGGCTGGCCAAGGCATGGCCGACGCGGGTTTGCAGGGCCGGGCCGCCACGGGTGGGCAGCGAAACCTGCACCACCGCAATGTCAGCCTGCGGATACATCAACGACAAGGGCACCCAAACGCCATGGTCGAACGGTCGCTGGGTGTCGATGCGCACCGGCAGGCCATCGGCCTTCAACAGTTCGACCACCTCCGCCGCCAGTTGCGGATTGCCGGGTGCCGGGTATTGCACCTCGAACAAGGCCTGCGGAAAACCGCCGAAGTCATGCCAGGTTTCAGGCTGGGGGTTGCCGCTGACCAGCAGTTCGCTGCTTTCCCAGTGCGCAGAAACCATCACGATGGCCTTGGGTTTCGGTAATGCTGCGGCCAGACGCGCGAGAGCCGGCCCGCTGGCGCCGGGTTCCAGGGCTAGCATCGGGGAGCCATGAGAGATATACAGGCTGGGGAACATGAATGAGCTCCTGAGAGTAAGATGGCACCATCTTCAGTCAGATCATTGATCTAAATCTAATATAAGTTTTAGGGTCTTTTGATCGAATTTTTCGGGGTTAATTTTATGCAGCCGGAGTTTTGGCACAAACGATGGGCGTCGAATCAGATCGGCTTTCATCTGCCGGAAGTGAATCCTTATCTGCAACGGTTCTGGCCAGCGTTGGGCCTGGAAGAGGGCGCCCGCGTGCTGGTGCCGTTGTGTGGGAAAAGTCTGGATCTGTTGTGGCTGGCGCATCAAGGTCATGAGGTCTTGGGGATTGAGCTGTCGGAAAAGGCCGTGGAGGATTTCTTCAATGAGCATCAATTTGACCCGGACGTCAGTGAGCAGGGGCCGTTCAAGGTCTACCGTGCCGGTTCAATCGAGTTGTGGTGTGGAGATTTCTTTGAGCTGACGGCAGGCGATGTCGCCGACTGCAGCGGGCTGTATGACCGCGCGGCATTGATCGCCTTGCCGCCGGCGATGCGTGAGCAATATGCCGAGCATCTGAAGCGGATTCTTCCGAAGGGTTCACTGGGGCTGTTGATTACCCTGGATTACGACCAGACGCAAATGGCCGGGCCACCATTTGCTGTACTTGATGACGAAGTGCAGCGGTTGTTCGGGGCGACGTGGGAAATGAAGATTTTGGAGGATCAGGACGTTCTGGGCGAGAGCTGGAAGTTTCTTGAGGCCGGTGTCACGCGGCTTGAAGAGCGGGTTTATCGGGTTTCCAGTTTATAGATTTGTGTTATTTGTACCGGCCCCATCGCGAGCAGGCTCGCACATTAGGCAGCGTCCGCCTGAGCGACTCGATCCACTGTGGGAGCGAGCCTGCTCGCGATGGGGTCAGATGAGCACCACAACATCCAAACAGACAAAAAAAGGCCCGCATCACTGCGGGCCTTTTCTTTTGGTGCGGAGCCTGTCAGCCCCGACGACGCAATGCGTCAATACGCTCTTCCAGCGGCGGGTGGCTCATGAACATGCGGGCGAACCCTTGTTTGAGACCACCGTTGATGCCGAAGGCATTCAGGGTGTCCGGCATGTGCACCGGCAGCCCTTGTTCTGCACGCAGACGCTGCAGGGCACCGATCATTGCGCTGGTACCTGCCAGGCGTGCGCCGGCATCGTCGGCACGGAATTCGCGTTTGCGCGAGAACCACATGACAATCGCGCTGGCCAAAATGCCCAGGACCAGTTCAGCGAAGATAGTCGCCACGTAGTAGGCAATGCCTTGGCCTTCTTCGTTCTTGAAGATCACCTTGTCGACAAAGTTGCCGATGATCCGGGCGAAGAACATGACGAAGGTGTTCACCACGCCCTGGATCAAGGCCAGGGTGACCATGTCGCCATTGGCCACATGGCCGATCTCATGGGCCAGAACGGCTTTCACTTCATCCGGCGAGAAACGCTCGAGCAGGCCTTGGCTGACCGCGACCAAGGCGTCGTTCTTGTTCCAGCCGGTGGCGAAGGCGTTGGCTTCATAGGCCGGGAAAATCCCGACTTCGGGCATCTTGATCCCGGCTTCGCGGGACAGTTGCTCGACGGTTTGCAGCAGCCATTGCTCGTGCCGGGTGCGCGGCTGGCTGATGATCTGGGTGCTGGTGCTCATTTTCGCCATCCACTTGGAGATGAACAGCGAGAACAGGGAACCGGCGAAACCAAAGACCGCACAGAAAATCAGCAGCTGATTGAGGTTGAGATCAACCCCGTTGGCCGCCATGAACCCGTTGAAGCCGAAAAGGCTCAGGGTGATGCTGGCAATCAGCACGACCGCCAGGTTAGTGGCCAAGAACAGCAAAATGCGCATCATGGTTGTAGAAATCTCCTCGTGCTAAAGATGTAGCGTACTGCGGGGTATATAAGGTGCTGCACCGGGCTATTCAACCGGGTGACTATTTCAAACTGTGTCCTACAGCAGCAGTCTAGCTGTTTGAAGGGCATTTCCGACGTCGGCATGGGAAACGGTTATCAGCCAATTAGCGTTGCAGGCCCCCGCCGTTGTTAGGCGCGGGCATGAAACGTGTCGTCAGTCAGCGCTTGAAACAACGGTGCAGGGCAGGGGGCAAAGATATGTTGCTGAATTAATCACCGTGCGACTTTCGCAAGCGTCGCACGGTGACAGGCCACTTACTGGCGGTAGGACTTGAGGAAGTTGCCGATCCGGCCGATGGCCTGATCCAGGTCATCGAGTCGTGGCAGGGTGACGACGCGGAAGTGGTCCGGCCATGGCCAGTTGAAGGCCGTGCCCTGTACCACCAGCAGCTTCTCGGAGAGCAGCAGGTCGAGTACGAATTTCTCGTCGTTGTGGATCGGACAGACTTTCGGGTCGATCCGCGGGAACGCATACAGTGCGCCCATCGGCTTGACGCAGCTCACGCCCGGAATGTCGTTGAGCAGTTCCCAGGTACGATTGCGCTGTTCCAGCAGACGCCCTTGTGGCAGCACCAGATCATTGATGCTCTGATAGCCGCCCAGCGCAGTCTGGATGGCGTGCTGGCTCGGCACGTTGGCACACAGGCGCATGTTGGCCAGTATGTCAATGCCTTCGATGTAGCTCTGGGCATGATGTTTGGGGCCGGAAATGGCGACCCAGCCGGAACGGAAACCAGCCACGCGATAGGATTTGGACAGACCGTTGAAGGTCATGCACAGCAAATCCGGTGCCAGCGAGGCGGTGCAGATGTGCACGGCATCGTCGTACAGGATCTTGTCGTAGATTTCGTCGGAGAACACCACCAGGTTGTGCTGACGGGCCAGTTCAAGCATGCCCAGCAGTACTTCTTTCGAATACACCGAGCCGGTGGGATTGTTCGGGTTGATGATTACAAGGGCCTTGGTGTTCGGGGTGATCTTGGCCTTGATGTCAGCCAGGTCCGGCCACCAATTGGCCTGCTCGTCGCACAGGTAATGCACCGGGTTGCCGCCTGCCAGGCTTACTGCGGCAGTCCACAACGGATAGTCGGGAGCCGGCACCAGCACTTCGTCGCCGTTGTTGAGCAGGGCCTGCATCGACATCACGATCAGCTCGGAAACGCCATTGCCCAGATAAATGTCTTCAATGCCGACGCCTTCCACCTGCTTTTGCTGGTAGTACTGCATCACGGCCTTGCGAGCGCTGAACAACCCCTTGGAGTCGCTGTAGCCCTGGGCGGTTGGCAGATTGCGGATCACATCCTGAAGGATTTCATCCGGCGCTTCGAAACCAAAGGGCGCCGGGTTGCCAATGTTCAGCTTAAGGATGCGATGACCTTCCTCTTCCAGGCGTTTGGCGTGCTTGAGCACTGGGCCGCGAATGTCGTAGCAGACGTTGGCGAGCTTGTTCGATTTGCTGACCTGCATGGCGATGTGTTCCCGAAAATGAACGATCCAGGCGGCGTATGAACGACCGTACTGGGAATCCTGCGTATTCACACAGGCCTGACGCCTTGAGTGGCGGCACCCATAATCTGTTTGAATGCGCGTGGTCTGGCTGCCAGACTGGCGTTTGACGAGGCGCAATCATACGTGCCGCCCGATCCGTGGAAAAGGTACAGATCGGGCTTTTTCAGCTGCTGAGGTGTGATCATGGAAAAGTTGGAAAAAACCCTGGAAGAATGGCGTGAAATGCTCGATCCGGAGCAGTACAACGTTTGCCGCCTCAAGGGCACCGAGCGGCCGTTCTCCGGTAAGTACAACGACAGCAAGGTCGACGGTGTTTACCACTGCATCTGCTGCAAAGCGCCCCTGTTCGACTCAAAGACCAAATTCGATTCCGGCTGCGGCTGGCCGAGCTTCTACGCGCCGATCGGCGACAGCGCGATGGTCGAGATCCGTGATGTCAGCCACGGCATGATCCGCACCGAAGTGGTCTGCGCCACATGCGATGCGCACCTTGGGCATGTGTTTCCGGACGGTCCGCCACCCACTGGCCTGCGTTATTGCATCAACTCGGTGTGCCTGGACCTCGTTCCCCGCGAATAATCTCCAAGGGAAGGTGTGTGGGGGGGCTATTGATTTATTAAATTGCACGCAATTCAATTGCTCGCTATGTTTGATCTACCTTCATTCGGAGTTCGTGCCATGAGCGACAACCTGCTGAGCATCCCTTGCACTACCATCAAGGGCGAGCAAAAGACCCTGGCCGATTTCGCCGGCAAAGCGGTGCTGGTGGTCAATACCGCCAGCAAATGCGGTTTCACCCCCCAATACAAAGGTCTTGAAGAGCTGTGGCAGACCTACAAGGATCAAGGCCTGGTGGTGCTCGGCTTTCCCTGCAATCAGTTCGGCAAGCAAGAGCCGGGCAACGAGGGGGCTATTTCCGAGTTCTGCGAGTTGAATTACGGGGTGAGTTTCCCGCTGTTCAAGAAGATCGAAGTGAATGGTGCCGACGCCCATCCACTGTTCGTGCAGCTGAAAAAGCGCGCCCCGGGTGTGCTGGGTTCCCAAGGTATCAAGTGGAACTTCACCAAGTTCCTGATCGGCAAGGACGGCCAGCTGGTCAAGCGCTTTGCTCCGGCGACTAAACCGCAGGACCTGAGCCGCGAGATCGAAGCCCTGCTCAAATGAACACGTTGTCAGTTGATTCGCTGAAGCTCGACAGTCAGCTCTGCTTCAAGCTGTACGCCGCTTCTCGGGCGGTGATCCGCGCTTACAAACCGATGCTCGATCAGTTGGGCCTGACTTACCCGCAATACCTGGCGATGCTGGTGCTGTGGGAATGGCAGGAGGCGGCCCCGGAGCAGCCGACGGTCAAGGCCTTGGGTGAGCGCCTGGCACTGGATTCAGGGACCCTGACGCCGCTGCTCAAGCGCCTTGAGCAACTGCAGCTGGTGCAGCGTCAGCGTTCGGCACGCGATGAGCGTGAGGTGCACTTGAGCCTGTCGCCCGCCGGCAAGGCCTTGCGCGATCAGGTCGGGCCGCTCAAGGCCCGCCTGTTGTGCGATAGCGGTGTCGATCTGGATCGCCTGAATGATCTGCGCGATGGCCTTGATCACCTGCTGGGGCAAATCAAAGCGCTGTCGTAGTGGGTATCCACAAGTCAAGCAGGGCGGCCAGTTCTTCCCGGCGGAAAGGTTTGGCCAGGTAATCACTCATGCCCGCCGCACGGCAGCGTTCGCGTTCTTCGGACATGGCGTTGGCGGTCAGGGCGACGATGGGCAACTGTGGCCAGCGCCCGCTGCGACGAATCTGCCGACTGGCTTCATAGCCGTCCATCACCGGCATGTTGCAATCCATCAGCACCAGATCGAATTCGCTCTGCTCAAGCTGATCCAGCGCTTCGCCGCCGTGGGCCGCGACGCTTACCTCGCAACCGAGTTTTCCGAGCATGCCCTTGGCCACCAACTGATTGACCGGGTTGTCCTCCACCAGCAGGATGCGTCCGCGTCGCTGGGGTGAGATGGCTTCGATCCGGGCCCCGTTGATCGTGGTGAGTTCCGGTTGCAAGATCCGCCGCAGTGTCTGGTAAAGCGCATTGCGCGCAAGAGGCCGTGCCTGTTGCTGCAAGGGCGCGAGGGCGTTGACTTGGTCGCTGGGCAGGAAACTGCCGTAAGCGGTCACCAGCAGAATTGGCGCGGTGAAGGTAGGGCGCAGGCCAAACAGGCATTCGGGGCAGTCGGTAATCAGCATATCTGGCTCCAGACCGATCAACCGGTCATCGATGGAACGCTGCTGGTAGTCGAGCCCCCAGCCGGGCAACAGGCTGCTCAGCAGTTCCGCCAGACCGCTGCTGGCGGCGGTAATCGCGACGACGTTGCCCCGCAATGCGGCCGGAGAAATGGCCCGGGTATGGCAGGGCAGGGGCAGGTCGGCGCAGAACTGGCTGCCGAAGCCTGCTTCCGAGCTGATCGTCAGACGCCCTTGCATGGCTTCGCAGAGGCTATAAGTCAGCGCCAGGCCCAACCCGGTCCCGCCGAATTGCCGGGTAATGCCGGCACCGGCCTGGGTGAACGGCTGGAAGATTTTGACCTGCGCGTCCTGGGCGATGCCGATGCCAGTGTCGCAGACTTCGATTCGCACGCCGTCTTCGAACGTTGAAAGACGCACATCGACCCGCCCGAAACGGGTGAACTTGAGGGCGTTGGACAACAAGTTGCTGACGATCTGCCGGACCCGGGTCGGGTCGCCGAGCACCAGGGCGGGAAATTGCGGGTCGATCAGGCATGCCAACTCGACACTCGGCGCGGCATTTTGGGACAGCAGGTTGGCGGTATCTTCGATCAGCGAACCAAGGTCGAATGGAATGTATTCGAGTTCGAGCTGGCCGGCATCGAACTTCGACAGGTCGAGAATATCGTTGAGCAGTTCCACCAGCACTTTGCCCGAGTCATGGGCGATGGACAGCTGTTGTTGCTGCTCGGCATTGAGCGGGCCGTCCAGTGAAAGCGCGATCATCCCCAGCAGGCCGTTGAGGGGCGTGCGGATTTCATGACTCATGTTGGCCAGGAATACCGAGCGCGCTTCGGCCATGTCCAGGGCAGTGCTGCGGGCGACTTCCAGTTCCTCGTTGGATTGGCTGAGGCGGGTATTGATCGCCTTGAGTTCCGCGGTGCGGGCCGAGACGATGTTTTCCAGTTGCGAGAGGTAGTCAGTCAGGCGGTTTTCGGCGTTGCGCCGTTGCTGGATTTCGGTGGCGATATTTTCGAACTGCTGATTGGCGACCTCGACCAAGACCCCGATTTCATCGTTTTCATGCCCCGTCGGACACTCCAGCAACGTCGGTTCCGCGCTACGCGGATCACGGCCACTGAGTTCGCGGATGACCCGCACCAGCGGTTTGGTCAGCATCACGTAAAACAGCGCCAGCAGAATGCCCGTGAGAATCAGGCTGCGCGCGAAGCCGTTGAGCAGGGTCACTTCGGCCCGGCGCAGGAAACGGCTGCCGAAGGTGTAGGTGTCGACTTCCAGGCGCAAGGTCCCGAGGGATTCGTCCGGCAAGTGGTCGAGGTAAAGGCGGTCTTCGAACTGCCGGTTAGCGCCGAACAGGAAGTCGCTGATCATCCGGTCATTGTTTTCCAGACCCGGGCGTTTGACGCTGGCCAGCACGGTATTGTTGTTGTCGATCAATTGGGCGCCGATGATCGCCGGGGAGCGCAGCAGACCCAGGGCCAGTTCCTGAGCGAGTTCGGCATCGATGTTGTAGGCGATGCGGGATGCGGGGTTATGGCTGATTTCCAGCAAGGACAGTATTTCGCGGTTGATGGAGGCGTCTTCGCTGGCATAATCGATGCCTATTTGCAGCAGGCTGAGCAGCGTGCCCAAAATGAAACCGACCAGCACCGTAAGCTTGGCTTGTTTATACGACAGCCGTTGGCTGAACTTGATATCCATGGGATGTTGAACCACTTCCGTTTCCCTTCGCTGCTCAAGCATAGTCGATCATCAATGGATACCGATGTTCTCGCAAAACACCTATAGGGGGTGTAGACGCTGTGTTTCGTCGCTGTATCGGCATCATTACCTTGAACGTGCCCGAGGAGAAGACGTGGATTCCCGATTGAATGCTTTTCTTGAACGCGCCGATGCCGTTCTGGCCCGTATCGAACCGCTGCTGCCCGCGCCTCGGCAAACCATCGACTGGACGCAATGCCTGGCCGCACGCTGGCAGCGCGAGGGGCGCAGCGGTTTTCTGTTGCCGCTGCAAGTCAGCCTGGACACGCGTTTGTCCGACTTGATCGGCGTTGACCGGCAACTGGAGCAACTGGGCCGCAACACTCGACAGTTTCTCGACGGCATGCCGGCCAACCACGCTTTGCTCTGGGGTTCGCGTGGCACCGGTAAATCGTCGCTGGTGCGCGCCTTGCTGTCGGAACACGCCAAGAGCGGCCTGCGGCTGATCGAGATCGAACGCGATCACCTGGCGGACTTGCCGCGCGTGGTCGAGCAGATCGCCAAGTTGCCTCAGCGCTTTGTGCTGTTCTGCGATGACCTGTCGTTCGAGTCGGGCGAGGGCGATTACCGCGTGCTCAAGAGCGTACTCGATGGTTCGCTCGAACAGGCGCCAGACAACGTTCTGCTGTACGCCACCTCCAACCGTCGCCATCTGGTACCGGAAAAGGAAAGCGATAACGAGAACTGGAAAAGGGTCGATGGCGAACTCCATCCCAGTGAGGCGGTGGAAGACAAGATCGCGCTGTCGGACCGTTTTGGTCTGTGGCTGTCGTTCTATCCGTTTACTCAGGAGCATTTCCTCAACGTCGTCGAACACTGGATCGGCCAATTGGCCGACAAGGCCGGCCTTGAGTGGCAGCGTGATGAAGAGCTGGACATCCTCGCCGTGCGCTGGGCCACGGGCCGGGGCAATCGCAACGGACGTTGCGCGTATCAATTTGCCCGCTATTGGGTCGGGCTGAAGCTGTTGGAGCACAAGGCATGATCGATTTACAAAAAAGCGGCCAGGGCCTGGAGGGCTACGGCATGCTATGGGCACAGCTGGAATCGTTGCTGGCAGACGAGCGTGATTTTATCGCTAACGCCGCACAATTTTCGGCGTTTCTGTTCAACCAGCTCGATGACCTGAACTGGGCCGGTTTCTACCTTAATCGCAACGAAGAACTGGTGCTTGGCCCGTTTCAGGGGCAGATCGCCTGTGTACGGATTCCATTCGGTCGCGGTGTGTGCGGAGCGGCGGCGACCACCTTGCAGACTCAACGGGTTGAAGACGTACATGCGTTCCCCGGGCACATCGCGTGCGACAGTGCCTCGAACAGCGAGCTGGTGGTGCCGCTGGTCAAGGACCATCGACTGATCGGTGTGCTCGACCTCGATAGCCCGAAACTCGCGCGTTTTACTGCTGACGATCAGGCCGGTATCGAGCAACTGGCGGCGATTTTCCTGCGTCTGACCGACTGCTGATCAGGCCATCAAGCCGGCCTTGATCAGCAGGCTTGGCGGGTCGACCGCATCAATCTGTTCTGGGTCGAGAAAACGCTTGGCGTATTGCAAGTAGACTTCGTCGTTGATGAACAGCCCGAACAATTCAGCGTCGATGTGGGCATCACGGCACATGGTGGCCATGATGCCCAGCGCTTCGCTCAAGGACTTGGCTTTCTTGTAGGGGCGATCGGCGGCGGTCAGCGCTTCGAAAATATCGGCAATCGCCATCATCCGCGCCGGCAAGCTCATGTCTTCGCGCTTCAACCGTTTGGGATAACCGGTGCCGTCCATTTTTTCGTGGTGGCCGCCAGCGATCTCCGCGACGTTATTGAGGTGGCCGGGAAAGGGCAGGTGACTGAGCATCAGAATCGTCTGCACCATGTGATGATTGATGATGTAACGCTCCTCGCGGGTCAGTGTGCCTCGGGTGATGCTCAGGTTGTAGAGCTCGCCCCGGTTGTACTTGTAGCGAGGTACGTCGAGCTTGAACCCCCAGGGATTGTCGGCCGGGATCAGTTCGCTGTCGGCGCGTTCGAGCAAGTGTTCAGGTTTATCCGCCAGCAGCGGCTCGCTGACTGGCAGGGTCGGCGTCGGGGTCCGGGCCTGGCGACGGTTCTCTTCCCACGAAACCCCAAGTCGATCATCCAGGGTTCGGGTCCAGGTGCGTTGGGCGATGGTGTTCAGGCGTTGCAGGTCGGCCTCGGCCATGGCCTCGCTGCCGAGGTTGCAGCGGGCGATGAACGCGAAATCATCATCCAGCGCCGCCAGGTTCGCATTGCGCAATTGCGCCAGATGCTGCTCGTCACCTCCCAGGGCGATGGCCTGCCAATAGTTGATCCAGGCATCACGCTTGAGCACTTCGAAACGGGTGCGGATTTCGTGGATGCGGTCGTTCAGGGTCTCAAGCTTGGTGGCTTTGTCGACCACGTATTCAGGGGTGGTGACTTTGCCGCAATCATGCAGCCAGGCAGCGATGTGCAGGGCTTCCCACTCATCGTCGGTGGGCTGATAGCTGCTGAAGGCCGGGTCCTGACTGGCTGCGGCCGCCTGCGCCAGCATCAGCGTCAGTGCCGGCACCCGCTGGCAATGACCGCCGGTATAAGGACTCTTGGCATCGATCGCGCCAGCCAGCAATTGAATAAAAGAGTCCAGCAACTGTTTCTGTTTGGCTTGCAGGCGCTGACTTTCGATACTCACGGCGGCGGCACCGGAAACCGCCTGGAGAAACGCGATGCGATCCGGGCGAAGTTTTTCCAGATCGTCTTGCGTGCCGCTGTCGGTCAGCAGCAGGACCAGCAGGCCGACGGTTTCGTTATGACGATTGTGCAGCCGTATACCGATCAGATGAACCCTCGGGCACTCCAGTGCGAGCAAAACCTTCTGCAAATCCGCCGCCTCTTCGAAACCCAGGTGGGTGACGACATTGTTGGCGCTCGACAATTTCTGCATCCATTGAGGGCTCTGCGGATCCTGAGGTGTGTGTCCTTGAATGTCGAATGACGGCAATGCCTGTGAGCTGCCATTGACGATCAGCGCATGAGGCTCCACGCGATCGTCATCACTTTCCCGCAGGTAGAGCAGACCGGCCTGGGCCTGGCCGATCTTCACGGTTTCAAACAGCACCCGTTGCAGCAGCGGGGCGAAACGGGTCTCGGCACTCAGGCTGTCGGTGATCTGGAAAAAACTCGCCAAGGTGTCTTTCATGCGCGCCATCGACACGCTTAATTGGTCGACTTCAAGCACCGGCGAGCGACGGGAGGCCGGAAAATTGAAATCGAAACTGCGAATCGCATCGGCTTCCTGCACCAGGGCGTGCAAAGGTTTGACCAGAATTCTCGAGGTCAGCCAACCCATCGGCAGGCACAACAGCAGGGTCGCCAAGGTAATCAACGCGCCTTGCCAGCGCATGCGGTAGGCATCGACGAGCAATTCGTCCTCAGGCACCAGTAGCGCCAGTTGCAGTCCCTTCGGGCCACCCTCCTGGATGCTGCTGCGTGCCACGATCCATTGGCGGCCTGCGGCGTTCAGGCGTTTGACCTTGTGGGGGCTGGTGAGCAGGGCTGCGAGGGTGGGGCTCAAGTCTGCGGCTTTGATCAGCCGGGCCGTCTGCTCGTCGACGATCAGTTTGCTGCTATCTGGGTAAGCGATGGCATTACCCTCGGCATCGAACAGCACAATTTCGGTACTGGGGGTCACTACATGTTCGGCCAGGGTCGCCGACAGTTCAGCCAGCGTAAGGTCGGCCCCCATCACCGCCTGCTCGCCACTGCGCCGGGCCAGTGTGGTGCCGACGTTGCGGGTGGAGAAAAAAAGGTAGGGCTCGGTGGTGATCTGATCGTGATTGCCGAGGGCGCTGGAGAACCAGGCGCGGGTACGGGGATCGTAGGTCTCGTCGGGGTTGTCCTGATGGCTGATGAGGGCCAGGTTCTGATCGAAAAACAATGATTGGGAGCGGCTCTGACCGCTGCTTGAGTGTTCGATGCTCCACACCTCATACGCCGCCGAGTCCGGTGCCTTCACCAAGTTTTTCAGGGCGGCGGTACGCAGGGGACGAACCATGAAGAAGTCGCCATTGCCATAGCCCAGGTACAGCGAGGCCAGATCGGGGTTGTCCTTGAGCGATTGGCTGAAGGGCTTGAGCAACGCCAGGCGTTGCTCAAGCTCGGGCGCCTCGGTTGCCGGATTGTCCGCCAGCAGGCTCAGCAAATGACGAATCGGCTGATAGGTGCGATGCAGGTCCAGACGGACATCCTGCTCGATGCGGTTGAAGAGCTTTTCGCTGCTGGAAAGAATGATCTGGGTGGTTTGCCGATAATTGAAAATGCCCAGCACCACTCCGGTCAGTAACAACAGGAAGGTGAACATCACGCTGATATGGATGTGCAGAGGGAACCGGCGTTGCTCCGGGTGCAGTGGGCTGGGCATTGCAGCTTTCTCCATGATGATGAACTCACTGCTCAGCCTTCAAGCATAGTTAATGCTCCTTCATTCTGCTTTTGTCATAGCGTGCCATCTGGTGTTGCAATGCCTGCTCCAGTTCAAGCATGGCGCGCGCCATGGACGTGCTGCAATCGGCCACTTCATCCTGGTGGAGCCTGTTATTGCAGGCCTGCTCAAGCGCCTCGCAGCTGTCGATCAGGCGGGAGGCCTGGACGATTCGGGCCGCACCCTTGATTTTGTGGGCAATGTCGAGGAATGACTGGCGGTCCTTTGAGTCGGATAACGCCAGCAGCGCTTTGCGGTCCAGGCGGTTGCTGTTCAGCAGTTCGGCCAACAATCGCTGGTTCAGAGTTGTGTTGCCACCCGTCAATAGATGCAGCCCCTCCAGACTGAAGACAGGAGCGCGGACCGTTGGCCTGATGCCTTCGACCCAGTGGCTCAACGCCGCCAGGCTGAGGGGTTTGAACAGGCAATCGTCCATCCCGGCCAGCTTGCAGCGTTGTCTTTCCTCCGGTTGCGCATTGGCGGTGAAGCCCAGAACAGTGCAGGGAGGACGCTGCATGTGTTGTTCATGTTGGCGAATGGCACGGACCAGCTCATATCCATTCATGATCGGCATGTTGCAATCGGCAATCACCAGGTCGAATGGCTGATTCTTCCATACCTCGAACCCCGCCTCGCCATCCGCTGCGACGTTGTACCGATGCCCCAGAAACTCCAGTTGCTGGCACATGAGCAAGCGATTGGCCGGGTGATCATCGACCACCAGAACGTTCAAGGGAGCAGTGCTCGGATGGATTTGCGGCTCGACCGGTTCTGGCATCCGTTCCGTCGGCAGGGTGGCCAGGTTCAGCGAAACCCGAACCTGTGTGCCGACACCCGGCTGACTGTTCAATTGCAGGCTGCCGTCCATCATCTTGCACAGGTTGCGGCTGATCACCAGGCCCAGCCCCGCACCGCCTCTGGCTAACTGGCCGGAGTTATCGGCCTGGACGAAAGGCTCGAACAACCGCTGTTGATCCTGCTCGCTGATCCCCGCACCACTGTCTTCAACCAGCAACTGCAATTGGACCCGGCCGGGTTCGTCGGTCGGCTGCAACTCGACGCTGATTCTGATTTGGCCCTGTTGCGTAAACTTGATGGCATTGCTGACCAGGTTGGACAGCACCTGCTTGAAGCGCATCGGGTCCAGTAACACATCGAAGGGTGGTTTGGCAGGACTGAATTCCAGTTGCAGCCCAAGATTTTTCTGTCGGGCCAGCCCGTCGAAGATCCGCACCACCGAGGCTGCGGTTTCAACCAGATCGACGCGCTCCGGGCTCAGGCTCAAACGCCCGGATTCAATGCGCGCAATATCGAGAATGTCCCCGATCAGTTCCAGTAGGTCTTTCGCCGAGTGGTACGCGACATCGATGGCCGGTCGATCCGGATGGCTGTGATCGATACGTTTGAGCGTCAGTTCGAGCATGCCGATGATTGCATTCATGGGCGTGCGGATCTCATGGCTCATGGTCGCCAGAAAGGTGCTTTTAGCTCGGTTGGCAGCATCGGCTTGCTCTTTCGCGACCCGCAGTTCATCGAACAGTTGCCGCCGTTCGCTGATGTCGACCCAGCCGCCAATGATGCCTTGCACGTCACCGCTCGAGTCTCGATAGGGAAGAACCCAGTGATAGATCGTCAGCTTGCGGTCGCCGATGTGCAACGGACGGTCGAGAATCAGCGGCGTTCCCTCGGCCATGACGCGCTGGTAGTCCGCCTGATATTCCCGTGCTTCGAAAGCGTTGCCGAGGGCGCCCTGTATGACGCCTTTACCAATGATGTCTTCGCGTTTCGCACAGAAGGTTTCCAGGTAACTGTCGTTGCAGCTTCGCAGCAATCCCTGGCGATCACGCACATAAATGGGATGAGGCGTGCCATTGACCAGTGAGCGCATGAATTCCAGTTGATCGTTCAATGCCCGTTCGGCCGCCTGCCGCTGTTTTATCTGGCGCCTCATATAGGCGTTCCAGGCAACGGATATCAGCAGCAACACGCCGGCGCTGATAACGATCTGATAGAACACCCGGTGATAGTTGCGCCAGGTACTTTGCGAGGCCGCGGAATAGCCACGCCAGCGGCTGTTGATGATGCCCAGCTCTTCCGGTGCAATGCTCAATAGTGCCTTGTCGAGAATCCCATTCAGTTCTTTGGCGTCGCGCCCGGTCGCCAGGGAAAATGCTGCCTGTCGGGTGCCGATGGTGGTACTGATCTGAAGTGCCTGTTCGAAGATCCGTGATGAGATGAAGTAGTTGGCGATCACCAGAGAATTCACCGCACCTTCTGCCTGGCCCTCGGCGAGCAACTGCACGGCGCTGAATGTGTCCGGGGTTTCAACCAGGTTGATCCGCGGAAATTCGCTGCGCAGGTAATCCACCAGGGGATTGCCTTGGGCGATCGCCAGGCGTTTGTCCTGCAATTGCGTGAGGTTTGTCGGGCTGTCGGCCGCTTTGCGCGTCAGCAGCACAAAGGAGTTTTCCAGATAGGGGCGGCTGAAGTTCAACGTCGTTTCACGTTGGACGCTAGGGAGTAGGGCAGCGATCAGGTCGGCCTGATGGTTAACGATCTGCTCGACCATCGCATCATCGCTTCGGCTGCGCAGGATTTCGAAACGCAAACCGGTGCGCAATCTGATCAGCTCGAGCAGATCCGCCGTGACGCCCCGAAAGTTGCCATCGCTGTCGAAAAACGTCAGTGGCGCAAACGCTTCATTGACCACGACGCGCACGACCGGATGTTGTGCCAGCCAGCGTTCTTCGCGGTGGCTGAGTTGCAGTTTGTGATCGGTGAGAAGAATGTCGCTGCCGGCACTCCAGCGTTTGGCAATGTTTTCTCGCTCGCTGGTGGGAATGGCCCTGAGTACCGTGTTGATGATCCCGAGCAGATCCAGGTTGTCCTTTTGCACGGCAAAGCTGAAACCGTGGGCTTCGTGTTGACCGAAGTTGGCCATGCGGATGTTGTTCAGATACCCCTTGTTGATCATGTAGTGGGTTGAAATGGTGTCGCCGAGAAAAACGTCCGCCTGGTCGAAGGCAACCGCATTGATTGCATTCTGGTAGGAGGGATAGGAGGTGATGATTGCCTTCGGATACAGCGCCCTGACCTCATTCAGAGGCAGATAGTGATACACCATGCTGAGCCGCATGCCGGCAAGCCCATCGGTCAGCGATCTGGTTTCTCCTTCTCGTGTCACCAGTACGGGTTGGTCCACCGCATAAGGCATGGATAGGGCAATCTCGGCATTGTCGGCCTCGAACCCATTGGCGGTGCCAAGCATGTCGACCTGGCCTTTTTCCAGCGCCTCGATCGCGGCTCCTCGGGACGCGAAGCGCTGAATTTTGATCG
Organism: Pseudomonas sp. JL3; assembly: GCF_031570575.1. NCBI lineage: Bacteria > Pseudomonadati > Pseudomonadota > Gammaproteobacteria > Pseudomonadales > Pseudomonadaceae > Pseudomonas > Pseudomonas sp. JL3. The sequence continues at coordinate 244,796 of NZ_JAKWJK010000006.1, forward strand.
GCAATCCCATAGCGTTGCCGAGGATGCCCGCGTAATCGGCGGTGAAACCTTCATAGTCCTGGCCGCTGAGCGTCAGGTCGAAAGGAGGATAATCCGGAGCAGATGTACCCAGGATCAATTCACGTTTTTCTTTGACCCATTGTCGTTGTGAGATATCCAATTGGACTTCCATGTGCCCAGCCGTCGAGCGACTGAGCAGGGTGTAGTGCTCGCTGGTCGTCTGTGTCGCGAGAACCGGGGTGCTCAGGCATAAACCCGCGGCCATGAGTATCAGATAATCCTTGAAACGACTGGGCATCCTGTTTCTCACACTAACGCGTTACGTTTTGCCATATCGATGAGTTCAACCAGGGATTTGGCTTTGAGTTTTTGCATGAGTCGTTTTTTATAGGTGCTGACCGTTTTGTTGCTAAGAAACATGCCCTTGGCAATCTCTTTGTTGGTGCGACCCTGGGCGAAAAGTTGTAATACCATCAACTCCCGATCGTTAACGGATTTGAATAATTCCAGATCGGCCCAGCGCGCGTCGTCTCGACGGACAGGGTTCAAGGCCTGACTGGGGAAATAGTTGTAACCTGACAAGACTGCTTTGATCGCACTCATCAGTTCACTCAGGTCTTCCTGTTTGCATACATACCCCGATGCACCGGACTGCATGCAGCGAATACCAAAAAGTGTCGGACACTGTGCCGTCAATACCAGTGTTTTGAGTGGTGTACTCATGGCGTTGAAACGGGAAAGAACTTCCAGCCCATCCAGTTTGGGAATGCTGATGTCGAGGATGATCAGGTCAGGCATGCATTCGCGGACCATCTGCATTGCATCGACCCCATTGTCAGTTTCGCCGACGACTTTGTAACCTTCATGTTCCAGCAGCATTCGAACGGCGAGGCGAATGACAGGGTGATCGTCGACAATAAAAACGGAGTTCATAATCAAATCCCATACGTGCACAAATAAAGCGCGCACCTTAGCTCAGATAGTTGAGGGGCCGCATGAACTGAGGTCGCTGTAGCGGCAATATAGGAAAAGTCCTACAAATGAAGAAGAATAGGACTACGTATCAACTAGGTTTTGCATGAAGAAGGGCAAAAGTTCGATCGGGAAAGTCAAGAGATCGAAAGCATTGAGTTAGAGGTGTGAATTGATGTTTTGATCATGGCGTTAGTGTGTTTGGTTTTTTGCGCTTTATGGAGAGGCCAAGGTCAACAAGTTTCTGAAGTCTGATTGTTTCAGTGGTTTGATCAAGTAACCGAGCAAGGGCAAATCATGGTTGCAGGCCATTACTTTAAGTTCGTCCAGTTCGATGGATGTCAGACTGCTTAGAAGTATTGCCTGTCTGATCATCCCCCGGTGGCTGGCGTATGCAATCAAGTCGAGACCTGGCAGGTCGGGCAGGCATTGGTCGCACAGAAGAATATCGAACGGTTGCGCAGCCTTGAGCATGTGTTGCAAGGCGCCTTCGGCACTGTCGGTGGTAGTCAATTGAGTGAAACCATAACTCTCGAGCAGGTATTGGGTCGCTCTTAGTTGAAAAGGATGATCTTCCACCAGCAAGATGCGCCAATCATGTTTGAACATAGGGATTTTCATGCTTCATCTGTCGAGCATTGGGACTTTGATTGTTTCGCGATATGGCCGAACAATCGATCAGTCAGCTCTGCACAAGGTGTAGGGCGATTCTGTCAACGTTGAAATACAAATGAATATCGAGACATTCGATCAGCCGCTCAGCGTCTCTGACGCGGCTGATCGATACGTTTTTATCGGGGGCTTGAACGACCGGTCATTTCCAGCGCCATTTCACCGGCATAGCTGTCGGTCATGCCGGCAATGAAATCAATCATGCGCAAGAAAGAGGTATGCAATGGGCCATGAGGATCGGGCGCATTGTTGCCCAAGAGGTCGAGTATGCGGCGGTTCTTGAAGGATGGCGTGCGGCCGTTGTGCTGCTCCAGTGCCGCGCCGCAAAAGGCGTTGAGCAGGATTTCCAGGGTGGTGTAGGCGCCGATTTCGTGGAGCGTCTTGCGCTTGTCCTGGAAGATTTTTTTGCGCGCCATGTCCTTGGCATTCAAGACGCAGCGTTTGGCTGGGCCATGCATGTGTTCCACCAAATCGCCAGGCAGCGTGCCGGCCAGCAGCGCGTCTTGTTGCTCGACGAAGGCTCGGGCTGCTGCGTTGGTCAGGTGTTCGATGGCTTTGCCCCGCAGGATCGCCAGTTTGCGCCGACGCGAATCCTGTGGGCCGAGCTGGCGATAGGTTTCCGGGAGATCGTCGCCCACCAGGTCCAGCAGCAGGGACTCGACTTCGGCGTATTCCAGCAGCTCCATCTCCAGACCATCTTCCAGATCGATCAGCGCGTAGCAGATGTCGTCGGCGGCCTCCATCAGATACACCAGCGGATGGCGCGCCCAGCGTTGTTCGTCCAGCTGGGGCAGGCCGAGTTTATGAGCGATCTGTTCCAACAGCGGCAGTTCGCTCTGATAGCAGCCGAACTTGTGCTTCTTGTAGCCCAGTGAGTCGGCGTGCCGAGCAGTCCACGGGTATTTCAGGTAGGTGCCCAGCGTGGCGTAGGTCAGCCGGGTTCCTCCTTCGAACTGGTGGTATTCAAGCTGGGTAAGCACCCGGAAACCTTGGGCATTGCCTTCGAAATTGAGGAAGTCATTGCGTTCGGCTTCGCTCATCGCATCCAGCCAGCCACGGCCAGCGGCCTGCTGGAACCAGTGGCGGATCGCGTCTTCACCGGAATGACCGAAGGGCGGATTACCGATGTCATGGGCCAGGCAAGCCGATTGCACCACCATTCCCAGGTCGCTCGGTTCGCACCAGTCGGGCAGGGCACTGCGGATGGTTTCACCAACGCGCATGCCCAGCGAACGGCCGACGCAGCTGACTTCCAGCGAGTGGGTCAGGCGCGTGTGGATGTGGTCGTTGCTGGAGACCGGATGGACCTGGGTCTTGCGCCCGAGACGGCGAAACGCGCCCGAAAAAATAATGCGATCGTGGTCTTTATGGAAAGGGCTGCGGCCGAGTTCTTCCGGGCTGTGCACAGGCTTTCCGAGGCGTTCGCGGGTAAGCAGGGTTTGCCAATCCAAGGCTGGTTTCTCCGTCAGGTGACTGATTCCCTAGCTTCCCGGTTCGAGCCGATACCTGCAAGAAGAACTACAGCCCCGCAGCATCAATATCGATGAGCAGCAGTCGCTCGCCGTTATCGAAAAATTGCCCGGCGGTGAGGCAGTACTGATTGCTGGTGGCATCGCGGTAGGTGTTGGAAAGCGTCAGCCGGCGCTCATCCCAACCCTCGGCCAGCAAGTGATAGAAGTAGGGGCGCCATGACCAGTTATGGCCCAGGTAGCGGTTATCCGCCTCCCAGCCGTTGTTGCGCCATTCCAGATTGGGGGTCAGCTGCGTACCGTGGCGGTCGCATTGATAAAAACGCAACAGCCAGGGAAACGCTTCCAGTTGCGGCAAGGTGCTGAGGGGCGCGCTGGCTTGAGCCCAGGCTTGCAGGATGGTCATCAGTTCGCTGAGTTGCTGGCGCATGATCATCAGGCGAGCGCGCTCAGCCAGTTTTTGCTGAACATAGCGCTGGCGCAGTTGCGCGAAGCGCTCGACAAAGGCATCAGTGGCGAAGAAATCAGCTTGCGCACGGGCGAACAGAAAGCCCTGTACGTAGCGCGAACCACACTCCAGGGCAAAATTCAGTTGAGCTTCGGTTTCCACGCCCTCGGCGATAATCCAGCAGCCGGTTTTCTCCGCCATTTGCGCCAGTGCCTTTACCACGTCGCTGCTGGGGCCACCCAATGCAGCGGCCTGGAATAGCCGCATGTCGAGCTTGAGAATGTCCGGTTGCAGGGCCAGCACGCGATCAAGTTGAGAGTAACCGGCACCGAAATCATCAATGGCGATCCGCGCCCCGGCTTGTCGATAACGGGCCACGACTTCGGCAAGACGCTGGCTGTCGCCGCCCAATTCGGTGATCTCGAAGACGATTCGTTGCGCGTCGACGCCATGCCTGCTCAGCTGCTTGAGGCTCGGCAGTGCCTGGTCCCGGCGCAAGCGACTGATCCAGCGGGGCGATATGTTCAGGCTGAGAAACCAGTCCGGGGGCGCTTCATGCAGACGGCTCAGCGCATCATCGCGAATCTGGCGATCGAGACGACGCAGGGCGATGGCGGGGGTTCGCGGGTCGGCGAACAGCGGTCCTACTGAGGTCAATTGGCCGTCGGCCTGACGCAGTCGACCTAGCGCTTCGACGCCAGCGATGCGGCCCGTGGCAGTATCGATGAACGGCTGAAAGCAGGCGAGCGGTTGCCCGTCGATCACGAGGCCTCCTTAGTGAGGTTTTATTCTGGGTAAACCTGGACACCAAGCAGGTACGCAGGATTAACCTCTCGGTAAAGAGGTTAATCCTGGTGGTATTGCAAGAATGCAGCCAAACAGGACTGACTAGTTTTTGCGCGAAGAGCTCTGCATGATCAGCTTGATCAGTGGCCCCAGCGTGACGCCCAGGCGAGCCAGCCGAGTCAGGCTGCCGATACCGCCACCCTTGGCACCTTTGCCGGTCAGAAAGCCCAACCCGACCACGGCCGCGATGCCCCACAGCGGGGCGTGTTTGATGCCGAGGCCGTCTTGCAGGTTTTGCGTCATGCCACGCACCCGTTGCAGGGGGTGCAGCAGGTGTTGGGATTCGTGGCGAATTTCCTGGCGATGCATTTCCATGCGCAGGCGAATCAGCGCCTTGCGCATTTCTGTGCGCGAGCTGTTGCGGGGAAGTTCAGGCATGTTCATGGCAACAGACGCTCCCGATCATTGGCCAACTCTTCCAGGGTGCCGTGGAAGGGCGAGGACTCATCGAAAATCGCTGCTCTCAAGCGCATCGCACAGAACAACGCTGCGAGGGTATAGAACACACAAAGCCCGATGATTGCTGCCAGGCGATAGGTGTCCCAAAACAGGATCAACACCAGCGTCGACAAGCCCACCAGCAATAACAAGGCAAAGACCAGCGTCAGGCCTGCAAACAGCAACAGGCTTACGGTGCGTGCTTTTTGTTCCTGCAATTCAATGCCGAACAGTTCGACATGACTGTGCAGCAGTCCAAGAAACGCGGCACCGAGGCGCCGCGGTGATGAGCCGGTGCCCGTCGCGGACGGGCCGGATTCGCCGATCGCCATATCAGCGCCGAGTGGCTAGCAGGCCAATCAGGAAACCCACGCCAGCCGCGATTCCGACCGATTGCCATGGGTTGGCCTGGACGTAATCTTCCGTGGCGGTGACAGCAGCTTTGCCGCGCTCGCGCACCGAGTCTTCGGTCAATCTCAGGGTTTCCCGCGCGCGCAGCAGACTGTCATGGATCTGCTGGCGCAACTCATCGGCTTGATCGCCAGCCAGGGATTTGGTGTGTTCCAGCAACCTTTCAGTGTCGGTGACCAGCGTCTGAAAATCTTCCATCAGAACTTCTTGAGCAGTCTTTGCTGTGGTGCGTGCCATTGGTGATCTCCGTAAGTGGCTTCTGAAGCGTTCGAGTATGAGCTTTGCGTGAAGGTTCAGTACAAATGACTGGTACAACTTTTGCTGTGTCGTGGTGCGTCAGCCTGCGCCATTGCGCTGTTGCCGGGCATGATTTCAGTAAAACCTTAACTCAAATAATCAAAACTCGCGCAGAGGCTGCGGTTTTGTGCGCCAAACCGGTTCATCCAGATTAGTACTGCGGTCTGGATGAGCTGCAACTTGGTGCGTCAGTCGTCTGCGCGAACTGCTTTGGTGCTTTTTTCAGCCTTCAGGTCTGCCAATCCATGGAAAATCTGCAAAGTGCTGTGGACAGTCTGGTCCATAGCTCCAATACGTTGTTCATTCTTATCGGTGCGGTCATGGTCTTGGCCATGCACGCCGGTTTTGCCTTTCTCGAGGTGGGTACGGTTCGACAAAAGAACCAGGTCAATGCCTTGTCGAAAATCCTCAGCGACTTCGCCATCTCGACCCTGGCCTACTTCTTTATAGGCTATTGGATTTCTTATGGGGTCACTTTCATGCAACCGGCGGCGGTGATTACTGCCGACCATGGCTATGGGCTGGTGAAATTTTTCTTTCTGCTGACCTTTGCTGCGGCGATACCGGCAATCATTTCGGGAGGCATCGCCGAGCGTGCCCGGTTCGTCCCTCAGTTGTGTGCGACGGCGCTGATCGTGGCATTCATCTATCCCTTCTTCGAAGGCATGATCTGGAATGGCAACTTTGGTTTGCAAGCCTGGTTGCTGGAACGGTTCGGTGCCAGTTTTCATGACTTCGCAGGCTCCGTGGTGGTTCACGCCATGGGCGGCTGGCTGGCACTCGCGGCGGTGTTGTTGCTCGGCCCAAGGCAAGGTCGTTATCGCGACGGAAGACTGGTGGCATTCGCACCGTCGAGCATTCCCTTTCTTGCGTTGGGTTCGTGGATTTTGATCGTCGGCTGGTTCGGCTTCAACGTGATGAGCGCCCAGACCCTGCAAGGGGTCAGCGGGCTGGTGGCGGTGAACTCGCTGATGGCCATGGTCGGTGGCACCGTGGCGGCGTTGATCGTCGGGCGCAATGACCCGGGCTTTCTGCATAACGGCCCATTGGCGGGACTGGTGGCGATCTGCGCCGGCTCGGACTTGATGCACCCGGTGGGCGCACTGGTGACCGGTGCCATCGCCGGGGCACTGTTTGTCTGGTGCTTTACTGCGGCTCAAGGCAAATGGCGTATCGATGATGTGCTGGGCGTCTGGCCTTTGCATGGACTGTGTGGTGTCTGGGGCGGGATCGCTTGCGGCATCTTTGGCCAAACCGCCTTGGGTGGTTTGGGGGGCGTGAGCCTGATCAGTCAGTTGATCGGCACTTCTCTGGGGGTGATCGTAGCGCTGGCCGGCGGTTTTGCGGTGTATGGCGCGATCAAGGCGTTCCATGGTCTGCGCCTGAGCCAGGAAGAGGAGTATTACGGCGCGGACTTGTCGGTGCACAAGATCGGTGCCGTGAGTCAGGATTGAATCACCGTTCCTCATCGTCGGCACCGGGGTAAAAACCGTGCAGCAGACGATAACGGTCACGCCGTACCTGGTCGACCCGGTCTCGCACCTGCTGGCCGGGTATGCCCAGCATGATCAGCGCGTGGGAGGCGAGCATCAGGCTCGACTCCAGCAACTCGGGTACGACTTCGCTGGCGCCGGCGGCCTTCAACTCGGCCAACTGACTGTCGTCCCGTGTGCGCACCAGGATCGACACGCTCGGGTTGAAGCGGCGTGCTTCCTTGAGGATCAACAGTGCGATGTCCGTCTGGTCCACGGCGACCACCAGCAGTCTGGCGCGTTCCAGCCCTATCGCGACCAGCAACTCGCCGCGACGTGAGTCGCCGTAATGAACACAGCTTTCATTGACGGCTGCTTCCTGAACCCGCACCGGGTCGGTATCCAGCGCAATGTAAGGTTGACCTACATTACGCAGGACCCGCCCGATGGATTGGCCCACGCGGCCGTAGCCACAAATTACTACGTGATTGTGCAAGCCTGCATTGAGCGCGCTGATTTCTTCGAGCTCGGCTTCTTCGTTGGGCTTGTGGTGCAAACGTGTGGCGATGTGGGGAGCTGCGCGCAGCAGTAAAGGCGTTACCAGCATCGAGCAGAACGTGGCGGCCAGCAGCAGGCCACCGAAGTCAGCGGGCATCAGTTTGTTCTGCTGCATCTGCGCCATCAGGGCAAAGCAGAATTCGCCCCCTTGAGCCAATGCCAGGCCGCTGCGCCAGGCGGTTTCGACATCGCTGCCGCGCCATTTGACCAGCAGCGCGACCACGGTGCCTTTGATCAGCAGCAACCCCAGCGTCAGACCGAGAATCAGCAGGCCGTGGCTGGCAAACAGTCGCAAGTCGATCAGCATGCCGATGCTGACGAAGAACACCCCGAGCAGAATGTCGCGAAACGGACGGATGTCCGCCTCGATCTGATGCCGGTAGTGGCTTTCCCCCAGTAGCATGCCGGCGAGAAAGGCGCCCAGGGCTGGGGAGAGACCGAGCAGGTGAGTCAGCCAGGCCGTCAGCAGAACGATCACCAGCGCCAACAGCACGAACAGCTCAGCGGAGCGGGCCCCGGCGACTTCATGAAACAGACGTGGCAAAAACCAGCGACTGACCAGCAGCAGACCGACGAACAGCACGATAGTCTTGCCCAACGTCAATGGCAGCGCCCAATACCAGGCCTGGTCGCTGCTGCCGGCGAACACCGGCACCAGGGTCAGCAGCAACACCGCGACCACGTCCTGGAACAACAGCACGGCAATGGCATTCTGGCCGTGGCGGCTGAAAAGCTCACCGAGGCTGCTCAACTCCTTGCTGACAATTGCGGTGGACGACAGCGCCAAACCGGCACCGAGTAACAGTGCAGATATGGTCGGCATGCCAAACAGCATCAGCAAACCGCCCAGCACAATCGCGGAACCCAGCACTTGCAGGCTGCCCAGGCCAAATACCACCTGGCGCAATGCGAGCATTTTCGACAAGGAAAACTCAAGCCCGAGAGAAAACAGCAAAAAGACCACGCCCAACTCGGCAAGGTCGGGTAAATCTTCGCTTTCATTCACCCAGTTGAATGCTGTCGGCCCGATCATCAGCCCCACGCACAGGTAGCCCAGCACCGGTGGCAAGCGCAGGCGCTGGAACAGTGCAATCACCACCAGAGAGGAGGTGAAGATGATCAACAGATTGGCGAACACATAAACTCCGGGTGAGGGTTCTGGCTACTCAAGCGTAGAGGCAAAAAAGAGGCGAGCATCGCGCAAGTGGCAGTTGAGGCGAATGATTTGCGTCAGGAGTTTGCCGAAATCTCTTGAAATCAGCCATTGCTCAGACAGATCGGGCAGCGGCTCGACGGCTTTTGATAGCGGGCCTAGAATGAGCGCTTACTTCGATGGGTCTTGTCGTCATGCCTCCTGAATGTCGCCTATTCGGCACCCTTGGTTGCCATCTTTGTGAAGTCGCCGAAGCACTTCTGATGCCCTTTGTCGAAAACGGTTTGTTGGTGGAGTTGGTCGACATCGCCGAAAACGAAGACTGGGTCGAAGACTATGGTTTGCGTATACCGGTGCTGCGGCGTCTTGATAACGGCGCTGAACTCGATTGGCCCTTCGATGCGGATCAGGTTGTAGCGTTCCTGAGCCGCGACGCCGGTTGAAGACGCCCCACCTGTCGCAGTCCTCGTTTCATCCATTGGCGAAAGGTTGGTTATTCGGTTACTGTATGGGCATACAGTTATTCAGATTGCCTGCCATGCGTTCCCTGTTTCGGGTTTGGCAGTCGATCCCGGACGTCAGAGGGATGAACCTTGGTCAATGTCGAACAATTGAAGAACAGCGTGAACCGGATGTCGGCGGACGTGGTGCGCGAGGCCGTCCTCGAACTGCGTTTGGATGGCCTGGTCACGGAGGGGAAAACGCCCTTCAACAAACTGCATTTCAATACCTGTTTCGCCGAAATCGAAGCCTTGTTCCAGCGTGCGGGCTATCACCGGCAGCTGGATGTCGTGGGCTATCAGGGTTTGTTGTATGCGCTTTATGACCCGGGTCGCTGGGAAGCGGTGGATGTGCTGCGCTGGCTCAAGGAGTTCACCGAGGCGGCCGCTCGAACACAGTCGATACCGGCCTGAGGATTCTCTTCTAGGTTCGTTCCGGCCACTGTTGGATAATGCCGCCCTGCATTGAGGGTTAGAGCTTTTCGTATGTCCATTTCATCTTTTTCTGCTGCACATAACCAGGCCAGCACGCTCTATCTGCCGCCGGGGTCGTGGCAGACCGTACTCGATTGCCTGTGCGAGCACTTTAGCGCCATCGGTCGTGAACAATGGCTGGACAGAATTGCTCGCGGTCGTGTCCTCGATGGGCAAGGGCTGCCGATCGCCCTGGACCTGCCTTACAAGGAAGGTCTGCGGATTCATTATTTTCGTGAGGTGCCGGACGAAAAACCGATCCCGGTGGTGGAGTCGATCCTCTATGCCGACGAGCATCTGGTGGTGGCAGACAAACCCCACTTTCTGCCCGTGACTCCGGCGGGCGAATACGTGGAGCAGACATTGCTGCGACGGCTGATCCGTCGACTGGATAACCCGCATCTGGTGCCTTTGCATCGCATTGACCGGCATACGGCGGGGCTGGTGCTGTTTTCAGCCAACCCTCAGAGTCGGTCGGCGTATCAGTCATTGTTTCCTACACGACAGATCGAAAAGCGCTATGAAGCTATCGCCCGGGCATTGCCGGAACACTCCTTCCCGCTGATCCATAAAAGTCGACTTATCGATGGCGAGCCGTTTTTTCGCATGCAGGAAGGTCCGGGTATCAGCAATACCGAGACGGCTGTCGAGGTCAGGGAAAAGAACGGTGAACTCTGGCGTTATGCGCTGTACCCGGTGACGGGCAAGAAACATCAGTTGCGAGTTCACATGACAGCCCTGGGGGCCAGCATCTGCAATGATCCGTTCTATCCGCGGGTGCTCAAGGACGTTGAAGATGACTATGCCAACCCCATGAAGCTGTTGGCCCAAGGGCTGCGATTTGTCGATCCGGTCACGGGGCAGGAAAGAGAATTCGAAAGCGCCATCACCTTGCAGTGGTGATCGCAGGGTTAACGATTCTGCTTTTCTTCAGCCACGAAAAAGCCCGCTTTTAAAGCGGGCTTTTCTGTATCCGGTTGTCGCCGTAAAGATTACAGATCTTTAACGGTACGGACCTGATCTTTGTTGACGCGGGTTTGCTTGCCATCCAGTTGTTCGAATTCGTAAAAGCCCGATTCTTCATCGTACTTAGGCGCGTCGACGGCCTGGATTTCTCGACCGTCATTCAAGGTGATCACTGTAGGTGATGCGCAACCGGCGAGGGTGGCAAGGCCCAGTGCGAGCATGAAAGTGGCGAGGGTCCGTTGAGTCATGTGTGTGTCTCCGAATGGGAATTCTTTTGATTGCTGAGCTTGAGACGTATACAACGCGCGCAAGTTCCTTCGCTGTCAGTCTGACACAGTGCGGTGTGTGCTTAACAGTTCCGGCGTATTGAGATTGGCCAGGCGAGCGTCGTTATCCGGGCATTGCAGGGCTGTGGCGCCCAGTTTGCGCATAAGGCGGCCCGGGCTGCGCTCGCCTTCGTTCCAGGCGGTCTCGAAAGCGGCTGAAAGGGCGACGGGAATCATGCACAGCAAGGGTTCCCAGTGTTCGCCATGGCGCAGCATCAGCGGTTTGTCCGGATGCTGCCCGGCAGTTTCACGCATGCTCTGGAGCAGCGCCGCATCGATGCGTGGCACATCGCAGGGCAGCACCAGCAGATGAGGATGGCGGGCAGCTTTCAGGCCTGCGCGAATACCTGCCAACGGTCCCGGAAAGTCGCCTTCGTCGTCATGGACCAACAGATCCGCATAAGGCGCATATTTTTCCAGGTTTCTGTTGCAGGAGATGATCAGGTCATCACTCAGCGGGCGTGTCTTGCGGTGCAGATGCACGATCAGCGGTTCGCCGTGCCAATCCAGCAAACCCTTGTCCTGACCGCCCATGCGTTGGCCGCGCCCGCCAGCCAGGAGCAGAATGGAGCAAGGCGCCAGAGGTGTATTCGAGGTCATCGCACTTCTCCATGGGGGCGGCGAAAAAATGAGGCGCTGTGATATAACACCGGGCTGTTTCTCCTACAACTGGACGAGCCTATGAAAGCCAAGGCTGATGTACCTTTCGCACCGCTCAACATCGCGGTGCTGACTGTCAGCGATACCCGTACCCTGGAAACCGATACCTCAGGCCAGGTCTTCGTCGACCGTTTGAGCGCTGCCGGTCATAACCTGGCGGCCCGTGTATTGCTTAAAGATGACCTCTACAAAATTCGCGCGCAAGTCGCCAACTGGATTGCCGATGAAGTCGTGCAAGTGGTGCTGATCACTGGCGGTACCGGGTTCACCGGTCGCGACAGCACACCCGAAGCCGTGAATTGCCTGCTGGATAAGCAGGTCGATGGTTTTGGTGAATTGTTCCGGCAGATATCGGTAGCGGATATCGGTACCTCGACTGTTCAATCCCGGGCCTTGGCCGGTCTGGCCAATGGCACGCTGGTCTGCTGTTTGCCGGGCTCGACCAATGCGGTGCGCACCGGTTGGGACGGCATTCTCGCCGAGCAACTGGATTCGCGTCACCGTCCATGCAATTTCGTGGCCCATCTGAAACAGGCGGCACCCTGTGAAACCCGTGGGTAAGCCAGGCAAGACTGGCAGTCTGATGGCTGTCGAGGTGGCACTGGCGCGCTTACTGGAAATGGCCGACGCCTCGAAGATTCGCGAACACGAACGCTTGCCGTTGGCGCAGGTTCAGGGGCGTGTACTGGCCGCTGACCTGGTCTCGACACTTGATTTGCCGCCTTGGCCCAACAGTGCCATGGACGGTTATGCCTTGAACCTGGCCGACTGGACAGGACAGCCGTTGGTGGTCAGTCAGAAGATTTTTGCAGGCCAGGCCCCGGAGCCTTTAAAGCCAGGTACCTGTGCACGAATCTTCACCGGCGCGCCGGTGCCCGCAGGCGCCGACTGTGTCGAGATGCAAGAGAATGCCGAGGTTCAGGCGGATGAGCGGGTACGTTTCACCGAGACCATGAACCCAGGACAGAACATCCGTCCACAAGGTCAGGAAACCACTGTTGGTGAGTTGATCTTGCCCGTCGGAACGCGTCTGGGGGCTATCGAGCAGGGGCTGGCGGCATCGCTGGGATGCGCTGAGCTGGACGTGGTTCGCAAGGTTCGTGTTGCGGTGTTGTCTACCGGTGATGAGTTGATTGAGCCCGGCCTGGCCCTTGGGCCGGGACAGATCTACAACAGTAATCGAGTATTGCTCTGCAGCTGGTTGCAGCGCTTGGGTTGTGAGGTGATCGATGCTGGCATTCTTCCCGATGATTTAGCGACCACTCGTGCCCGCCTTGGTGAGTTAAAGGATGTCGACCTGATTCTTTCGACCGGTGGCGTATCGGTAGGAGAGGCCGACTTTCTGGGCATTGCCTTGCGGGAAGAGGGCGAATTGACTCTGTGGAAGCTTGCCATCAAACCAGGTAAGCCGCTGACGTTCGGGCATTTTCGTGGCGTGCCTGTGATTGGTTTGCCCGGCAATCCGGCGTCGACCCTGGTGACTTTTGCTCTGTTGGCAAGGCCCTACCTTTTGCGCCGCCAAGGCGTAAAAGAAGTTGAGCCCCTGAAGTTTCAGGTGCCGGCAGGGTTTGTCTGGCCAAAGGCTGGTAACCGACGTGAGTATTTGCGCGGACGTCTGGAGAACGGCCGGGCAATCATCTACGGAAATCAGAGCTCTGGCGTACTGCGCAGTGCTGCCTGGGCTGACGGTTTGGTCGAAGTGCTGGAGGACCGTACGCTGATCGAGGGTGATTGGGTGAGCTTCATCCCGCTGAGTGAAGTCTTGAGCTGAACAGGCACTGGTTTTGCCACGCAAGCCCGGTTAATGGCATTGGGCTTGCGTGCATGATCATTCGTCAATTTGCCAGAAGTGTTACCACCTGGTCGAAGCGGCTGTTGGCGATCCAGGCCAGAAGTCCCAGGATCACGGCTGTTCCGCCAGCTGAATAGGCAAGCCTGTGTTTGATGGATTTGACGTCACCCCGGACTTCATCCATGTCTCTGCGGATGTACTTGAGGTGAGTCTCCAGTTCAATGACGCGAGGTTCCATATCAACTTCTCCGGCGGGCTTTGCGCTGTTTTTGATTTCAGCCTGATGATTGGCGCGATTTTCTGCGAACGGCGCGACCGGGGTTATCGGTAGTCTGAAGTCATGGCTTTGCATGAAGTAGCTGGCTCCTTGCGTTAAAACCATTCAAGTGACCAATGCCATTGTTGCTTGCGCTTTTTGAGGCCCTCAAGGGGGTTTCATTCATTGTTGTCACGTCCCTGTGTAAATTAACGGGTGATAACTGATAACCGGATCCAACGGTGTACCAATTGTTCGGGTGGGTCAATTGAGCCGATTCCTTATGTTTTGTAAGAAAAAATACCGCTCTGTAGGACGCACGTTTCCTTCCCTTGGAAATAATTGGAATCCTGTCGACTTTTATCAGGGGCTGCGAGGTCAACATATCCTATGGAATTGCGGATATGGGAGTAGCAAAAATGAGCGATCGCAACGCGCTGTTGATTCTGCATGGCAAGCAGGCACTTAATGAGGAGGTCCGTGCAGCCGTCGAAGGCAAGCGCCAGCAAGGCTGGAAACTGGCTGTTCGACTGACCTGGGAGGCCGGTGATGCGCAGCGGTTGGTGAAGGAAGCTCTGACGGCAGGTTATACGCAATTGATTGCCGGCGGCGGTGATGGCACCTTGCGTGATATTGCCGAAGCCATGGCGGCGCATTCGACGCAGGCAAGCCTGGTGCTTTTGCCCTTGGGCACCGCCAACGATTTTGCTCGCGCCGCCGGTGTGCCTCTGGAGCCCGCGCAGGCGTTGGATCTTCTGGAGACTGCCCCGCGAGCCATTGATCTGGGCGAAGTCGGCGGGCAGGTTTTCCTGAACATGGCCACGGGCGGCTTTGGCAGTCAGGTCACGGCCAACACCTCCGAGGATCTGAAAAAGATTCTTGGAGGCGCCGCTTATCTCTTCACGGGTTTATCGCGCTTTAGTGAGTTGCATGCGGCCTATGGCGAGTTGCAGGGACCGGATTTTCACTGGCGCGGCGAATTGTTGGCATTGGGCATCGGCAATGGCCGACAGGCTGGCGGTGGTCATGTGCTGTGCCCTCAGGCGCTGGCTGACGATGGACTACTGGATATCAGCATTTTGCCCGCGCCACAGGAATTGGTCGGTACCTTGAAAGACCTGCTGACCGATGGCTTCGGAATCGACAACATGTTTGTGCGCGCTCGTTTGCCATGGGTCGAGATCAAAGTTTCGGAGGGCCTTTATATCAACCTTGATGGTGAGCCTCTGGAAGGCGACAGTCTGCGTTTCTCGGCGCGCCCGGCGGCATTGCGTGTGCATTTGCCCGAGGGCTCGCCGCTGCTGAGCGTCTCGAGTCCAGCTAATCGTCCAGACTGATGATTTGCTCACGCACGGCGAACAGCACCAGGCCGGCCACATCATAGATCTGCAAGCGTTTCATGATCTGCGAGCGGTGGGTTTCGACAGTCTTGATGCTCAGAGCCAGGCCATTGGCGATCTCCCGGGTGGATTTGCCACGAACAATCAGTCGCAGGATTTCCAGTTGACGTGCCGTCAGGTTGTGCGAGTCCTGGGCTTGCACCTGATTTTTCTGGGTTCGGGTCAGTGCCTGATTGATGACGGTATGGGCAATGGCCGGGCTCAGATAGCGTTCGTTATTGCGCAAGGCATCCAGGGCATGTTCGAGTTCGGTGGCTGTGGTGTCCTTGAGCAGGTAGCCATGCGCCCCTGATTCCAGTGCTTGCATGATAAGCGCCGGGTCAGTGTGCATCGACAGGATAAGTACTTTGCACTGGGGGCGTACGCGCTTGAGTCGCTGCAAGGCTTCAAGACCACCGGTTTCCTTCATGGAAATATCCAGCAGAATGATGTCCGGGGACAGCTGCTCGACCATCTCGACCAACAGCGAGCCGTCATTAGCCTCCCCGATTACCGCATAGCCGGGAATATCCAGCACCAGAGCGCGCACGCCAGCCCTGATAAGCGAGTGGTCGTCCACCAGAAGTAAGTTACAAGTCAATGCATAACCTTATTCGTACTGGCCCGTTCTAGCGCACGGGGCGCCCACGGGAAGAGTGCTTCTATTTGAGTGCCTTTGCCGGGTTCGCTGATCACGGTCAGTGTGCCACCTAATTGATCGATCCGTTCCGACATCCCGGCCATTCCGCGTTGCCCTTCGCGAGCGGGATCTGCCGCTGGCGCGAAACCCAGGCCATCATCGCGGATCAACAGGGTCAGGCCCTGGGGCTGGCGTTGCAGGCGGACCAACAGATTTTTGGCCTCGGCATGACGCAGTATATTGGTCACTGCTTCTTGAGTGATTCGAAAAGCCGCCACCGCCATTTCTTCCGGTATGCCCGTCAAGCGCTGATGGCATTCCAGGCTCCAATGCATGGAGGTATTGGCCAGTGTCTTGAGTAAGTGTGCGCGCAGACTGGCTTCCAGCCCGAGACTGGCCAGTTGTCGCGGGTTCAGGATGGCCGAGACGTCACGAACCTTGGTCAGGGTTTCGTCCAGCGTATCGCAAAGTACCGAACACTGACCCTGCAGTTCTTCGGGCAATCGACGTTTGAGCCATTCACTTTGAAGTTTTGCGGCGGTCAGCAATTGACCGATGTCATCATGCAGTTCCCGACTGAGCCGGTGGCGTTCGTTTTCCTGCACTTGGAGCAGTCGGTCAGCCAGTTCTTGAGGTTGAAACTTTATCGATTTGCGCGAGAGGCAATGTCCCACCCAGACACAGGTCAACGCTGCACTATTGAGCACCAGCAGACTCAACGGCAGAGGCATGGACAAGCTATAGACCAGCAGGCTGCCAAGCGCCGAGCAGGTGCACAGTAAAAGCGTGAACCGGCGCGCGTTTTTTCGAGAAGGTGGCCGCAGGGTAATTGACTTGAGGCTGGCGTACATAGCGGATGGAGCCAATGGAAGTTCGCTGCGGGCAGACCGGCCATAAAGGCTGACGGGTCCCTGTATGGAAATTGTTGTGAAGTCGCCTTCATGGCTGTGGTTCAGTGCTGGAAATGCAGCCTTCATGGTGCTTGGCTGGAGTCACTGTGCCATTAATTGGCGTCAACTAATGGTCGGCATACTACCACTTAACATACCGTTGGTCGCGTACGGGATATAGTTCGATATAGTTAAAATATGGTATCTGGACGATGGTTCCACAATGGAAAAACTTTCGATTTTTATCGTTGGAAGATATCGATCACCAGCATTTTGTTTTTATTGCCAGGCACTATCTGAAGTCGAGACAGTTGCGACATGAGCGCATCAAGTTATAGGGCGGCGTCATGGCAATAGAACGGGTAGGACCGATGTTTTTAAGCTTGCCGTTCTGAGAACGAAACCAACCTGAACGGTCTGGAATGGCTGGGAGGCTGAAACTGACTTTGCCCCACTTGAAACGCAAACGCTTCAATCAGCGAGGTCTGTTCACTGTCATCGAGACCAAGGTGGCCGGTAGTCTGATCGATGAGTTCGAGTTGCCAGGCCATTAAAGTGAAGCAGTCCTTGAGCGCGTCCAGGGCTTGATCATGCAGGTCCATGTGGTTCTGCGCGTGGCTCAGCAATCCATGAATATGCAGTGAGAATTCCGAGACCGCCGCCAGTGCCAGAGCATCGGCCTTGCTGGACAGCTTGAGAAGGGTGCTGAGCATGCAATCGATAGCGTCCTTGTCATTGCTGATCAGTTGCAAATGACTCAGGCATTCCTCGGATTTGGCCAAGAGTGTTTCAGCCTCGACGAGGAACTCTGGAAATCGCTGAGCCCACTCTTTGGTGTCGTTCGGCATGCTTATCTCCACAACGTCATGTCAGATGAGGGAATGTCGTGTGTGCCGACGAGAACCATACGTATCCCGGCGCTGCCAAGCTTTCGTGAGATCGCGCTCTGGCAGGTTTGAGCGCCGGCTGGGGAACTCGAGAGGGTGGATGGCCACTGACCTGCGATCGCACACAAAAGCCTGACTCCGTTCATGCAATGAGAATGGCGTCACATTAATGGCTATTGGATATTGCGAATATCAGGTTGGGCCTGATTGTTACTAGGGGAATCCCTTACGCAGGGGAACCTAACGTGCAAACCGAGGTCGCGCCGCAGGAAATGAAAGCAGATGAAATCACGGAGCCAGTAAAGCATGATGTTAATGTGACATCAATGTTTGATCGTGGCATTTTGTCTGAGGGTCAAGGTCCGGCAAAAACAGCCGATAACTCCTTTAGTGAATTCATCAGAACAAGCCCAGGAGTCATTAATGGCCGGCATTCTCGACACGGTAGACCAACGCACGCAACTGGTGGGTGAGAATCGCCTGGAAATTCTCATGTTCCGACTGGCCGGGCGGCAATTGTTCGCGATCAACGTCTTCAAGGTCCAGGAAGTGCTGCAGCTGCCGAAGCTGACCCTGATGCCACAACGCCACCCCTTTGTTTGCGGTGTGGTCAACCTGCGTGGCCAGACGTTGCCGGTGATTGACCTGTCCCAGGCCATCGGCATGCGTCCGCTGGTGCCAAGCCCAACCAGTACCATCATCGTCACCGAGTACAACCGCTCGGTGCAGGCGTTCCTGGTCGGTGGTGTGGACCGCATCGTCAACATGAACTGGGAAGCCATTTTGCCGCCGCCAACCAGCGCCGGTCGCCAGCATTACCTGACCGCCATCAGCAAGGTCGATGATCAGTTGGTGGAAATCATCGACGTCGAGAAAGTCCTGGCCGAGATCGTTCCGTACAACGCGAAGGTATCGCGTGAAAAACTCGACGATCCGGTTCTGGAGCGCGCCCGTGGCCGTGAAGTGCTGTTGGTGGATGACTCGAACGTGGCCTTGTCGCAATTGCGCGACACCTTGGGTCAGTTGGGCGTGAAGATGCACATTGCCAGCGATGGCTTGAAGGCGCTGAACATGCTCAAGGCCTGGGCCGATACGGGCGAAGTCATGACTGACAAGCTGCTGATGATCTTCACCGATGCGGAAATGCCGGAAATGGACGGCTATCGATTGACCACCGAAATCCGTAACGACCCCCGTTTGCGCGGCCTTTATGTGGTCTTGCACACCTCGCTGTCGGGCAGCTTCAACGACTCGATGGTCAAGAAGGTCGGCTGCGACAACTTCCTCTCCAAGTTCCAGCCCGACAAACTCGTCGACGTGGTGCGCCAGCGCCTGATGCTCGACGCAGTACCTGCCTGACAGCACGAGCAGAGGCTGGTTTGACATCGGCCTTTGATTCGGCAAACAAGCTCGTATAGGGTGGCGTTTTTACCCTCTAGGGAGCTGGCCATGCGTCTGAGCGCGCTTTATCGTTTTCCGTTGAAATCCGGCAAGGGCGAGACCCTGAATCAGGTCAGCCTGGACAAACTGGGACTGGACGGTGATCGACGCTGGATGCTGGTAGACGAGGCCAGTGGGCGCTTTCTGACCCAGCGCGCGGTGGCGAAAATGAGTCAGCTGTCAGCATTGTGGAATGCCGATGGCGGCTTGACCCTCAGCGCCCCGGGTCATTCACCGATCGATATTGCATTGCCTGGTGGCGACGCCGAGCTGCGCGGCGTGACCATCTGGCGCGACACCTTGCGCGTCCCCGATGCCGGCGATGCGGCGGGCGCCTGGGTCAGTGAATTCATCGGCAAGCCGACGCGTCTGGTGCAAGTGCCGCTTGATCGCGCACGGACCACCCAGGCCGGCTACGGCAAGGACGATGATCAGGTGGCTTTTGCCGACGGCTTTCCGTTGTTGCTGATTGGTCAGGCGTCGCTGGAAGACTTGTCGAGCAAGGTCGGGCGGCCGCTGGAGATGTTGCGTTTCCGGCCCAATCTGGTAATCGAGGGCAGTGAAGCGTATGCCGAAGATCGCTGGAAGCGCATCCGCATTGGCGATGTCGAGTTTCGCGTGGTCAAGTCCTGCTCACGCTGCATTCTGACCACCATCGACCCGCAGACCGGCGAACGCAGCGAAGATCGTGAACCGCTGGCTACATTGCAGAAATACCGCACCGAGGCCGACGGCGCGATGTTTGGACAGAACCTGGTCAACGACGGCAATGGCCGGCTCGAAGTCGGCATGCCGGTGACGATCCTCGAATAAATGCCCTTCAAAATGAAAAAATGCCCGCGTCCAAGAACGCGGGCATTTTTTTGTCGCTGTGAAAACCCGGGGGGTTAGCCGCGGTATTCGCACAGGTAAGCGGTGTCGACGGCCACTTTGAGCTGGAACTTGCTGTTGGCGGGCACGTTGAACTGGCTGCCGGCGGCGAAGGTTTCCCAAGTGTCGCTGTCAGGCAGTTTGACGGTCAGGGCGCCGGACACCACGTGCATGATTTCGCGCTGGCTGGTGCCGAATTCGTATTCGCCCGGTGCCATGACGCCGATGGTCGCTGGACCTTCAGCGGTGCCAAAGGCGATCGACTTGACGGTGCCGTCGAAGTACTCGTTGACTTTAAACATGGGCGGTTCCTCGAAAAGGGCTAAAAAGGGCCGGCCAGTATGCACAAGGTGTCGATAGGCGTCACCTCCTGCACTCAAGGATTAGCGGGGAAAATCAGCGGTAACAATCGCGCAGTATTGCGCGCGTCTTCCAGTGCCCGATGCTGCTGGCCGTTGAACTGCAGGCCCGCCAGTTGCAAGGCTCCATTGAGGTTCAGCGGGCGCTCGAGCCGACAAGCCTTGGCGAAGCGTTGTTTGAGGTTCATGTGCGGCACCCGGCTCAGGGCGCTGTCGAGTTGCAGGCGCTGCCAATCCTGAAGCAGTTGTTTGCGGTCATAATCGCCCCAACTGGCCCAGCCTTCCAGGCGCGCGTGATGTTGGCTGAGCCAGCGTTCGAACAACGGCCAAACATCGGTGAGCGGCTGTGCGGCATCGATATTGGCCTGGGTGATGTGGGTCAATTCCCGGCAAAACGGCGTCAGCAAGGGCCGGCGCAACGGGCGCACGAAGCACTGGAAGTGATCCAGTTCCTGGCCCTTGCGGTCCACGAGGGTGGCACCGATTTCGATGATTTCCATTTCTGTTACTGGCCAGCCACCCTCATCGGTGGTGGCTTCCAGATCAATGACCAACCAGTGAGGCATCGCAGGGTTCCTGGTATCCGAGTCCTGATGGGCTTGAGCGTAGCCAAACCCGGCGGATCCGCCTAGCGGCTTATTCGACCTCCAACAAAATCTGACGATTTTTGACCTGATCGCCGACCCTTACCTGCAAGCGTTTGAGCACGCCGTCGATACCCGATTTGAGCGGATGCTCCATTTTCATGGCTTCGAGCACCACCAGCAACTGACCTTTGCTGACCGGGCTGCCCTCGCTGACCAGTACATCGACGATCGCCCCGTCCATCGGCGCTTTGAGCGTGCCGGAACTGACACTGGCCTGGCTGCTGACCAGCGCCTGGGTCCGATCGACCAGCCGCAGGCTGCCGGGGCGCGTGAACAACCAGAGTTCCCCAGCCTTGAGGCGGTAGGCATGGCGTTGGCGGATGCCGTCGATTTCCAGGGTGGCCCAGCGTCCGTCGCATCCGATGACTTTCAGTTCGAGGGCGCGAGCGCCAACCTGAGCACGGTAGGGCTTGCCGGGTTCAGCGTTCAGTTCCACCGGCCAATCTTGATCCTCGTGGCCGATTCGGTAGTGCAAAGGCGCGCTGGCGTTGTTGCGCCAACCGGCCAGCGGGGCGCGGTGAGCCTGTGCCGAGGCTTGATAAAACAGCGCCGCGGCGATGGCCAGTTCTTCGATACTCGGCACATGGGGATGCAGGCAGAGATGATCGGCGAAGTACGTGGGGATGAATCCGGTGCTGAACTCGCCGCTGATGAACTGCGGATGTTCCAGCAGGCTGGCGAGCAAGCGCTGATTGCTTTGCACGCCCAGCAGCACGCTGTCTTGTACCGCCCGGAGCAACTTGCGCCGGGCTTCTTCGCGGGTGGCGCCGTGGGCGATGAGCTTGCCCAGCATCGGGTCATAGAACGGGCTGACAGACTGGCCTTCGATCAACCCATGGTCGATCCGCACGCTGCCCTGCAACGCAGGTTCCCAGGCTGCGATTCGCCCGGTTTGCGGCACAAATCCCTGGGCTGGGTCTTCGGCGTACAGGCGCACCTCCATGGCATGCCCGTTGAGCTGCACTTGTTCCTGTCGCAACGGCAGTGGCAGTCCTTCGGCGACGTGAAACTGCCAAGCCACCAGATCGAGACCGGTGACCAGCTCTGTCACCGGGTGTTCCACTTGCAGCCGGGTGTTCATCTCCAAGAAGTAAAACTGCCCGCGAGCATCCAGCAGGAACTCCACAGTGCCAGCGCCGACATAATTCACCGCGCGCCCAGCCTTGAGCGCCGCTTTGCCCATGGCCTGGCGCAACTCGGCGGTCATTACCGGGCAGGGCGCTTCCTCGATGATTTTCTGGTGGCGGCGCTGGATCGAACAATCGCGCTCGCCGAGGTAGATCAGGTTGCCGTGCTGATCGCCGAACACCTGAATCTCGACGTGACGCGGGTCGATCAAGGCTTGCTCGAGGATCAGTTCGTCGCTGCCAAATCCGTGCAGCGCCTCGGAGCGTGCGGTACGGAGTTGCTCCAGCAATTCTCCAGCGCTGTGCACCAGGCGCATGCCACGACCGCCACCGCCTGCACTGGCCTTGATCATCAGCGGGTAACCGATGCGTTCGGCTTCGCGGTTCAGGGTCGCATCGTCCTGTTCGCTGCCCTGATAGCCTTTGATGCAGGACACGCCCGCTTTGATCATGGCGAGTTTCGACAGGCGTTTGCTGCCCATCAACTCTATGGCCTCGGGGCTGGGGCCGATGAAGATGATGCCGGCCTGTTGGCAGGCGAGGGCGAATGCTGCGTTTTCCGAGAGGAAGCCATAACCAGGGTGGACCGCATCGGCACCGGTGCGCCGGGCGGCGTCGATGATCGCCGCAATGTTCAGATATGACTGCTGCACCGGGGCCGGGCCGATGTTCACCGCTTCGTCGGCCATCTGCACGTGCAATGCCTCGGCGTCGGCATCGCTGAACACGGCGACGGTGCGGTAGCCCAGCGCTTGCGCAGAGCTCTGGATGCGGCAGGCGATTTCACCGCGGTTGGCGATCAGGATTTTGCTGAAGGCGGGCATGGGGTGTTCCCTTGGTTTTTGCGGTGAATGTACGGGCCTCTTCGCGGTCAAGCCTCGCTCCTACGGACTGCGTGATATCCCTGTAGGAGCGAAGCTCTTAAATCGCCCAACCCGGTTTTCGCTTTTGCACAAAAGCCATGGTCCCCTCGACCCCTTCATCCCCGGTCACCGCTTCACTGAACCACTCGGCTGCCTGATCCAGCAGGCCATCCGAAAGTTGCCCCGCACTTGCCAGCAAGAGTTTTTTGGTCGCCGCATTCGCCCCGGGCGCGCAACACAACACATGGGCCAGCACTTCATCGAGGCGCTCGGCCAAGGCTTGCGGGTCGTGCTCGACAAAATGCACCAGTCCCATGCGCCGCGCCTGGTTGCCATCGAACCGTGCGGCGGTCAGGGCCAGTCGGCGAGCCTGGGTCAGACCAATGCGCTGCACCACGAACGGCGCGATCTGCGCCGGCAGCAGGCCGAGGCTGGTTTCCGGCAGGCCGAATTGCGCCTGATGATCGGCCATGGCGATATCACTGACGCAGGCCAGACCGAAACCACCGCCAAGCACTGCACCTTGCAGCACCGTGATGACCACTTGCGGCGCGTGCTGGGTTTCTTCCAGCAGGGCACCGAACACACGGTTCAAATCGCGGTAGGCGGTCGCGCCTTGAGCACGGGCATTGGCCATGTCCTTGATGTCGGCACCGGCACAAAAATGCCCACCGGCACCGCCGATCACCAACGCGCGAATCTGCCGGTCATCCCGCACCGTCGCCAACACCGCACGCAGTTCGGCAACCATCTGCAAGCTCATGGCATTACGGCTGTCGGGGCGATTGAGGGTGATGTGCAGGACGCCGTTATGCCGTTCGAGCAACAGGGTCTGACAAACGGGGAGGGTGCTCATTTCTTTTTCCCCGGCAGGATGCCCATGAGTTTGCAGATGATCCCCAGCATGATTTCGTCGGCACCGCCACCGATCGATACCAGTCGCACATCGCGGTAAGCCCGGGCCACCGGGTTGTCCCACATGAAGCCCATGCCGCCCCAATATTGCAGGCAACTGTCGCTGACTTCCCGGCCGAGTCGCCCGGCCTTGAGTTTGGCCATGGAGGCCAGGCGGGTGACGTCCTGGCCTTTGATGTATTGCTCGGTGGCCTGGTAGACCAGCGCCCGCAGGCATTCGATTTCGGTTTGCAGTTCGGCCAGACGGAAATGGATGACCTGGTTGTCGATCAGCACATTGCCGAAGGTTTTGCGCTCCTTGCAGTACTCGATGGTGCTGTCGACGCAGTATTCCAGGCCTTTGATCATGTTCGCCGCGCCGAACAATCGTTCTTCCTGGAACTGCAGCATCTGCATCATGAACCCCGCGCCTTCGTGGCCGATGCGGTTGCGTTGCGGTACGCGTACGTTGTCGAAGAATATCTGGGCGGTTTCCGAGCTGCGCATGCCGAGCTTGTCCAGGTGCGAGCTGAGGCTGATACCGGGGCTGTTCATTGGCACCATGATCAGCGACTTGTTGATGTGCGGTTTGTCGTCCGAGGTGTTGGCCAGCAGACAGATGAAGTCGGCGCTCGGCGAGTTGGTGATCCACATTTTGCTGCCGTTGATCACGTAATCATCACCGTCCTTGCGGGCGGTGGTTTTCAAACCTGCCACGTCGGAACCGGCACCGACTTCAGAGACGCCGATACAGCCGACCTGCTCGCCAGTGATCGCCGGTCGCAGGAATTCTTCGCGCAGTTCATCGGAGCCGAATCGCGCCAGGGCCGGGGTGCACATGTCGGTCTGCACGCCGATGGACATCGGAATGCCGCCGCAATGAATGGTGCCGAACTCCTCGGCCGCCACAATCGAATAGCTGTAATCGAGCCCCATGCCGCCGAATTTTTCCGGTTTGGAAATCCCCAGCAGACCGAGATCGCCCGCCTTGCGGAAGACCTCATGGATCGGAAAGCGCCCGGCCTTTTCCCATTCATCGACATGAGGGTTGATCTCGTGATCGACGAATTGGCGGACGGTGCGGCGCAGTGCTTCGTGTTCCTGGGTTAAGATCATTTTTTATTGTTCTCCTGTGATCGTTCCCACGCTCTGCGTGGGAATGCAGCCTTAGACGCTCCGCGTCATCAAAACCGGGCTACGCCGAAACTGTTGGCTTGCAGCGAACGAACCTCGGCCTCATGGCAGATATCCAGCAAATACCCGAGCAACGTGCGGGTGTCCCGCGGATCGATCAGCCCGTCGTCCCACAGATTGGCGCTGCCATACAGCGCGGTGGACTGGCTGTCGAGTTTCTGTGCGGTGACCTGTTCCAGCATGTCGAGCATTTTCGGGTCGGGCACCAACCCGTCCTTGAGCTGTTTGGCTTCGGTGACGATCCGCAGCACTTTGCCGGCCTGAGCGCCGCCCATCACCGCGGTGCGGCTGTTGGGCCAGGCGAAGATGAAACGCGGGTCGAGGCCACGGCCGCACATCGCGTAGTTGCCGGCACCGTAGGAACCGCCGACGACGATCGTCAGTTTGGGCACTCGGGCATTGGCCACCGCTTGAATCATTTTCGCGCCGTGTTTGATCACCCCTTGCTGTTCCGACTCGGTGCCGACCATGAAGCCGGTGGTGTTGTGAAAAAACAGCAGCGGCGTCTGGCTCTGGTCGCAAAGCTGAATGAACTGTGCAGCCTTGCTCGCGCCTTTGGGCGTGATGGGGCCGTTGTTGCCGATGAAACCGCAGGCTCGACCCTGAATCTGCAGATGCCCGCAGATTGTTTGCTGGTCGAACTCGTCCTTGAATTCGAGGAAGTTCGACGCGTCGGCAATCCGCGCGATGATTTCGCGCACGTCGTAGGGTTTTTTCGGGTCATCCGGGATCAGCCCCAGCAGTTCGTCGATAGGGTAGAGCGGTTCTTCCCACCGACGTTCGGGTAACCATGGCAACTGATCGTTCCACGGCAACAGGCTCATGATCTCGCGCACCTGGCGCACGCCATCGGCATCGTTCTCGGCCAGGTATTCGGCGGTGCCGGCGGTTTGCGCGTGCATCTCGGCGCCGCCCAGTTCTTCATCGGTGGCGACTTCACCCGTGGCAGCCTTGAGCAGCGGCGGCCCGGCGAGAAACAGCTTGGCCTTGCCGCGCACCACCACCACGTAATCCGACAACCCCGGCTGATAAGCACCGCCTGCCGTGGCCGAGCCATGGACCACGGTGATTTGCGGCAAGCCCATGGCCGACATCCGCGCCTGATTGGCAAAGCTGCGCGCGCCTTCGACGAAAATCTCCGCCGCGTAATTGAGGTTGGCGCCTCCGCTTTCCGCGAGGGTGATTACCGGCAGTTTGTTTTCCATGGCGATCTGTTGCAGGCGCAGCGACTTTTTCAAACCACTGGGGGAAATGGTTCCGCCCTTGATCGCGCTGTTGTTCGCCACCACTAGCACCCGTGCGCCGGACACGTAACCGATCCCGGCGATCAAACCGCCGCCCGCCGAGCTGCCGTCCTTGTCGTCGTGCAGTTTATAGCCGGCCAGGCTGGCCAGTTCGAGGAACGGCGCGCCGGGGTCGAGCAGCAGGTTAAGCCGCTCCCGGGGCAGCAGTTGCCCGCGTTTGTCGAACCTGGGCTTGGCTTCGGCGGCTTTGCTCAGCAGGTTCTGTTCGAGCTGACGGACTTGCTCGATGCCGGCCAGCATGGCCGCCCGGTTGCGGGCGAACGCTTCGCTGAATGGGTCGACTTGGGACTGGATGACCGGCATGGTTATTCCTTGTCCTTGAGTTCGTCTGGTTTGGGAGCGTCGGGTCTGAGGACCTCGGGTAAATAGGCGCGGTGAAAGCCGTTGTACGAATGGCTGTTCTGCGCCTTGTGCATCGGCCAGGCCCGTCCGCCGAGGCTGGCGGCGCCGTCGATGCGCAACGTGCTGCCGCTGACAAAAGCGGCTGCCGGGCTGAGCAGGAAAACAATCGCCGCGCTGATTTCCGATTCGGTGCCGATGCGCTTGAGCGGTACGTGTTCGCACAGGGTCGGGATCACGGCCCGGAACGCACCTTCGTAGGTGTCCATGCCGCTGGAGGCGACCCAGCCTGGCGCGACGGCGTTGACCCGCACGCCGGCATAACCCCATTCAAATGCGGCGGTCTTGGTGAAGTTGTCCATGCCCGAGCGCGCCGCGCCCGAGTGCCCCATGCCGGGCATGCCGCCCCACATGTCGGCGAGCATGTTGACGATGGCACCGCCGTGCTTGCTCATCGACTGGTTGAACACCTCCCGGGCCATCAGAAAACCGCCCACCAGGTTGGTGCGCAGTATGGTTTCGAACCCTTTCTGATTGATCGACGCCAGGGGCGAGGGGTACTGCCCGCCAGCATTGTTGACCAGTCCATGAATCGGTCCGTGTTGGCGGATCAACTCGCTGACCAGTTGCGTGACGGCATCTTCATCGCGGATATCGCAGACCTGCCAACTGGCTTTACCCCCGTCTTCGGTGATTTCAGCAGCGACGTTTTTCAGTTTCTCGGCATTACGCCCCACCAGCAGCACCTGCGCACCTAGGGCTGCGAGCTCGTGGGCGGTGCAGCGGCCGATGCCGCTGCCGCCACCGGTGACGATGATGTTTTGGCCGGCGAACAGGTCGGGTTTGAAAATCGAGTCATAAGCCATGGTAATTGACCTGATCGGCGATGCGCTGCGGCACCGGAATCTGGATCTCCAGCAGTTGTTGGGCGAAGGCCTTGCCTTGCGGATCGATCCGCAGGCTGGCCACGCCACCGCCGCCGAGCGCGTTCTCCAGAAGAAAATTAAAGCTCTGAGTGCCCGGTAAATACCAGCGTTCGACACGCCCGTGGATCGGGTCGAGGACATGGCTCATCCAGTCGACCATCACCGCAGGTGTCAGCGCTTCGGCAATCCACGGCAGGTAGTCGGGATGGCGCGCCATGACGCCGATATTGCTGTGATTGCCCTTGTCGCCGGAGCGCGCCACGGCGAGTTTGATCAGGGCCACGCTTGCGTCGGCGCGTTCTGTGGGTTGGGGCGGATCGAACGGTAGCGGCAAGTCATCCGGGTCGAGTACATCGAGGGCGGGCAGGGCACACGGGTGGCGCTCACCGGCGAGGTCGATTTCCAGGGTACAGGCCGTTTTGTCGATCAGGAATGAAAACAGCCGGATCAGCGGGTACACCGTCGGCCGCCCGCCGACGATTCCGGTCAACCCCGGTGCCATGCCGGTGGCGGC
Organism: Pseudomonas sp. JL3; assembly: GCF_031570575.1. NCBI lineage: Bacteria > Pseudomonadati > Pseudomonadota > Gammaproteobacteria > Pseudomonadales > Pseudomonadaceae > Pseudomonas > Pseudomonas sp. JL3. The sequence goes on from NZ_JAKWJK010000006.1 coordinate 272,779, forward strand.
CTGGGCGATTTCCCGGGAAAACACAATCAAGGCCTGTTTGCTTGGGTGGCGCACGGCGAGCTTGATCACCACTTCGCGACTGTCCTGGCGCTGACCGTGAGGGCCGTAAGTGGCTTCGCTGCCCAGCAGTTCGATGTTCACTTCGCTGTAGGGCGCCCAGCCGCGCTGGCTGAAGATTTCCGAGGTCTTGTTGATGATCGCCTGGCTGACTCGTCGGGCCTTGGCCACGGCATCGATCCCGGCGATCAGGCAACTGGCGGTGCAGCGAAAACCGTCCGGATACGTGGCGCTGACCTTGTACTGATCGGTCGGCGGCAAGCCTTTTGCGCCATGCACCTGCACCGCGTTTTTGCCTTGTTGCACGAGTTTGACCTGACTGAAATCGCACACCACGTCGGGCAGCAGATAGGCCTGCGGGTCGCCGATCTCATAAAGCATCTGCTCGCCAACGGTCAGGGGCGTGACCAGGCCGCCGGAGCCGTCGGGTTTGCTGACGATAAACTGGCCTTCGGTGCCGACTTCGACGATCGGAAAACCGATGTGTTCGTAGTCGGGCACATCGCGCCAGTCGGTGAAGTTTCCGCCCGTGCACTGGGCACCACATTCAATGAGGTGCCCGGCCAATGCAGCCTGGGCGAGTTTGTCGTAGTCGTGCCACGACCAGCCAAACTCATGCACCAGCGCGGCGCTGACCACGGCGCTGTCGACCACGCGCCCGGTAATCACAATGTCGGCGCCCAGGCGCAGGGCTTCGACGATGCCCGGCGCGCCGAGGTAGGCGTTGGTCGACACACACATCGGCGGTAGGGGCGTGCCATTGAACATCTCATGGAGGCCAAGGCTGCTCAGGCGTTTGAACTGCGGTTGCAGATCGTCACCCAATAGCACGGCGATCTTCAGCGCTACTCCAGCCTTGTCGCAGGCCGCTTGCAGGGCCGCGGCGCAAGCCTGTGGATTGACGCCGCCGGCATTGCTGATGACGCGAATCTGTTGTTCCGCGAGTTGGGCGAGAAGGGGACTGAGCACTTCGATGAAATCGCTGGCGTAGCCGGCCCCCGGATCTTTCATCCGCGCCCCGGCCATGATCGACATGGTGATCTCGGCCAGATAATCGAACACCAGATAGTCCAGCCGTCCACCTTCCACCAGTTGCGCGGCGGCGGTCGAGGTGTCGCCCCAGAATGCGCTGGCGCAACCGATGCGGATTGTTTTGGGCGCAGCCAATTCCATAACCACCTCCGACAGAAGTGTCTCGAGACTACCAAGCAAGCGCTTGGTTTGTAAACGGCTGAAATATCTTCTGCCCAAGCGCTTGCTTGGTCGCCCCCGCCAGCTTAAATTGCCCGCGCAACCCCGCCGTTTTAGCGGGCAGCGGCGCAATTGATTGATCGACTGTAGGAGAGAACGGGTGGACGAGCAAAAAGCCCTGAGGGTGATGCGCGAATTGGTCGACAACGGCCAATTGACCGACCCGGACAGCGCTCGCGGCAAACTGCTGCAAGTGGCCGCTCACCTGTTTCGCAACAAAGGTTATGAACGCACCACCGTGCGTGATCTGGCTGGTGCGGTGGGTATTCAGTCGGGCAGTATTTTTCATCACTTCAAAAGCAAGGATGAGATCCTGCGGGCCGTGATGGAGGAGACCATTCGCTACAACACCGCGTTGATGCGCGCAGCCCTGGCCGAGGCCGGCAGTGTGCGCGAGCGGGTGTTGGCGCTGATTCGTTGTGAATTGCAGTCGATCATGGGCGGCAGCGGCGAGGCCATGGCAGTGCTGGTGTATGAATGGCGTTCGCTGTCAGCAGAAGGCCAGGCGCAAGTTTTGGCGCTGCGTGATATTTATGAAGACATCTGGCTGCAGGTACTGGGCGAGGCCAAGGACGCCGGTTTTATCCGTGGCGACGTGTTTATCACCCGCCGTTTCCTGACGGGCGCGTTGTCCTGGACCACCACCTGGTTTCGCGCCGATGGCAGCATGAGCCTCGATCAATTGGCCGATGAGGCGTTGATTCTGGTGCTTGAAGAACGGCAGTGAGCCGTCTATCTCGGCAAGAAACTGGCTAAGTCGGCGAAACCGCCTAGCTTGAATGCATTGATGGGTATTTTCTTGGGGAGTGGGTTGTTTTGATGTCTTCACCAGTTCGGACAGCGTCTCGGCTATTGCTGGCGGCGCTTGCAGTGTGCTGCGTATTGCCCTCTCAGGCTGCACAGTTGGTGCGGGTCGGTGCCGCGCATTTTCCACCCTATACCGTGCGTCCGGAGTCCGGTGCCGACACCGGTCTGTTGCCGCAACTGGTGGAAGCGCTGAATCAGGTGCAAACCGACTATCAGTTTGAGCTGGTTCCCACCTCCATTCCCCGGCGCTTTGGTGACTTCAAACAAGGCCGGGTGGACATGGCGATTTTCGAGAACCCGGACTGGGGCTGGAAGGACATCCCGCATACCCTCGTCGACATGGGCCTGGAAGATGCAGAAATCTTTGTCGCGCAGAAGAAGCCCGATCGCGATCAGAATTACTTCAAGGACCTGACGGGCAAGCGTCTGGCGCTGTACAGCGGCTACCACTACGAGTTTGCCAATTTTAATGCCGATCCCAAGTATCTGGCTGACACCTACAAGGCCACGCTGACCTATTCCCATGACAGCAACTTGTTGATAGTGCTGCGCGGGCGGGCGGACATTGCCTTGGTGACACGTTCCTACCTGAGCGATTACCTGTTGCGTAACGAGAAAGTCGGCGAGCAATTGTTGGTGTCCCAACGCATCGATCAGGTCTATCACCATTACGCGTTGATTCGCCCGCAGGCGCCGATTACCGGCGAAGCATTTGGCAAGTTGCTGCAAGGCCTGAGAGACAATGGCCAGATGCTGAAGATTTTCGATCCCTACAAAATTGCCCTGGTGCCGGTGGGTAAAGACTGAAACGCGCCACGGGTCGTGTATTTGGCGACGGCGCTTAAATTTCCTGCCCCGGCTCACGTCACATCGTTGAACTGTCGACGATTACCGTGAGCCCCACCCATGTCCAATCTGAATGACCTGACCAGCCTGGCCTTGCCGTCAGGCAACTGTTTTGTAGCCGATGAAACCGCCAGCCGCCTGAGCCTCAGCCTGCAAGGGCAACCGTTGATCGAACTGCGGCTGACCCGCGAGCCGGAGTTGCATCTGCGGCTGGAGGAACGTTTCGGCCGTCCTGACGGTCAGGCATTCTGGGCGGCCTGCTATTGGCTGTTTGCCCGTGATTCGGCTTGTCAGCGTCTGACCTGGCACCTCGATGACGTGCCCACCGAAGCCTTGCTCAGCGGATTGCTGATCGCGACCGAAGTCACCGGCCAGTATCGCTGCGAACGCACGCTGTTCTGGCAATTGCCCCAGCCTTGGCTGGGTGAGTCGCGCACCGGCAGCTATCCGCAGCAAATGGTCATCAGTGGCGGCAAGCGCCATCCATTGCGTGCGGTAAAACCCCGTGGTGAGGTCTATCGACGCTTCGATGCGCGGCTCGGTGCGTGGGTCTCCCTGCGCACGGTAGAAATCAAGCATGACCTGGCGCGTTTCAACCGTTGGCAGAACAGCCCGCGGGTGGCGAGTTTCTGGCAGGAGGAGGGCAGTCTCGAGAAGCATCGCGAATACCTGAGCAAGCTTGAAGCCGACCCGCACACCTTGACGCTGATCGGTTGCTTCGATGATCAGCCGTTTGCCTATTTCGAAGCCTATTGGGCCAAGGAAGATCGCATTGCACCGTTTTATGATGCTGGCGATTACGACCGTGGCATTCACATGCTGGTGGGCGAAGAACATCACCGCGGCCCGCACAAGGTGGCGAGCTGGCTATCGGCGCTGGTGCATTACCTGTTTCTCGATGATCCACGCACTCAACGGGTGGTCGCCGAACCTCGCGCCGACAACGCGAAGATGATCGGGCACATGCACAATCAGTGTTTTCACTGCGAAAAAGAGTTCGACTTCCCGCACAAGCGCGCGGCGCTGATGATGCTGGGGCGTGAGCGGTTTTTTGATCGGTGTTCGTTGGCTTGATGCGTAAGGCTCAAGGTCTGTGGCGGTCTTGAGTCAGTCTTCGCGGGCAAGCCTCGCCCCTACAGGGAATCGCATTCCCAGGAGCGAGGCTTGCCCGCGAAGCTTTTAACGGCGCGCAAAGGTATCCGCACGATTGCCCGACACCTTGCGGCAATGCACCAGCGCGTCACGAATCATGAAGTTCACCAGGGTTGGCGAGACGCCAAGTTCCTTGGCGATGTCTTTTTGCGGTACGCCGTGCAGGCGGTACATCTCGAAGGCGTAACGGGTGCGGCTGGGCAGCTCCGTCAGCGCATCGGCAATGTTTTCCAGGGTCGAGAAATTCATGTGCGAGGTTTCCGGCGAAGCGCCCTGAATCACCACGTTCAGACCTTCCTCTTCCGGGCCCGAATACTTCTGCTCCAGCGCCTGCTTGCGGTAATGATCGATCGCCAGGTTGCGCACGATCTGGAACAGATAGCTGAGCTGCGCCTTGATTGACGATGTGATCTGCGGCGCCGATTGCAGCCTGAAGAACGCATCCTGCACCACGTCTTCGGCGCGTGATCGGCAACCGGTGATGCGGGCGGCAATCTTGACCAGAATCAGTCGGTTGTCGACGAAGGCCTGAAGTAGCGGTGAATCGCACCTGCTTGTGGATACTTGTTCCGTCATTGGAAATCACCTTGCTGCAAATAGGGTCGTGGGACGACAGGGGGGGTCAGACTCGTCCTACACATCGAGCGACAAATTATGTTGAATGATAATGATTGTCAATTGAGAAAGAGAATTAATGCTCCACAGAAGAGCAGAGTGAGAACTGCGACAGGCTGACTCACCTACCGACCTCAAGCCTGCTGGCGCTCTAGCCTGGCGACTAATTATTTCAAGACCTCATCCGTTCTCATTGGTGAATGGCTCCGAGCGCAAGCCCCGGCCAAAACAGCGTTCCCAAGCCTTGCGCGGTCGGCGAAGACCGCGTCCTGCATGTCCATGAACGGGCGTGACGTACGAAAACCGATTCCACTTGCAAGCCGAATTCAGGCAGGAAACCTCATGACCGACGCGTTCGAACTCCCTAGCACACTGGTCCAAGCCCTTCAGCGCCGCGCGGCCCTGACGCCGGACCGGGTGGCCTTGCGTTTTCTCGCCGAAACCCAGGATCAGGCTGCGGTGCTCAGTTATCGTGAGCTCGATCAGCGGGCGCGAACCATTGCCGGTGCGTTGCAGGCCGAGACGTCGTTTGGCGATCGCGCGGTGCTGCTGTTTCCCAGTGGCCCGGACTACGTCGCGGCGTTTTTCGGTTGCCTGTACGCAGGCATCATTGCGGTGCCGGCCTATCCACCTGAATCGACCCGTCGTCATCACCAGGAACGTCTGCTGTCGATCATTGGCGATGCCGAGCCGCGCTTGCTATTGACCAGCGCCGACCTGCGCGACGCGTTACTGCAAATCGACGAGGCGCCGCCGCTGCTGTGTGTCGATACCCTCGACAGCGCCCTGGCCGAACGCTGGGTCGCACCGGACTTGCACGGCGACCACATCGCCTTCCTGCAATACACCTCCGGTTCCACCGCGTTGCCTAAAGGTGTGCAAGTCAGTCACGGCAACCTGGTGGCCAACGAACTGCTGATTCGCCACGGATTCGGCATCGATTTGAACCCCGAGGACGTGATCGTCAGCTGGCTGCCGCTGTACCACGACATGGGCCTGATCGGTGGCCTGTTGCAGCCGATTTTCAGCGGCGTGCCCTGTGTGTTGATGTCGCCGGCGTACTTCCTCGGCCGACCATTGCGTTGGCTGGAGGCGATCAGCGAATACGGCGGCACCATCAGCGGCGGGCCGGACTTCGCCTATCGGCTGTGCAGCGAACGGGTCAGCGAATCGGCGCTGGAGCGTCTCGACCTGAGTGGCTGGCGCGTGGCGTATTCCGGTTCCGAACCGATTCGCCTCGACACCCTGGAACGTTTCGCCGAGAAGTTCGCGGCCTGTGGCTTTACCTCGGACAGCTTCATGGCCTCTTACGGGCTGGCGGAAGCCACGCTGTTCGTTGCCGGCAGCCCGCGCGGTCTGGGCATTCCATCGTTGCGTGTGGATGATCAAGCGCTGGCGCAGAACCGTGCCGAGCCGGGCGATGGCAGTCCAATCATGAGTTGCGGCATCAGCCAGCCGGATCACGCGGTGCTGATTGTCGATGCCGTCTCGCTCGACGAACTCGCCGACAACGTGGTCGGTGAAGTCTGGGCTGCCGGGCCGAGCATCGCCCATGGCTACTGGCGCAACCCCGAAGCCACGGCCAAGACATTCGTCCAGCACGCCGGTCGTACCTGGCTGCGCACTGGCGACCTGGGGTTTTTGCGTGACGGGGAACTGTTCATCACCGGGCGCCTGAAAGACATGCTGATCGTTCGCGGTCACAACCTCTATCCGCAGGACATCGAGCAGACCATCGAGCGTGAAGTGGAGGTGGTGCGCAAAGGTCGCGTGGCCGCGTTCGCGGTCAACATCGAGGGGCAGGAGGGCATCGGCATCGCTGCGGAAATCAGCCGCAGCGTGCAAAAAATCCTGCCGCCCGAGGCGCTGATCAAAGCCATCCGTCAGGCGGTGGCCGAGGCGTATCAGGAAGCGCCGAGTGTGGTGGTATTGCTCAATCCGGGAGCGCTGCCGAAAACGTCCAGCGGCAAATTGCAACGCTCGGCGTGCCGCAATCGCCTGGCCGATGGCAGCCTGGACAGCTATGCGCTATTCCCGTCGGCAGACAGCGCAAGCCCATCTGAAACCAACACTGGCTCAGAGCTGCAAGGCTTGATCGGCAATATTTGGTGCCAACAGCTCAGCGTCCAACAGGTCAGTGCTGACGATCACTTTTTCCTGCTCGGCGGCAACTCCATCGCCGCCACTCAAGTGGTTGCGCGCCTGCGTGAAGAGCTGGGGCTGGAGCTGAATCTGCGCCTGTTGTTCGAAGCGCCGACCCTCGGCGCGTTCGCTGCCGCGGTCGCCCGGCAACAACAGGATGGCGGCGTGGCCCAAGGCGTGATCATGCCCTTGTCGCGCAGCGAAGCCATGCCGCAATCCCTGGCGCAAAACCGTTTGTGGATCACCTGGCAACTCGACCCGCAGAGCAGCGCCTACAACATACCCGGTGCCTTGCGTCTGCGCGGCGAACTGGAGGAAGACGCCTTGCGCGCCAGTTTCCAGCAACTGATCGAACGTCACGAATCCCTGCGCACGCGGTTTTTCGAGCGGGATAGTGTGGCCCTGCAACAGGTCATTGCTGCCGGTGAGTTCAACCTGCAAGTGATCGACATCAGTGACCTGCCGGCCGCCGAGCGTGAAGCCCGCGCGCAGCAGATCCGTGAGGACGAAGCCCGCACCCAATTCGATCTGGAAAAAGGCCCGCTACTGTGGGTGACCCTGGTACGCCTCGGCGATGAAGACCATCAACTGCTGGTGACCCTGCACCACATCATCGCCGACGGCTGGTCGCTGAACGTGCTGATCGACGAATTTTCGCGGCTGTATGCGGCCGCCTCTCAAGGCCAGACCGCCAGCCTTCCAGCGTTGCTGACGCAATACGCCGACTATGGCAGTTGGCAGCGCCAGTGGTTGGCGCAAGGGGAGGGCGAGCGTCAACTCGCTTACTGGAAAGAGCAGTTGGGCGTTGATCATCCGACCCTGAACCTGGCCACCGATCATCCGCGTTCGGCCCAACACACTCACAGCGCCGCCCGTCATACGCTGCGTTTGGACGCCAGCCTGAGCGATGCCATTCGCCAGACTGCCCAGGCCCATGAAGCGACGCCGTTCATGCTGTTGCTCGCGGCATTCAAGAGCCTGCTGCATCGCTACAGCGGCCAACGCGACATCCGCGTCGGCGTGCCGAATGCCAACCGTCCGCGCCTGGAAACCCAAGGGCTGATCGGCTTCTTCATCAACACCCAAGTGCTGCGCGCCGAGGTGGATTCGCGATTGCCATTCGTTGAGTTGCTGGCACAAACCCGTCAAGCCGCATTGGGCGCGCAAGCGAATCAGGATCTGCCGTTCGAACAACTGCTCGAGGCCTTCCCCCAGGCCCGCGAGCAGGGCTTGTTCCAGGTCATGTTCAACCACCAGCAACGGGATCTCAGTGCGCTGCGTCGCTTGCCGGGGCTGCTCGCCGAAGAGCTGCCGTGGCACAGTCGCGAAGCCAAGTTCGACCTGCAACTGCACAGCGAAGAAGACCGCAATGGTCGCCTGAGCCTGTCGTTCGACTATGCCAGCGAGTTGTTTGACGCGACGACTATCGAGCGCTTGGCCGAGCATTTCAGCAACCTGCTGCGAGCCGTCTGCGAACAACCGACGACTGCCATCGGCGACCTGCAATTGCTGACCTCGGGCGAGCACGATCAGCAGTCCATCTGGAGCGCCGCACCCTGCACACCGGCCAGCCAATGGCTGCCTGAGTTGCTCAACGAACAAGCGCGCCAGATCCCGGAGCGCACCGCGCTGCTGTGGGACGGCGGCAGCCTGGACTTCGCCGAACTGCACGCCCAGGCCAACCGCCTGGCGCATTACCTGCGCGACAAAGGCGTCGGCCCGGACGTGTGCGTGGCCATCGCCGCCGAGCGTTCGCCGCAGTTGCTGATCGGCTTGCTGGCGATCATCAAGGCCGGTGGCGCTTATGTGCCGCTGGACCCGGATTACCCGGCCGAGCGCCTGGCTTACATGCTCAGCGACAGTGGCGTCGAACTGCTGCTGACCCAAACCGAATTGCTCGACCGCCTGCCGGCCACCGATGGCGTCAGCGTGATCGCCATGGACGCCCTGCATCTGGAGAACTGGCCAAGCCATGCGCCCGGTCTGCACCTGCACGGTGACAACCTGGCCTACGTGATTTACACCTCCGGTTCCACCGGTCAGCCGAAGGGCGTTGGCAATACTCACGCGGCCCTCGCTGAACGCCTGCAATGGATGCAAGCCACCTACCGTCTGGACCAAACCGATGTGCTGATGCAAAAAGCGCCGATCAGTTTCGACGTGTCGGTGTGGGAATGCTTCTGGCCGCTGATCACTGGTTGCCGCTTGTTGATCGCCGGTCCTGGTGAGCACCGCGATCCGCATCGCATCGCGCAACTGGTCCAGCAATACGGTGTGACTACGCTGCACTTCGTACCGCCGTTGCTTGCGTTGTTCATCGACGAGCCGCTCAGCACCGAATGCACCAGCCTGCGCCGGGTGTTTTCCGGCGGCGAAGCCTTGCCCACGGAGCTACGCAACCGGGTACTGGAACAACTGCCGGCGGTGCAACTGCACAACCGCTACGGCCCCACCGAAACGGCCATCAACGTCACCCATTGGCATTGCACAACGGCTGATGGCGAACGCTCACCGATTGGCCGGCCATTGGGCAACGTGTTGTGCCGCGTGCTCGACAGCGACCTCAACCCGGTGCCGGCCGGTGTGCCGGGAGAACTGTGCATCAGCGGTATCGGTTTGGCCCGTGGTTATCTCGGTCGTCCAGGCTTGACCGCGGAGCGCTTTGTGGTCGATCCGCTGGGCGAGCAGGGCGCACGTCTGTACCGCACCGGCGACCGTGCTCGCTGGACCGCCGACGGCGTGATCGAATACCTCGGTCGTCTCGATCAGCAAGTCAAACTGCGCGGTTTTCGTGTCGAGCCGGAAGAGATCGAAGCGCGTCTGTTGGCGCAGCCCGGCGTCGCCCAAGCGGTGGTGCTGGTGCGCGAAACGGCGGCGGGCGGGCAGTTGATCGGTTACTACACCGCCACTGAAACCAGCGAAACCATCGATGCTCAAACCATGCGCCTGAAAACCGCGCTGGCGGCAGAGCTGCCGGAATACATGGTCCCGGCGCAACTCATGCGTCTGGATGAAATGCCCCTGAGCCCAAGCGGCAAACTCGACCGCCGCGCCTTGCCTGAGCCCCAGTGGCAAGTCCGCGAGCATGTCGAACCGGTCACTGCCCTTGAGCAGCAAATCGCCAGCATCTGGCGCGAAGTGCTGGGCCAAACGCAGATCGGTCTGCGCGATGACTTCTTCGCCCTCGGCGGCCATTCTTTGCTGGCCACGCAAATCATTTCCCGCACGCGCCAGGCCTGCGACGTCGAGTTACCGCTGCGGGCGCTGTTCGAGGCCAGTGAGCTGGGCGCTTTTGCCGAACAGGCTCGCTTGATCCAGGCCAGCGGCAAAACCAACAAACAGCCGCCGATCGAGAAGGTCGACCGCAGCCAACCGGTACCACTGTCCTATTCTCAGCAACGCATGTGGTTCCTCTGGCAGATGGAGCCCGACAGCCCGGCCTACAATGTCGGCGGCATGGCGCGGTTGCGCGGCGTGCTGGATGTCGGGCGTTTCGAAGCGGCGCTGCAAGCGCTGATCATGCGGCACGAAACCCTGCGTACGACGTTCCCAAGCGTCGACGGCGTGGCCCGGCAACAGGTTCATACGGACACCGGCCTGCGCATGGACTGGAAGGATTTTTCCGTGCTGGCGGTCGACACCCGTGAACAACGGGTACAGCAACTGGCCGATGATGAAGCCCATAAACCTTTCGATCTGGAAACCGGCCCGCTGCTGCGTGCTTGCCTGGTCAAGACCGCCGAGCAGGAGCACTACTTCGTCCTGACCCTGCACCACATCGTCACCGAAGGTTGGGCGATGGACATCTTCGCCCGGGAACTGAGCGCGCTCTACGAAGCCTTCGTCGATGATCGCGAATCACCACTGCAACCGCTACCGGTGCAGTACCTGGATTACAGCGCGTGGCAGCGTCAGTGGCTGGAGTCCGGCGAACGTCAGCGCCAGCTCGATTACTGGACCGCGCAACTGGGCCGCGAACATCCGCTGCTGGAATTGCCGGCCGATCGTCCGCGTCCGCCGGTGCAAAGCCATCAGGGTGAACTGTTCCGCTTCGACCTCAGCGATGATCTTGCGGCGCGGGTTCGTGCCTTCAACGCTCAAAACGGTCTGACCCTGTTCATGACCATGACCGCCACGCTGGCGGTGCTGCTTTACCGCTACAGCGGCCAGACCGATCTGCGTATCGGCGCGCCGGTGGCCAACCGCATTCGCCCGGAAAGCGAAGGGCTGATCGGCGCATTCCTCAACACTCAAGTGCTGCGTTGCCAGCTCGACGGGCAGATGTCTGTCGGCGAGTTGTTCGAGCAGGTTCGCCACACTGTGATCGAAGGCCAGTCCCATCAGGACCTTCCGTTCGATCATCTGGTTGAAGCCTTGCAGCCAACCCGCAGTGCGGCTTACAACCCGCTGTTTCAGGTGATGTGCAACGTGCAGCGCTGGGAATTCCAGCAGAGCCGAACCCTGGCCGGTATGACTGTCGAGTACCTGGCCAACGATGCGCGAGCGACCAAGTTCGACCTCAACCTGGAAGTCACCGACCTGGACCATCGCCTCGGTTGCTGCCTGACCTACAGCACCGATTTGTTCGATGAACCGCGCATTGCGCGCATGGCCGGACACTGGCGCAATGTGCTGGAAGCGTTGCTCGACGATCCGCAGCAGCGCCTCAGCGAACTGCCGTTGCTGGAAGCCACCGAACAGCAAAACCTGCTCGACAGCCTTGGTATTGAGCCGGGCGAACATCGCCTCGATCAATGCATCCATCACCTGTTCAGCGAGCAAGCCCTGGTGCGCAAGGACGCGCCGGCCCTGACGTTTGCCGGCCAAACCTTGAGCTACGCCGAGCTCGACAGTCGCGCCAATCGTCTGGCCTGGATGCTGCGCGAGCGCGGTGTCGGGCCGCAGGTTCGGGTAGGCCTGGCGTTGGAGCGTTCACTGGAAATGGTCGTCGGCCTGCTGGCGATCCTCAAGGCTGGCGGTGCCTATGTGCCGCTGGACCCGGAATACCCGCTGGACCGCTTGCACTACATGATCGAAGACAGCGGCATCGGTTTGCTGCTCAGCGATGCGGCGATGTTCGCGGCGCTCGGTGAATTGCCGGCCAGCGTCGGCCGCTGGTGCCTGGAAGAAGACGCCGCTGCACTGGCCAACTACCCGGCCAGCGAACTGCCGTTTATCAGCCTGCCGCAACATCAGGCGTACTTGATTTACACCTCCGGCTCCACCGGCAAACCGAAAGGCGTGGTGGTGTCCCACGGTGAAATCGCCATGCACTGCCGTGCCGTGATCGAGCGCTTCGGCATGCGTCCGGACGACTGTGAGTTGCACTTCTATTCGATCAACTTCGATGCCGCGACCGAGCGTCTGCTGGTGCCGCTGTTGAGTGGTGCGCAGGTTGTCCTGCGTGCTCAGGGGCAGTGGGATGCGCAAGAAATCTGCGGGCTGATTCGTCGGCATAACATCAACATTCTTGGTTTCACCCCAAGCTACGGCAGCCAGTTGGCGCAATGGCTGGCGACCCAGGGCGAAACCCTGCCGGTGCGTATGTGCATCACCGGTGGCGAGGCCCTGACCGGCGAACACTTGCAACGGATTCGCGCGGCGTTCAAACCGAGCCTGTTTTTCAACGCTTACGGCCCGACCGAAACCGTGGTCATGCCGCTCGCCAGCCTGGCACCCGAGCAACTGGAAGAAGGGCTGGGCAGCGTGCCGATCGGCAGCGTGATCGGCGCTCGCGTCGCCTACATCCTCGACGCCGATCTGGCGTTGGTGCCGCAAGGCGCGACGGGCGAATTGTATGTCGGCGGTGCAGGCCTGGCGCAGGGGTATCACCAGCGTCCGGGCATGACCGCCGAACGGTTTGTTGCCGATCCTTTTGCAGTGAACGGCGGGCGTCTGTATCGCACCGGCGACCTGGTGCGCCAGCGTGCCGATGGCTTGGTGGAGTATCTGGGGCGCATCGACCATCAAGTGAAGATTCGTGGTTTTCGCATCGAACTGGGCGAGATCGAAACCCGTTTGCTGGAACACGAATCCGTGCGTGAAGCAGTGGTGCTGGCCCTCGACGCACCGAGCGGCAAGCAGTTGGTCGGCTACCTGGTCACCGACGTCGCCGAACAGGATGAAACGCAACAAGCTGCATTGCGCGAAGCGCTGAAGGCGCACCTCAAATCTCAGTTGCCGGATTACATGGTGCCAACGCACTTGATCCTGCTGGCCAGCATGCCGCTGACCGCCAACGGCAAGCTCGACCGTCGCGCACTGCCGGCCCCGGCCCCGGAGTTGAATCGTCAGCAGTACGTGGCGCCGAGCAACGAACTTGAGCTGACCCTGGCCGGCATCTGGTGCGAAGTGCTGAACGTGCAGCAGGTCGGCCTCAACGACAACTTCTTCGAACTGGGCGGCGATTCTATTCTGTCGATCCAGGTGGTCAGCCGTGCGCGGCAGCAGGGCATCCACTTCAGTCCGCGTGACCTGTTCCAGCACCAGACCGTGCAAACTCTCGCCGCTGTCGCGACCCGCACCGAGCAGGTCACCGCCGAGCAAGGTTTGCTGAGCGGTGAATCGCGTTTGACGCCGATTCAGCACTGGTTCTTCGACACTGAAATCCCCCAGCGTCAACACTGGAACCAGGCGTTGCTGCTGGAGCCGACCGTGGCGCTCGACCCGCATCGTCTGGAGCAAGCGCTGCTGGCGGTGATCGAACAGCACGACGCCTTGCGCCTGCGCTTTACCGAAGTCGCCGGCCATTGGCAGGCCGAGCACCAGGCGGTTTCCGACGCCGCGGTGCTGTGGCAGGTGAAAGTGCCGGCCATAGACAAATGCGTGGCGTTGTTCGCTGATGCCCAGCGCAGCCTCGACCTTGAGCAAGGGCCGCTGATGCGGGCGCTGCTGGTGGATGATCCTGAGGGGCAACAACGGCTGTTCATTGCCATTCACCACCTGGTGGTGGACGGGGTGTCGTGGCGGGTGCTGCTGGACGATCTGCAAACGGTTTATCGTCAAATCGAGTCCCGGCAGTCGGTAAAACTGCCGGCAAAAACCAGCGGCTTCAAGGAATGGGCCGCACGGTTGCAGGCTTACGCCGGCAGCGAATCCCTGCGTGAAGAATTGAGCTGGTGGCAGACGCAGCTGGCCGGTCCAAGCGTTGAATTACCGTGTGATCGTCCGCGGGGCGGACAGCAAAATCGCCACGCGCAAACCGTCAGCGTGCGCCTCGACAGCGAGCGTACCCGCCAACTGCTACAACAGGCGCCGACGGCCTATCGCACTCAGGTCAACGATTTGCTGCTGACCGCATTGGCCCGTGTGGTGTGCCGCTGGAGCGGTCACGAATCGGCGTTGATTCAACTCGAAGGCCACGGTCGCGAAACCCTGTTCGACGAGATCGACCTGACCCGCACCGTTGGCTGGTTCACCAGCGCCTATCCACTGCGCCTCACACCTGAGAGTGAACAGGGTGCGTCGATCAAGGCGATCAAGGAGCAACTACGCGCGGTGCCTCATAAAGGCTTGGGTTATGGCGTGCTGCGTTACCTGGCCGACGGTGTGTGCCGTCAGGCCATGGCCGCGCTGTCGGTGGCGCCGATCACCTTCAACTACCTGGGTCAGTTCGACCAGAGTTTCGGCAGCGATGGGCTGTTCCGTCCGCTCGATGAACCGGTGGGCGCGGCCCATGATCCACACGCTCCGCTGCCTAACGAGCTGAGCGTCGACAGTCAGGTGTATGGCGGTGAGTTGGTGCTGCGCTGGACTTTCAGCGCCGAACGCCACGATCTGCAAACCATCACCGAACTGGCAGAGGCGTATCTGGGCGAATTGCAAAGCCTGATTCAGCATTGCCTGAGCGATAACGCAGGCGGCCTGACGCCATCGGACTTCCCGTTGGCCAGACTGACTCAGCCGCAACTCGACGCACTGCCAGTGCCTGCGCCGATGATCGAAGACGTTTACCCGCTAACCCCAATGCAGGAAGGCATGCTGCTGCACACCTTGCTCGAACCGGGCACCGGCCTTTATTACATGCAGGATCGCTACCGCATCAACAGCGAGCTCGACCCACAACGTTTCGCCCAGGCCTGGCAAGCGGTAATCGCCCGTCACGAAGCCTTGCGCGCCTCGTTCTGCTGGAACGTCGGCGAAGACATGCTGCAAGTGATCCACAAACCGGGCAGCACCCCGATCGAGTATCTGGACTGGAGCGCGGTGGCCGAAACCGAGCAAGAACCGAAGCTGCAGGCGTTGCTGAAAAGCGAGCGTGAGGCCGGGTTCGATTTGCTCAATCAGGCACCGTTCCACCTGCGCTTGATTCGCGTGGGCGCGGCGCGTTACTGGTTCATGATGAGCAACCACCACATCCTCATCGATGCCTGGTGCCGTTCGCTGCTGATGAACGACTTCTTCGAGATCTACACCGCCCTCGGCGAAGGTCGGGAAGCGCAACTGGCCGTGCCGCCGCGCTATCGCGATTACATCGGCTGGCTGCAACGCCAGAGCCTGGCCGAAGCGCGGCAGTGGTGGCGGCAGAACCTGCAAGGTTTCGAGCGCACCACGCCGATTCCGAGCGACCGGCCGTTCCTGCGTGAACACGCCGGCGACAGCGGCGGTATGATCGTCGGCGACCGTTACACAAGGCTGGATGCCCGCGATGGCGCGCAATTGCGCGAACTGGCTCAGGCCCATCAGCTGACCATCAACACCTTCGCCCAGGCGGCATGGGCGCTTGTGCTGCGCCGCTTGAGCGGTGATCGCGACGTGCTGTTCGGCGTCACGGTCGCTGGGCGCCCGGTGGAAATGCCGGAGATGCAACGCACCGTCGGGCTGTTCATCAACAGCATCGCCCTGCGGGTGAAAATGCCCGAGGACGATCAGCATTGCAGTGTTCGTCAGTGGCTCAGCGGTCTGCTCGACAGCAACATGCAACTGCGCGAGTACGAATACCTGCCGCTGGTGAGCATCCAGGAAAACAGCGAACTGCCTAAAGGCCAGCCGCTGTTCGATAGCCTGTTCGTGTTCGAAAACGCGCCGGTGGAAGTCTCGGTGCTGGACCGTGCGCAAAGCCTCAACGCTACGTCGGATTCGGGCCGTACCCACACCAACTTCCCGCTGACGGCGGTGTGTTATCCGGGCGATGACCTGGGCTTGCACCTGTCTTACGACCAGCGTTATTTCGACGAATCCACGGTCGAGCGCATGCTCGGCGAATTCAAGCGCTTGCTGCTGGCGCTGGTCGAAGGCTTCCATGGCGACATGGCCGATCTGCCGTTGCTGGGCACTGAGGAACAGGACTTCCTGATTCATGGCTGCAACCAGAGCGAACACGACTACCCGCTGGAGCAGAGCTATGTCTCATTGTTCGAAGCGCAAGTTGCCAAGCATCCGCAGCGAATTGCCGCCAGTTGCCTGGATCAGCAACACAGCTACGTTGAGCTGAACCAGCGCAGCAACCGTCTCGGCCATGCGCTGATTGCGGCGGGAGTTGGCCTGGATCAGCCAGTGGCGCTGCTCGCCGAACGTAACCTCGATCTGCTGGGCATGATCATCGGCAGCTTCAAGGCCGGTGCCGGTTACCTGCCACTGGACCCGGGCCTGCCGAGTCAGCGCTTGAGCCGCATCATCGACCTGAGCCGTACGCCGTTGCTGGTTTGCACTCAGGCGTGTCGTGAACAAGCCGTTGCGCTGCTGGAAGCGTCCGGTTGTGCCAACCGACCTCGATTGCTGGTCTGGGAAGACGTGCAGGCGCGTGATGTTTCGGTGGCCAATCCAGGCATTTACAGTGGCCCGGACAATCTCGCCTACGTGATTTACACCTCGGGTTCCACCGGTCTGCCGAAGGGCGTGATGGTGGAGCAGCGCGGCATGCTCAATAACCAGTTGAGCAAGGTGCCGTACCTGAAGCTGAGCGACGCCGACGTGATCGCCCAGACTGCTTCGCAAAGCTTCGACATTTCGGTCTGGCAGTTCCTTGCGGCGCCGCTGTTTGGCGCTAGGGTGGACATCGTGCCGAACAGCATTGCCCATGATCCGCAGGGATTGCTGGCCCATGTTCAGAGCCAGGGCATCACCGTGCTGGAAAGCGTACCGTCACTGATTCAGGGCATGCTCGCCCAGGACCGCATGAGCCTCGACGGCCTGCGCTGGATGCTGCCAACGGGTGAAGCGATGCCGCCGGAATTGGCACATCAATGGTTGCTGCGTTACCCGCAGATTGGTCTGGTGAACGCCTATGGCCCGGCGGAATGCTCGGACGATGTGGCATTCTTCCACGTCGACCTGGCTTCGACGCGCGGCAGTTATCTGCCGATTGGCACGCCGACCGACAACAACCGTTTGTATTTGCTCGATGGCGCGCTGGAACTGGTGCCGTTAGGGGCGGTGGGTGAGTTGTGCGTGGCTGGTACCGGTGTGGGACGGGGCTATGTGAGCGATCCGTTGCGCACTGCGCAGGTGTTTGTGCCAAACCCGTTCGGCGCACCGGGTGATCGCTTGTATCGCACCGGCGACCTGGCCCGACGTCGCAGTGACGGCGTGCTGGAATACGTCGGACGCATCGACCATCAAGTGAAGATTCGCGGTTACCGCATCGAACTGGGTGAAATCGAGGCACGTCTGCATGAGCAACCAGAAGTTCGCGATGCAGCGGTGGGTGTGCAGGAAGGCGTGAATGGCAAGCATTTGGTCGGCTATCTGGTCGCAGCCGATTCGGCGCTCAATCCGAACGAACGACTGGAGCGCATCAAGCAACGTCTGCGCGCAGAGTTGCCGGAATACATGGTGCCGCTGCACTGGTTGTGGCTCGACAAGCTGCCGCTCAACGCCAACGGCAAACTCGATCGCAAGGCCTTGCCGGCGCTGGAGATCGGCCAGTTGCAGAGCCAGGACTATCAGGCGCCGCGCAATGAGCTGGAACAGACACTGGCGGATATATGGGCCGAGGTGTTGAAGGTCGAGAAGGTCGGTGTGCGTGACAACTTTTTCGAGCTCGGCGGGCATTCGCTGCTGGCCACACAGATCGCCTCGCGGGTGCAAAAAGCCCTGCAACGCAACGTGCCGCTGCGGGCGATGTTTGAGTGCAGCACGGTGGCGGAGCTGGCCGAGTACATCGACGGATTGGCGGCGAGCGACATTACCGAGGAGAAGGTGGATCGGCTTAACGACCTGATGGCGGAGTTGGAGAGCCTTTAAAGTCAGAAGATCGGGTTGACTGCCGGCCCCCACCGGCTCAGTCTTCCTGTGTTTTTTAATGGATCCGATTTCACCAGGGAGGCAGTCGATGCCCTTCGTAACGGTTGATGGACAAGCGCTTCACTATCTGGATCAAGGCACAGGCCCTGCGGTTCTGCTGGCCGGCAGTTACCTGTGGGACCAAGCCATGTGGGCGCCGCAGATTACGGCGTTGTCGCAGCACTATAGGGTCATCGCCCTGGACCTGTGGGGCCATGGCGAATCCGGACGGATGCCCGAATGCACAAAGTCGCTGGATGACGTGGCGCGCCAGGCACTGGGCTTGCTCGATCATCTGGACATCGATCGCGTCACGCTGGTCGGTCTTTCGGTGGGTGGCATGTGGGGCGTGCGACTGGCGCTGTCAGCACCGCAGCGGCTCGACGGTCTGGTGCTGATGGACACCTACGTCGGCGTCGAACCGGAACCGACCCGCCAATATTATTTCTCGCTGTTCAAGCAGATCGAAGACAGCGGTGTGATCTCGCCGCAGCTGCTCGATATTGTGGTACCGATATTCTTCCGTCCGGGCATCGATCCGCAGTCGGCGCTGTATCAGGATTTCCGCGCCAAACTGGCTGCGCTGCCGGCCGACCGTCTGCGTCAAAGCATCGTGCCGATGGGGCGGATTACCTTTGGTCGTGATGACCTGTTGCCGCGTCTGGGTGAACTGAACCCTGAAACCACGCTGTTGATGTGCGGCGATCAGGACAAACCGCGACCGCCGTCGGAAACCAAGGAAATGGCCGAGTTGATCGGTTGCCCGTATGTGCTGGTACCGGAGGCGGGGCATATCTCCAATCTGGAGAATCCGCAGTTTGTTACGGATGCACTGTTGAAATTTCTAGGTGCGAGGAATTAGCCGATTTTAATGGCCTCATCGCGAGCAGGCTCGCTCCCACAGGTGACCGCATATCCCTGTGGGAGCGAGCCTGTTCGCGATGGGGGCGGTGGGGATTACTTAGGCCCCAGAATCTTCACCAACTTCTCCGGCGACGGCGCGCCTTGTTGCTGTTGCAGCTGGCCCTTGTCATCCATGTAGAAAATCGCCGGGGTGGCGGCCAGTTCCAGCTCTTCCATCAACTGCATGTTCGCCGCGAGTTTCGCCTGAATGGCCGGCGGCACATCTTTCAGGGCTTTGAGCGAACTGTCCTTGCCGGATTTCTCGTGGTCTGCCAGCGCTTTTTGCGGGTCCTTGGCGGCCAGCAGCGCGGCGGATTTGCCCGGGCTGTCCTCGCGAATGATGCCGACCATAATGTGCCGCAACTGCACCTTACCGGCCTTGACCCACGGCCGCGCCTGTTCCCAGAACATGTTGCAGTACGGGCAATTCGGGTCGCTGAACAGATAGACGATGCGCGGTGCGTCCTTGTTGCCATCAGCGATCCAGTTGCTCGCTTCCATCTTGCCCCAGACTTCCTTGGCCATTGGCGCGTAGACCTGTTTCTGCAACGGCGCGCTGCTCAGGTCATTGCCGTCGGCGTCGTACAGATTGCCGACCAGCACATGTTTGCCGCCCGGGGTCAGGTACAGCGTCATGCCGCGGTTCTGGTACTGCGCCGCATAACCGCGCAGGCCGTCGGGTGCGTCGAAGGTGCCGACAATTTTGGCGCCCTTGGCTTCGATCTTCTTGATCGCTTCAGGCAATTCTTCGGCCTGTACCGACGGCAAGTGCAGCAGGGCGGCACCCAGGGTTAACGTCAGCAGGTGGCGGAGGCGGAGCATGGCAATTTCCTTGAAGGCGTGGCCGAGGTGGCCGGGTTCGGGGTGTCGAAGTTTTCCAGGGCGCGGGCCAGGCTGGCTTCAGAGAGTTCGCCCAGATGGCTGCCCAGCAGTTGCCCAGCGGGGCTATAGAACAGCGTAGTCGGCAATGCCATGGAACCCACGGCCTGACCCAATCGACCGCTGCCATCGAACAGCACGTTAGACAGGCTCAGGCCTTGGGTTTCGAGGAAGGTGCTGACGCTCTGCATGCTTTCGGCCTGATTGACGAACAGAAAGGTCAGGTCTGGACGCTGTTGCTGGGCATTTTCCAGCACCGGCATTTCCCGGCGGCACGGCGGGCACCAGGTGGCCCAAAGATTGATGACCAGCGGACCGCCCTGGTAATCGCTGAGTTGCACCGTTTGGCCAGCGGCATTGCGCAGGGTAATCTGCGGCAGACGCGTGCCTTGTTCGTAAATATTCAAGGAGAACGTCGCCAGCAACCAGAACGCCAGACCACTGACCACGCCAAAGCCCAACGGCTTGCGCAGGCCCGGGCGACGCCAGCCTCGATACACCGCGGCGAGCAATAGCACGACCACCCCGGGCCAGGCGAGAAAACCACCGTCGCGCAGGTCGATGATCTGCCACGGATCGTTGCGATACTGCGCCCAGTAGGCGATCACGAAACCGACTCGGGCCGCCAGCATGCCCAGCAGGAATAGGCTGAACAGCACCGACTCCGGGTTCTCGCCGCCTCGCTTGGCCACCCGCCAGCCGACAAAGGTCGCCAGCGCCAGGGCACTGATCAGCAGCAGGTGATTAAGCGCGATGGCAAAGGTGCCGAGGGTAAAAGTCAGCATTAACGAGCGTCTCGGGTGGTGGTCCAGCGTTGCAGGAAGGTGCCGGCATCGACCTCACCGGTGATGCGCTGGCTGCGGCGCTCTTCACCATTGGGGCCGATCCACAACAGGCTTGGCGGCCCCGGCACTTTATAACGGCCGAGCAGTTCGCGGCTGGCGGCATTGTCGGCGGTGACGTCCAGCCGTAGCAAGCGCACATCGCTGAGCGCCTCCAGTACCTGCGGTTTGCCGAAGACCTGTTTTTCCATGACTTTGCACGACACACACCAGTCGGCGTAGTAGTCCAGCAGCACCCATTGACCCTGGACCTTGGCCGCATCGAGTTCGCGTTGCAGGGCGGCGGGCTCCTTGATCGTGGTGAATGCATCATGCGCGCTCGGTGCAGCAACGCCGGTACGGCCGGCGCTGTACACCTGCAACGGCTGATATGGATTGTCACTGCCGCCCGCCGCACCGATGACCAACAGACTGCCCCAGAGACCCAATAGCAGCGAACTGGCGCCGAACAGTTGGGCGACGCGGCCAAACCCTTGCGACTGCTTCCAGGCGCTGTAGGCCGCGATCAACAACAAGGCGCCACACAGACCGAGCCACAGCGATTCATCCAGCACCGGACGCAGCATCAGCAGCGCGGTGGCGAGGAAGAGGAAACCGAACACACCCTTGAGCAGGTTCATCCACGCACCGGGTTTGGGCAGGAAACGATTGCCGACAGTCACCAGCAGCAACAGCGGCAAACCGATGCCGATGCCCATGGCGAACAGAATCAGCCCACCATGCAGCGCATTGCCGCTTTGGGCGATATAGAGCAGGGCGCCGGCCAATGGGGCGGTCATACACGGACCTACCAGCAGGCCGGACAAAGCCCCGAGCACGCCGGCACCGATCAGGCTGCCACCGCGCTGATTGCGCGAAACATGCTCCAGCCGATCTCGCACGGCCACCGGCAATTGCAGTTCGAAGAAACCGAACATCGGCAAAGCCAGCAGCACGAACACCGCCGCAAAGCTGCCGAGCAACCAAGGGTTTTGCAACAGCGCCTGAAGGTTCGCACCGAGCAGCGCAGCCAGCACGCCCATCGCCGCATACACCAGGGCCATATTGACAACGTAACTGCCGGCCAGGGAAAAACCGCGTTTGGGCGTGGCGCCACTGCCCACGATCAATCCCGCCAGTATCGGCAGCATCGGCAACGAGCAAGGGGTGAACGCCAGCAGCAGCCCCAGGCCGAAGAACACCAGCAGGCTCCAGCCCAACGCCCGTTGCTGCAGGCCGCTGGCCAGAGCCTGGTCGGGCGCCTCTTCAGCAAACGCGGCAAGGACGTTACTTGTGCCAAGGTTGATCACTTGAGTCTGCGGCGGATAACACAAACCGGCATCGGCGCAGCCCTGGAAGCCTACTTTGATCTGACCAGTGGCTCCGGCCGGAATCTTCAGCTCCAGGCCCTGGCGGTAGACCTGCTGTTCGCCGAAGAACTCGTCGCTGTGGGACTCGCCCTCCGGTAGCACTGGCATCTGCTCCGGGGCCAGACCGTCGAATTTCAGGCGTTTCTGATACAGGTAATAATTGTCGGCAATTTGCCAATAGAGCTGGGTTTCCCCGGATTCAAGGCGTTCGGAGGTGAAGATGAACGCTTTTTCCACCGGGAGAAAATCGGGTTTGGTCTCAAACGGATTCGTTCCAGCCTGGGCCACACCCGAGATCAACAGAACAAAGAATAAAAACAGTCGACGCATGGGTAAGCCTTATCCCTGTGCAAGTGAGGTGCACAGTGGCGGGTGGCGATTAACCGACGATTAACCACACTCGCCTTGTGACAATGGCTCTTGCGGCATAATGTCCGCTTAATCGGCTACCGGCCTAATCACCTTTTTTCTACGGGGCTCACCATGCATGTACTGGTTTGCGAAGACGATGAGCTGATCGCCAGCGGCATCGTTGCCGGGCTAACTGCCCAAGGCTTGACCGTGGAGCATGTCGCCACCGCCTCGGCAGCCCGGGCGATGCTCAAGGTTGCCGAATTCGACGTCATGGTGCTCGATCTCGGTCTGCCCGATGAAGACGGCCTGAAGCTGTTGCAGCAATTGCGCCATCATGGCCTGGAAATCCCGGTGCTGATCCTCACCGCGCGGGATTCGGTCACCGACCGGGTCGACGGCCTGCAAGCCGGTGCCGACGACTACTTGCTCAAACCGTTCGACCTGCGCGAACTCGCCGCGCGCCTGCACACCTTGTTGCGACGAGTGGCGGGGCGCAGCGTTAATCTGATCGAACACGGCCGTCTGACCTACGACCCGAGCAGCCGCGAAACCCTGCTCGCAGGCCAGCCGGTGGATTTGTCGCGCCGTGAGCAATCGTTGCTGCAAGCCTTGCTGCACAACCGTGGCCGGGTGCTGTCCACCGAGCAGTTGAAGGACAGCGTCTACGGCTTCAATGATGAGCTGGAGAGCAACGCGCTCAACGTGCATATCCATCATCTACGCAGCAAGCTCGGCAAAGGCATCGTCGAAACGGTGCGCGGCCTGGGCTATCGCCTGGGGCCGGCCGATGGCGGAGAACAATCGAAGTGATGAGCCTGCGTTTGCGGCTGAGCCTGACTCTCGGCGCCGCGTTTGCGCTGATCTGGGCCCTGGCCGCCGCCTGGATGCTCAGTGATCTGCGCAACCAGATGATGTTTTCCCTCGACCAACGGCTGGTGGCGTCGGCACGGATGGTGGCCGGGCTGCTGGAGCAACTGCCGGCGTTGCCGAGCAAGGGCGAGGGGACCCATTTCAGTGCTGAACAGCTGAGCATTCCTGGGGGCATGGCCTGTCAGGTCAGCTCGTTGCGCGGCGAAATCCTGGCCCGCAGCCACAGTAGCCCCGAACAAACCCTGGAAGCCGAAAAAATGGGCTTCCACGATCAAATGATCGACGGTGCACCCTGGCGCAGCTTCACCCTGGCGCGCGGTGATGTGCGCATTACCACCGCCGACCGGCAGATCGAGCGCGAAGCACTGAACATGTCCATTCTGCTGGCTGCCTCGGTGCCGGTCGGCGTGGCGCTGCTGGGCTGCCTGTGCCTGTTGTGGCTCGGCATCGGTCAGGGACTGGCACCGCTCAATCGTATGCGCGATGCGTTGATGCGGCGCAGCGCCGATTCCCTGGAACCGTTGCAAATCCAGCCGTTGCCCAGCGAACTGCAGCCGCTGCTGGAAACCCAGAATCAGTTGTTCCTGCGCATCGGCAAGACCATCGAGCGCGAACGGCGCCTGACCGGTGATGCCGCGCATGAATTGCGCAGCCCGCTGACCGCCATCAAAACCCACCTGCAAGTGGCGCGCATGACCGAAGGCAGCGCCCGGGATCAGTCCCTGGCACGGGCTGAAGAGGGCGCCGACCGGCTGCATCGCACGCTTGAACAATTACTGCTGTTGGCGCGTGTCGAGGGCAGTCTGTCGTTCGATGATGGTGTGCAATGCAGCGCCGAGCAGGTGGCGAAACTGGCAATTCAGGATGCAGCCAGCGGTGATCGTCAGCGGATCAAGTTTAAGTTGCCGGCCACCTTCTCCGAGGCGCCGCTGCAAATGCCCGCGGTGCTGTCGATTGCCGCATTGCGCAACTTGCTCGACAACGCCCTGCGCCATGCCCCAGGCGATGGGGCAGTGGAGCTGAGTCTGGAAACCACCAACAATCGCGTGCGTTTTTTGGTCCGCGACCACGGCCCGGGCATTGCCGAAGATGACCTGCAACACCTGACCCAACGCTTCTGGCGCAACGGCCAGAGCACCGGTTGCGGCCTTGGCCTGGCGATTGTCCAAGCCATTGTTCAGCGCTGCGGCTGCACTCTGCATTTCGATAGCCGCCCGGATGGCTTACGGGTTGAATTGACGATGCCGTTGCAGCCGGTCTAACCAACAACACAAAACCCTGTGGGAGCGGGCTTGCCCGCGATGGCGGTGTAACAGTCAACATAGATGTTGGATGTTATGGCCTCATCGCGGGCAAGCCTGCTCCCACACTGTTCATGTTGCACACCAAATGTAACGCCTCTCCATTAGCCATCCAGCCCCCACAGCGCTATCGTCCCCGGCAGCTTTGACTCAATGGATTGAGGTAACAGCGCCATGGATGCATCGATAAACATCTGCAAGGCAACGCCTGCCGACGCCGGGATCATCAGCCGGATCGTCGAGCGCTCCATTCGTGTCGGCTGCGCGCTCGATCACCGCAACGATCCGCGAACCGTCGCCACCTGGACCCATAACAAAACCATCGAACACGTGCAGCCCTGGCTGGCTGACCCGCGGCTGTACCTGAACATCGCCCTGCTGCGGGACAAACCGATCGGCGTCGCCATGGCGGCGATCAGCGGCAAGGTCGCGTTTTGTTACGTGCAGCCGGAATGGTTTCGGCGAGGCGCCGGACAAGCGCTGGTGCAGGACCTCGAGACGTGGTTGATCGCTCAGGGTTTGCCTCAGGCGCGGCTCAACAGCACCCGTACCAGCGAGGCGTTTTATCACCGTCTGGGTTACCGGCCGTGCGCTGAAACCTTCACCGTGGCGGGACTCCACGCCATCCCCATGCACAAGGCGCTGTCGTCGCCTTCATAGAAAGCTGATCGAGGGTCTAAATCCTTGAGGTCCTGATGCGTTTCCAGAACAGGAAAACCTGCAAGTGCGCCCCGTGACCGGAACGCGCACCTGTCCAGTGTGCAGTTTTGGTCACTATCAACAGCGTATTGAGGGATCGAGAGATGTCAGTCGCTATCAGCCTTATCGAAGATCAGCCGGCCCGGATCGTCCCGACGCCTGCCGAGACGCTTTATCAGTTCAATGAATCGCCGCTGCTGGCCCGTCAGAGCCAGCAGGAATCGAATGCTCGCAGCTACCCGCGACGCATCCCCTTGGCACTCAAGCGTGCCAAGGGCATTTATGTCGAAGACGTCGAAGGGCGCAGTTTCATCGATTGCCTGGCCGGTGCGGGGACGCTGGCCCTGGGGCACAACCATCCAGCGGTGATCGAAGCGATCCAGCAAGTGCTGACCGATGAACTGCCGCTGCACACCCTCGACCTGACCACGCCGGTCAAGGATCAGTTTGTTCAGGACTTGTTCGGTCTGCTGCCGCCGGCATTGGCCGCTGAAGCGAAGATCCAGTTCTGTGGCCCCACCGGCACCGATGCGGTGGAAGCCGCGCTGAAACTGGTGCGCACCGCCACCGGGCGCAGCACGGTTTTGTCGTTCCAGGGCGGTTACCACGGCATGAGCCAGGGCGCGCTGAGCCTGATGGGCAGTCTGGGGCCGAAAAAACCGTTGGGTGCGTTGCTCAGCAGTGGCGTGCAGTTCATGCCATACCCTTACGATTACCGTTGCCCGTTCGGGCTCGGCGGCGCGCAGGGGGTGCAGGTCAACCTGAATTACCTGGAAAACCTGCTGAATGATCCAGAGGCCGGCGTGCAGTTGCCCGCTGCGGTGATCGTCGAAGCGGTGCAGGGCGAGGGCGGGGTGATTCCGGCTGATCTCGATTGGCTGCGTGGCTTGCGACGCATCACCGAGAAGGCCGGCGTAGCGCTGATCGTCGATGAAATCCAGAGCGGTTTTGCCCGCACCGGCAAGATGTTCGCCTTCGAGCACGCCGGGATCATCCCGGACGTGGTGGTGCTGTCCAAAGCCATCGGCGGCAGCCTGCCACTGGCGGTGGTGGTCTATCGCGACTGGCTCGACACCTGGCTGCCGGGCGCCCATGCCGGGACTTTCCGCGGTAATCAGATGGCCATGGCCGCAGGCTCGGCGGTGATGCGCTACCTGACAGAGCACAAGGTTTGCGAGCACGCCGCCGCCATGGGCGAACGCTTGAGTGAACACCTGCACATCCTGCAGCGGGACTTCCCGCAGCTGGGCGACATTCGCGGACGTGGCTTGATGCTGGGCGTCGAACTGGTCGACCCGACCGGCATGCCGGACGCTCAGGGCCATCCGCCGATATTCGGGCGTCTGGCGCCGCTGGTGCAGCGCGAATGCCTCAAGCGCGGGTTGATCCTCGAGCTGGGCGGGCGTCACGGCGGTGTCGTGCGTTTCCTGCCGCCGCTGGTGATCACTGCCACAGAAATCGATCGGGTGGCCGACATTTTCGGCAGGGCCATGGCCGCCGCCACCACCAGCCTCTAAATTTTTTGGTGCCTTGAACGTTCCTTCTACATAACGGCTGCGCACGGCGCGCAGCCCACCTTACAGCGATGGAGAGACAACATGACGTCAGTATTCGACCGCGAGGACATCCTCTTTCAGGTCGTGGTCAACCACGAAGAGCAATACTCGATCTGGCCCGACTACAAAGCCGTGCCACAAGGCTGGCGCACCGTGGGCAAGAGCGGGATGAAAAAGGAATGCCTGGCCTACATTGAAGAGGTCTGGACCGACATGCGTCCACTGAGCCTGCGCCAGAAAATGGAAGAACAGGCGGCCGTGGCTCACTGAGCTGTCAAGTGAGACGCGGAGCGTCTCTGGCTGCATTCCTTTGCGGCGCCTGGGAACGAAAAGCCCGCTGAACCGGTGACGGTCAGCGGGCTTTTTCAGGCCTGGAGGTTTATGTCGCCTGTCAGACCGTCATCGCGGGCTTGCCCGCGAAGACCGATAACGCGGTCTAACTGACGTTACACCCCGCTCAACCCTTTAATCACCAAATCCACATTCCCTTCCAATTCGGCCACCGGATCCACCGCATCGACACTTAACATCACCAACCGACTGCCAGCCTCGGCAATCACCGCTTTCACCGCGTCCGACGGCTGGCGATGATGCAACACCACCGCTACGTCATTGTCCTTGAGCGTTGCGCCCAATTGCTTGAGCGCCTTAGGCGTCCACTCGGCATCCGGCCGTGCATCGAGGCCGATCAGCTCAAGGTTGAGGCCGCCGATCAGGTAACCGAAATGATCGCTCAAGCTCATCACACTCAGGTTGTCGGCACTGGCCAGTCGTGACTCGCTGTCGGCGCTGAGCTTGAGCAAGCGCTGTTTGAGCGCTGCCAGGTTGGCGTCGATCTTAGGCTTGGCCGCTGGCGCCAGGCGCACCAGGTCTGCCGCCATCACATCCGCCATCCGCCCCATGTTGTTGCTGGCCAACCAAGGCTGACTGTTCAAACCATCGACCTTGCCAGGCTGCACGGCGATGCCAGGCAGGGCGCCGTCCACCGGACGGGCGGCGTCGATTTCAATGATGCGGATATTGCTGCGGCGAGCGTTCGGGTACAGCGGATCGTCCGGCCATAGCGAGCGCAGGCCGATGACCGCATCGGCATCGGTTGCCAGTTTACTGAGCGCCGGAGCGCCACGACCGGTGAAATAAGCGGTCTGTCGGCTGCCGGGCAGCTTGGCCGGCGCGGCGCGCTCAAGGCTGATATCGGTGCCCTCCAACAGCAGGGCACCCAGACCGTAGGTAACAGGCAAAGCCGCCAGGACCAGCACTTTGTGAGTTGAAGTCGAGGCGAACAGCGCGGTGTTACCGACACCGTGATTGGCCACCAGACGCATCGGTTCGAAGGCGTCGGTGGCGAATGCGTTGAACGAGGCTGGCCCACACAAGGTCACCGCCAGGGTCAATTGACGCAGAGAAAAAGACATTTATCCGAGATTCCCTTTCAGACTTGGAACGATGCCGCGAGCAATCGCGGCCAGGGCGAACGCGATACCGGCCACCAGAATGATCGCGGCACCGGACGGTATGGGCAGGTCAAAAACAATCGGCGCGAGAATTCCGCACAGCGTGCTCACCGTGGCGATCAGCACCGAACACCAGAAGAAACCCTTCAGCGACTGGCTGAGCAAGCGCGCGGCCGCTGCTGGAATCACCAACAGGGCACCGACCAGAATTGCGCCAATGACTTTCACTGCCGCCACCGTAATCAGGGTCACCAGGATCACGAACAGGTAATCCAGGGTTTTCACCGCCACACCGCGCACCGCCGCCAGTTGTGGGTTGAAACTGGCGAGCATGATGCGGTTGTACAGCGGCAGGGCCAGCGCCATCACCAGTGAACCAACGATCGCCAATACCAGCAGGTCGTTGCCGTTGACCGTCAGCACCGAACCGAACAGCACGTTTTCCAGAATGTGCACATTGATCTTGCCCGCCAGAATCAACAACAGGCTGGCGCCCAAGGCCAACGACACGGAAAGAAACACACCGATCAAAGTATCCGGCGCCAGCCCCGTGCGATTACGCAGGTAGTTGAGCAGAATGCCGAACAGCAGGCAGTAACCGAACAGGCTGCCATAAGGCCCGGTGTAGGGTTCGCCGAGCAGAATACCGATGGCCACGCCGGTCAGTGCCGCGTGGCCCACGGCTTCGGAGAAAAACGCGAAGCGCTTGACCACCACCAGCGTACCCAAGCCGCCCAACACCGGGCCGATCAACAGCCCGGCGAGCAGCGCGTTGACCACAAATCCATAGGCCAGCGCTTCCGGCAGGTAACCCGACGAGGCCCAACCCTGGACCATCAAACGAAAGGCTTCGTAACTCATCAGGCAGCACTCCGGGGATGGGTCGAGAACAAGGTCAGTAATCGCTCCGGGGTCAGTGCCTGTTTCGGTGTGGCATCGAACAGCACCCGGCGATTGAGGCCGGTGACCCGGTCCGCCAGGCGCCCGACCGCTTCCAGATCATGCTCGATCCACAGCACGGTAATGCCGCTTTGGCGCCAGTCGCTCAGTAGCCGT
Organism: Pseudomonas sp. JL3; assembly: GCF_031570575.1. Classification (NCBI taxonomy): domain Bacteria; kingdom Pseudomonadati; phylum Pseudomonadota; class Gammaproteobacteria; order Pseudomonadales; family Pseudomonadaceae; genus Pseudomonas; species Pseudomonas sp. JL3. The sequence continues at coordinate 302,135 of NZ_JAKWJK010000006.1, forward strand.
TCGAACACCTGAATGCCGGCCTCATCCAGAGCCGACATCGGTTCGTCGAGCACCAGCAACTGTGGCGCCGGAATCAGCCCTTGGGCCAACAAAACGCGCTGGCGCTCACCGCCGGAGAGGGCGCCCATGCGCCGCTTGCGCTTGTCCTGCATGCCGACCCGTTCCAGCGCTTCGCCGATGGCCACCGCGTAATGTTTGCTCAACCCGAGGAACGCCGGGCGCCGCTGGCACATGGCGGCCATGAAGTCATCGACAGTCATCGGTAAACCGCGATCGAATTCCAGCGCCTGGGGCACGTAGCCGATGGTCCCCGGATCACCAGGCCATAGCAGGCTAAGGCGACCCTGATGCGGCATTTGTCCCAGCAGGGTCTTGATCAGCGAACTCTTGCCGCCGCCGTTGGGACCGACCAGTGCATGCACGCTGCCGGGCTGGACTTGAAAGGTCACCTTGTCGAGGATCGTCGTGCGACCCAGTGTGAGGCTCACCGCGGCGAAGTCGAGGGTCGGGCCGTAAGCGATCAGGGTTTCTTGAGCAGTCATGCGCCGGACTCCTGAATCGCCCGGACCACGGTATTGAGGTTGCCGGTCATTTCTTTTTCGTACTTGTCGGCGGTGTATTCGCCATAGGAAATGTGCGACAGCGGGTACAGCTTCACCCCGGATTCACGCTGGATGGTCTCGACGTAGGTGGACGGGAAGTCCATCTCCGAGAAGATCACTTTCACGTCCAGCTCCCGCAGCTGATCGATGGTCTTTTTCAGCTGGCTAGGGCTTGGTTCGATGCCGTGGGCCGGCTCGACCACGGCGGTCACTTCCAGGCCGAACTCGCGCAGCAAATAGTCGTAGGCGGCATGGACGGTGGCCACGCGCAACTCGGCGTTCGGCGCCTGGGTCAGTTTTGCCAGGGCGTCGGCGCGCATCTGCCGCAGGCGTTTGCCGTAGGCGCGGGCGTTCTGGGTGTAGGTTTTGGCGTTGGTCGGGTCGAGCTTGCCCAGTTCCCGGGCGATGTTGTTGACCTGGGCAATGGAAGCACTGATCGACAGGAACGTATGCGGATTGACCACCTTGCCGGCACCGCGGGCAGCGACGCCGGTGGCGGCCAGCAGGGGCACGTTTTCGTTGGCTTCGATCACCTTGATGTTCGGGGTTTCGCTGGCGGCGATCATGCGGTCGGCGAAGTCGTCATGGCCCACGCCGTTGAGCACGACCACGTCCAGTCCACCGATGCGTTTGATGTCCTCGGCCCGAGGTTCGTAGGCATGAGGGTTGAAACCGGCCGGGATCAGCGGCACCACTTCGGCCTTGTCACCGACGATGTTGGCCACGTAACTGTAATAAGGGTGCAGGGTGATGCCGATGCGCAGGCGCTTGGTTTCATCGGCACTGGTCAGTGGTGTCAGTAAACAGGTAAGCAGGCCGACCAGCAGCAGGCGAAAAAAGGAAGGACGTTGAGATGAACTAGGCATGGGAAAGCGGTCTTCTCTCGGGTGAAGGCGAGGGTTCAATGCCGATGCTGGCGGGTGACGCCGGCATCGAATTGCGCGACGATCTGCTGCCAGCCGGCGCCGTTGAGCGCAGCGTCGGTGAGATCGTTCGGTGCGGCGAGGGCGTTACCGCGGTTGAGCCAGATGTCTGGCGCCGTGTCGTCTTCAGCGGTCAAACGCATCAAAAACGAACCGGCGACGGTTGGAGTCTGGCTCTGGCCGAAGTACGCCTTGGCGCCCAGCAACTGCCAGGCATGACCGCCACGACTGACAGAACTGGCGTCCCGGGCAAACGGCGCAAAGCCTTCATCGGCGAGGGTGGCGGGTGTGGGCAGCGCCTGCTGTTCCTGACGCAACAGATGGATTTCATCCAGCGTGACCCGCAGGTCGGCGTAAATACCTTGCTCGGATGCGCTCAGATCACGACGGGCATCCAGCTGATGGCTGCCCACGCTGCTCACTTCCTGAGCCTCGCCACGCCAGGCGACTACCGAGCCGGCAATGGCCAGGATCATCAGGCACAACAGCAACACAAAGAGGGTTTCATGGCCGGCACCGGCCGGGCGAACAACTTGGGTGGTGGGCGAGGTCATGCTCATGTTCAGGGCGCCTCGATGTCGGCTTGGTCGATTTCGACGACATGGCCGGGACCGGCGTCGAACAGCACATAGAACTCAGCACCGGGCTTCTTGAACGTCAGGGTCGAATCGGCGCCGAGCTTGCCCGGCACCAGAATGGTTTCGTCGTAGCCGATCACGTCCAGGGTCACTCCTGGTGCGCCGCTGCCGTCGGAAAAACCGCCGGTGCATTGAATCTGTTCAGCGTCGATGGCCTTGCATTCGCACATCGGGTTATGGGCCAGTGCGGCGGTGCTGAAGGCGGCGCAGAACATCAATAGAGCGGGGCGAAAAGCGTTGATCATGGTTTGCCTCCTTGTTTGTTCAGCCATGCGAGAGTGGCCGGGGATGCCTGGCTCAGGGGGATGGACGCTTGATGCATGGCACCGTCCCAGCCTTCCATGGTGATCCACAGCTCGGCATCGGCTTTGGTCTTCTCGGGCACTAGCAGCATCGCGCCCATGCGGTAAGGCGTACCGAAGAAAATCGCCCCGGCCGCGCGCAGGCTGCGGGGTTTGCCGATGCGCAGATAAGTCGCCTTGACCTGATCGCGACAGCGTTCGCACAGCGCTGCGTTGAAGCCTTTCATGTAGCCCGCCGGGCCGGTCAATCGTGGCGCTTCGTTACGCAGTTCGGCCAGTTGCAGGCTCCAGGGGCCGACCTGGATTTCGCCGATCTCCCGTTCTCCCAGTCCGCTGTCGCCACGAAACAGCGAGGCGTCGGCAAAGTATTTGGGCATGAAGCCCAAAGGGATCAGCAGCAAGAAAATGTTGATGTGGAAGCGCCATTTGCGCCAGAGCAGGCTCACCCGGGAAGGCTGCGGTGCAGTGATCGTCTTGTTCACAGGTTGCCCTCCGGAGCCTGTTGGTTCATGACCGCTTGCGGTCTCGACACCGGGCGCGGCGCCTTGTTGCTGCGCTTGAACGCATTGGCGGTGGCCAGGGCGGTGCGTTTGGTCCAGATCAGCAACCCGCTGAGCACCATCATGCTCAGCAGCAAACCGAAGAAGAACCAGATCAGCTTGATCCAGATCCCGCCAAAGTCACCGGTGTGCAACGGACGCATCGACTCGGTCACGAATTCCAGGCCGGTGCGATCGGTCAGCAACCGCGTGCTGGCGATATCGCCGTTGTACGGGTTGACCTCGGCCGTCTGGAACATCAGCGGATACCAGCTGCGACCGCCCACTGACAGGTGGCTGTAAGCGTTACTCGGCAAGGTGACGAAACTGGCATCGAGTCCGGGGATCTGCTCTTGAGCGACCTTGATGGCCTGGTCCAGATTGATCATCGGGGCCGGCTTTCCGGTGCTGGTCAGCGGCACGCTTTCGCGCGAGACGACCGACACCACCGGTTCTGTGGTAATCGAAATCTGGTTGTCGAACAGAATCGCCTTGATCAGGAACCAGACACCGGTGATTGAGATCACCGCGATGAACCAGATCGACCAGATGCCGCTGAGCCGGTGAAAATCGCCCCAGAAAATCCGCGCGCCATGGCGAATGCGCAGGGTCGGTCGGAAGAAGCCTTTCCAGAACCGTTTGTAGACCACCAGCCCGGTCACCAGCGACGCCAGCATCGGCAACGCGAGAAACGACACCAGATACCAGCCCCAGCTATAGCCGTTGGTGAACGGCACCAGCCACCAGCCATGCAGTGCGCGGGTGAACGCCTTGAAGTTGAATTGTGGCGCGGTGCCCTGAATCACCCCGCTGTAGGGGTTCACATAGACTGTCACCGAGCGTCCGTCCGGGTAACTGACGTCCACGTCCAGGGCGAAATGCGACTCGTCGGGGCGACTGATGCCCTGGACCAGTGTCTGGGGTTCGGCCTTTTTGATGGCGGCAATGATCTCGTCATAATTGAGCCGCGGCGCATCGTCCGAAGGCGGGCTGGCACGCATTTGCGGGTTGGCCAGCCAGACGACTTCCTGACTGACCACCGCCAGCGTGCCAGTCACACAGACGATCAATACAAAGAACCAGATGGGCAGCGCCAGCCAGCTATGGACCAGAAACCAGAGTTTTGAGCGGGATTTCTTCGACATGATTAAAGGTCTTGTTTCGATGAGAGGACCACTGCTGCGGGCTTCCCAGCGTTGCGGTCCATGAAAAGTCCGGCCGTGGCTTTTGCCTACGCGACCGACTGCATCTAAATAAGACGTATGAGCATCGGAAATCCCGAAAGGGGATATGAAAGTAAATGTTTCGTATTGCTGCTGCCCAGGGCGGGCTTGCTCACGATAGCGATCTGACAGTCAAAATAGAGGTTGAATATGATGGCCTCATCGCGGGCTTGCCCGCGATGAGGCCCGATCACGCACCGAAGATCTCAACCCTGCTTAAACATCTCCTTCGCCCGCTGTTCGATCTGTTCCTGAGTCAGATCCTCTTTACGCGTGGCCAAAAACCACAGATGCCCATAGGGGTCCTTCAAAGTCCCCGAGCGGTCTCCATAAAATTGGTCCTTGACCTCGGACACCACCGTGGCACCGGCATCGATGGCCTGTTTAAAGGACTTGTCTACATCGTTCACATACAGATGCAGACCCACGGACGGCGACTTGTCCGGGTTTCTCAATGGACCCTGGTCGCAGGGTGTGCCAAGCATGATCGGGCAGTCGCCGATACGCAGCTCAGCGTGCCCGATGCCGCCATCGGGCATGGACAGGCGCATGACTTCGGTGGCGTTAAAGGCTTTTTTATAGAAGTCGATGGCTTCGGCAGCTTTCTGAATGCCCAGATAAGGGGTGATGCTGTGGTAACCCTCTGGAATAGGTTTTACGCTCATGACGGTTCTCCTTTTGTTGTGGGGTTAAGGTGTTCCTTCGCCGATTTCCGGTCGAATAACTATAGGTCAGCCCTTTTCCCGCAACCGAGTGCCCGACGAGCAGCAGTGCCACTGTTCAGCATCAATCGACCACACCGATCGCTCCCACGCTCTGCGTGGGAATGCCTCAATGGACGCTCTGCGTCCGCTGTTGGGACGCGGAGCGTCCCGGGCTGCATTCCTTTGCTGCGCGTGGGAACGATCATGACAGCAGCTGCGCCCCCGGTCCTTGCTCACCCAACACATCACCAAAGTTACGCAGCGGACACGCCTCCATCGACAAACATCCGCATCCGATGCACCCATTAAGCCTGTCCCGTAGCAGGGTCAGTTGATTGATCCGCTCATCCAGANGACAGCAGCTGCGCCCCCGGTCCTTGCTCACCCAACACATCACCAAAGTTACGCAGCGGACACGCCTCCATCGACAAACATCCGCATCCGATGCACCCATTAAGCCTGTCCCGTAGCAGGGTCAGTTGATTGATCCGCTCATCCAGATCCCGGCTCCACTGGGCCGACAACACCTTCCAGTCTGCTGCTGTCGGTGCACGGTTATCCGGCAGGGATTTCAACGCCTCGCCGATCTCCGCCAACGGAATCCCCAAGCGCTGGGCCACTTTGATCAGCGCCACCCGGCGCAACACTTCCCGCGGATAACGCCGCTGATTGCCTTGATTGCGATTGCTTTTGATCAGGCCTTTGGATTCATAGAAATGCAGCGCCGTGACCGCCACACCACTGCGGGCGGCCACTTGGCCGACGGTCAGTTCTTTATGCAGGTTTTGCGAGGTGATCATTTAAAAAATGCCCCTTGACCTCTAGTTAGCTCGAGGTTTTACCCTGCAGGCCTTCGGATCGCAAGATCCGGCTTACAGTGAGTGGGGACTATTCATGCACGCGCCAGAGAAGAATCGCAGCTTCACCCAACTGATCGAATTCGAGATCGAGCCCCGTCAGCAGGCCGCGCTGGTGTCGGCACTGTCGGCGCACACCGAACGTCTGGCCCAGAGCTACCCAGGTTTCTTGAGTGCCAACATCCAGGCCAGCGACGATGGCCGGCGGGTGCTCAACTACCTGCAATGGCAATCCCGCGAAGCCGGAGAAGCTGCCTTTCAGAGCTTCGAAAGCGGCGAGCAGGATTTCTGGCAGCTGATTCGCGCCCATCGGGCGAAAACCGTCACTTTCGGCTCATTTCAGGTGCTGCATAGCTTGGCGCTTAGTCACGACAACGCATTGCACTGCACGCTGATTGGCTAAATCGACAATTGCATCAAACGTTCGCCCTGCAGGCGTTTACCAAAGTCGATAGCGACTATCGAGAGCGTTGATTTCTACCCTTCGAGCGGCACCGGTAGCCTGTGTTCATTGCCCCGAACCCAGATCACCGGACACCCGAAATGAAATCACTATTCGCCACTATCTTATCGCTCGCCATCTCCGTTCTAGCCGGATGTGCCACCCATGTTTCACCGGAACTGCGGCCCTACACTGCTGAAGAAACCCGGGAACTGGCGCTGGAGGCCCTGAATCGTCGTGGCTTGTCCTTCGATGAGTACCACGCAAAGAAAGCCGAATTGCTCGGCCAACCGCCAAAATCGTTCAGCTTCGACAAACAAGGCGAGATGAACGCCGAACGCGCAGTACAGCTGCATGGTCGTCCAAGCTGAGCGACGACTGTATTGCCCGAACTTTCACGCAACTGTCCATGGGTTTCCTTCAAGGCGTGCGATAGGGTCTATATCTGACTGACCCTGATGGACTGTCTCCATGACACTTTCGCTCGACCTGCTGCTGGGTTTTGCCCTGTTTGCTCTTGTCACCTCAATCACCCCCGGCCCGAACAACACCATGTTGCTGGCATCGGGCGTGAATTTCGGTTTTCACCGCACCATTCCCCACATGCTGGGCATCACCTGCGGCTTCTTCGTTCTGGTGGTCGCCGTCGGTTTCGGCCTGGGCACGGTGTTTCAAACCTATCCAATGCTGTACACCGTGTTGCGCTATGCCGGCGCGGCGTATTTGCTGTACCTGGCATGGAAGATTGCTCATTCCGGTCCGGTAGCCGAGGGTGAACAGGGCGAGGGCAAGCCGATCAGTTATTTGGGCGCGGCAGCGTTTCAATGGGTCAACCCCAAGGCCTGGATCATGGCCATCGGAGCCATCAGCACCTACACGCCGATGCAGGGCTATTTCACCAATGTGATTGTGATTGCTGCGGTCTTCGCCTTGATCAACCTGCCAAGTGTCGGGGTGTGGGCCGGTTGCGGCACGCTATTGCGCAATGTGCTGTGCGATCGCCGCTGGTTGCGGCTGTTCAACTGGGGAATGGCCTTATTGTTAGTGGCTTCGCTGTATCCGTTATTGCTCGAAAGTTTTAGCTGACGCATTGCTTCATCCGGTGGCCCGATGCCTGTTAAGCTCGACTTCAGGAGCGTTCCTACGCACTTTTAAATGAAGTTGTTCTTCTTTAATGGCCTCCGATCAGGTATTGCTGTCGTTCTGAAAATTCGGTGTCGCTCATGAGGCGCGCTTTGAAACTTCCAGTGACGAGCTTCCTGATCCCGGAACACGCTCTGCGAGTCTTTTATGAATAAACGTCCGTTGTATTTCGACTACGCCGCCACCACGCCGATGGATGAGCGGGTCATCAAGGTCATGGTCGAGTGTCTGGGTTTCACCGGTAATTTCGGCAATCCAGCGTCCAGTTCCCACGTCTTCGGCCAACAGGCCCGGCAATCGGTTGACCAAGCACGGTACCAGGTCGCCGAGTTGGTGGGGGCTCAGGCGGAGCAGATTGTCTGGACCTCCGGCGCCACCGAATCCAACAACCTTGCCCTCAAGGGCGTGGCCCAGGCCCGCGGCGTGTCCGGCGGACACATCATCACCAGCCAGATCGAACACAAAGCGATTCTCGACACTGCAAAACAGTTGCAGGACGCAGGCGTTGCGGTGACGTATCTGGTGCCCGATGCCGAAGGCCTGATTACCCCGCAAGCGGTCAGCGAAGCGATGCGTGAGGACACCTTTCTGGTGTCATTGATGCTAGTCAATAACGAACTGGGCACCCTCAACGACATCCCGGCCATTGGCCAGGTGGTGCGTAATCGCGATGCGTTGTTCCACGTTGATGCGGCTCAGGGCGCGGGTAAAGTGGCGATCGATCTGGCCCGGTGGCCGGTGGATTTGATGTCGTTCTCGGCGCACAAGGTCTACGGTCCCAAAGGCATCGGCGCGCTGTATGTCGGCCCGCGTGCGCAGCAACGTCTGCAGGCGCAGATCCACGGCGGCGGTCACGAGGGCGGGTTGCGTTCCGGCACGCTGGCGACGCACCAGATTGCCGCAATGGGAGCAGCGTTCGCGTTGGCGGCCACCTCGTTCGATGAAGAAAAAGCCACCATCGCGCGTCTGCGTGAACGCTTGCTCGAACCTTTGCTGAGCATTCCCGGCGTGCGTCTCAATGGCAGTCCGACCCAGCGCATTCCCCATACCCTGAGCCTGACTTTCAATGAAGGCGAGTTCAGTTCCGCGGCTTTGAGCACATCGATCGCGTTTTCCGCGACCTCGGCCTGTAATTCCGGCAGCAATGCGCCGTCCCATGTGCTGCTGGCCCTGGGACATGACGCTCGCTCGGCCAGTCGCACCATTCGCTTGAGCCTGGGGCGTTTCACCACCGAACAGGATATCGATCAAGCGGTACACCTGATTAAAGCAGCTTGCGCCAGTGCTCCGGCATTCTGGGCGACAGGACCTTAAAAGCGCTGACGTCGATCGGCACTCAACAATAATGATGAAAGTGGTTAGCAGGAGACACGATGAGTACGCAGCCTTCGATCAATGGATCGGTGCCCCAGCGCCTGTCGCAAATCCGTGAACTGATGAGCCGGGAGGGCATTCATGCTCTGCTGGTGCCGTCGGCCGACCCGCACCTGTCGGAATACCTGCCGGGCTATTGGCAGGGACGGCAGTGGCTGTCGGGTTTTCATGGTTCGGTGGGCACGCTGATCGTCACGCCGGATTTTGCCGGCGTCTGGGCCGACAGCCGCTATTGGGAACAAGCGAGCAAGGAACTCAAGGGCAGCGGCATCGAGCTGGTCAAGCTGCAACCGGGTCAACCCGGCCCGCTCGATTGGCTGGCCGAACAAACCCCTGAAGGCGGGGTCGTCGCAGTCGATGGGGCGGTGATTGCCGTGGCGTCGGCGCGTACCCTGAGCGGCAAACTCGAAGAACGTGGCGCACGTCTGCGCACCGACATCGATCTGCTGAATGACGTCTGGAGTGACCGTCCGAGTCTGCCAAACGAGCCAATCTATCAACACTTGCCGCCTCAGGCGACGGTCAGCCGTGGCGAAAAACTCGCCAAACTGCGTGAGGTGCTGAAAGAGCGCGGTGCCGACTGGCACTTCATCGCCACCCTTGATGACATCGCCTGGCTGTTCAACCTGCGCGGCGGCGATGTGTCGTTCAACCCGGTGTTCGTGTCCTTCGCCTTGATCAGCCAACAGCAGGCCACCTTGTTCGTCGCCCTGAGCAAAGTGAACGCCGAGCTGCGCGCCATTCTCGAACAGGACGGCGTGACCCTACGCGATTACAGCGAAGTATCCGCCGCTTTGCGCGCGGTGCCGAGCGGCGAGAGCCTGCAAGTCGATCCGGCGCGGGTGACGGCGGGTCTGCTGGATAACCTGAGCAGCGGCGTGAAATTGCTCGAAGGCCTGAACCCGACCACCCTGGCCAAGTCGCAGAAAAGCCTGGCCGATGCCGAGCACATTCGGCGGGCCATGGAGCAGGATGGCGCGGCGCTGTGCGAATTCTTCGCCTGGCTGGAAGCGGCCTTGGGGCGTGAACGCATCACCGAACTGACCATCGACGAACACCTGACCGCGGCGCGTACCCGACGCCCGGATTATGTGTCGCTGAGCTTCAACACCATTGCCGCGTTTAACGCCAACGGTGCGATGCCGCACTACCACGCCACCGAAGAAGAACACGCGGTGATCGAAGGTGACGGCCTGTTGCTGATTGACTCCGGCGGCCAATACCTGGGCGGTACAACCGACATCACCCGAATGGTGCCGGTGGGTACGCCAACTGACGAACAGAAGCGCGATTGCACCCGAGTGCTCAAAGGCGTGATTGCACTCTCTCGTGCACAGTTCCCACGAGGCATTCTGTCGCCGTTGCTGGACGCTATTGCCCGCGCACCGATCTGGGCCGAAAGCGTCGACTACGGTCACGGCACCGGTCACGGCGTTGGCTACTTCCTCAATGTTCACGAAGGCCCGCAAGTCATCGCCTATCAGGCCGCGGCGGCACCGCAAACCGCGATGCAGCCAGGCATGATCACGTCCATCGAGCCGGGCACTTATCGTCCGGGTCGCTGGGGTGTGCGGATCGAGAATCTGGTGTTGAATCGTGAAGCAGGCAAGAGCGAATTCGGTGAGTTCCTGAAATTCGAAACCCTGACCCTGTGCCCGATCGACACCCGTTGCCTGGAACCGTCGCTGCTGACCGAAGACGAAAAGCAATGGTTCAACGGCTATCATGCCGAGGTGCGTGAACGCTTGAGCCCGTTGCTCGACGGGGCGGCCCTAGAATGGTTGAACACCCGAACCGCGGCTATTTGAGCGGTTTGAGTCCAGGCGCTGTTTTCAGCGTCTGGCTCAGGTCATAGGCAGGCGCGGACTATTGCGCACGCAGGGCTTCAAGGACGAAGTCCAGCCGATCCTGGCCGAAGAACAACTGACCCTCGACAAACATGCTCGGCGCACCGAATACGCCACGTCGCACCGCTTCCTCGGTGTTTTCCTTGAGAGCGGTTTTGACGGCCTCATCGGCGGTCAGTGCCAGCACCTCATTCGGATCGAAACCCTTTTGCGCCAACACGGCGGCGATGGTCGCTGGATCATCGAGGCTGCGTCCTTCAACCCATAGGGCATGAAACAGGCAATCAATAAACGCCTGAAAACGTTCGGGATGACGCAGTTGCATCCCCGTGACAGCACGCATCAGCATCAATGTATTGATCGGGAAGTTCGGATTGAACTTCAGCGGTACGCCATAGCGTTTGGCATAGCGGTCCAGGTCCTGAAACATGTAGCGACCCTTGGCCGGTACGGTAATGGGAGAAACATTGCCGGTAACTTTGAAGACACCGCCCAGCAGCATCGGTCTGTAGATCAGATGACTATCGGTCTGTTCGCAGATCTTCGGCAATTGGGTATAGGCCAGGTAAGTGGCGGGGCTGCCGAGGTCGAAAAAGAACTCCACGGTTTTGCTCATGGTCGATGTGCTCTTCTTATTGTTGGAAGGGGAGGGCTTACCAGCGTTCGTTCCAGGGGCGCAGATCCAGCTCGAAGGTCCAGGCGTCCCGTGGCTGGCTGTGCAGGTACCAAAAGTTGTCGGCGATGTGCTCGGGATTGAGGATGCCGTCCTGATCCTTGGTTGCGTATTTTTCTGGAAAATTGTCGCGGATAAAGTCGGTGTCGATGGCTCCATCAACGACGACGTGGGCGACATGAATGTTCATCGGTCCCAGTTCGCGGGCCATGCTTTGCGCCAGGGCGCGAATCCCGTGCTTGGCACCGGCAAAGGCGGCGAAACCCGCGGCGCCGCGCAAGCCAGCAGTGGCGCCGGTGAACAGGATCGTGCCCCGGCGGCGGATGACCATGCGCTTGGCCACTTCACGGGCGTTGAGAAACCCTGAGAAACAGGCCATTTCCCAAATCTTGAAATACTTGCGGGCGGTTTCTTCGAGAATACTGCACGGCACATTGGCGCCGATATTGAAGACGAACGCTTCAATGGGGCCGAGCCCTGTTTCGATCTGCTCGATGAGCGCTATCACGTCTTCTTCATTGCGCGCATCGCAGGCAAAACCGTGAGACTCGCCACCACTGGCTGTGATGGACTCTACCAATGGCTGGAGTTTGTCTGCGCTGCGACGTGTGACGCAGGCGACATAACCTTCACGGGCAAAACGTTTGGCGATGGCGCCGCCGGTGGCATCGCCTGCGCCGACAACCAATACGATTTTTTTGTTATTGATAGCGGTGGTCATGGATATCGCCCTTTGCTGAACGGTCATTGACTGACAAACGTTAGCAGCATCCGGGCGAAGCGCCTGTCGGGCTGCGCAAGCCTGACAGGAAGGAAGAGTTATTTGCAGATGACGATCATGCTGCGGCTGGTATAGCCGGCAGGGTTGAGGCCGAACGGATAGTCACCGGGTTCTTCCACAGCATCCCCGGACTTGGCGATGACCTTGTATCCCTTGGGCGCACACGAATTGGCGGCGCTGGTGTAGCACTTGTCCCACGAGGACGAGAGCCCCGAACAGTTGATATGCAGCCCTCTCTTGCCATGTTTCGTCTGGGGTTTCGAGGTCGCCGCGCAGCCCGCAATTGCAAGTACGGCGATCAGTATCAAAATTCGTTTCATTACTATCCTTAATAGCGGCCCCGGATCTGTGCCTGGGTCTGCCTGCATTCGCTTTTGCTTGAAGCGTTCTGATATCCCTATCTGAAAAAATCCATGTCTGACACTGAGTTACATAGCCTAAACATGGCCTAATTGAGCGGTAAATACCAGACCTTCGTCAATCTCGTTTCAATCCGCTGCGATCACAGGCTTGGCGGTACTCCCCATGGTCATGGTCGCGCCGACGGAAGCCAGAATGATGCACAGGATAGCCATCCACTGTGACAGTGAAAGGTATTCCTGGAGGAACAACAGGCCGGACAGCGCGCCGATCGCAGGTTCGATGCTCATTAACGTACCGAAGGTCCGGGTTGGAATCCGTGTGAGGGCGACCATCTCCAAGGTATAGGGCAGAGCGGTGGACAGAATGGCGACCCCAATGGCCACGGGAATCAAGGAGGGTGTCAGTAACGCGGCGCCAGCGTGGACAATGCCGATGGGCGCTACGAACAGGGCGGCAATCATCACGCCCAATGCTGCTGTCTGTACCCCATGATCAGCACCAGCCTTTTGGCCGAACAGAATGTACAACGCCCAGCAGACACCAGCACCCAGCGCATAACCTGCACCGACCAGGTCGATGGCTGTGGTCGTGGAGCCTGTCGGAATCAATAGCAGTAAACCCAAGGCTGCCAGAGCGATCCATAAAAAGTCGATCGCTCGGCGTGAGGCATAGATAGCGACTGCCAATGGGCCGGTGAACTCCAGGGCTACGGCGATACCCAGGGGGACTGTGCGCAAGGACATATAGAAGAGGAAGTTCATGCCGCCCAATGCCATCCCGTAGACGATAACGGTGCGCAGGGATTTCGCGGTGAGCTTTGCTCGCCATGGGCGCAATAGCAGCAGCATGATCACGCTGGCAAAGATCAGTCGCAGGGTGGTCGTTCCTTGAGCACCGATAACCGGGAACATGCTTTTGGCCAGTGAGGCTCCGGACTGGATCGATGCCATGGCTATCAAAAGCAGGCCAACCGAGAACAGGGTCGAGGCAAGACTGCGGGGGTGGTCATTCATTGCGTGGCATCGTCCGAAGTAGCAAGCGAGAGTATTGTTTTATATGTTGGGCAATATACTGCGCATTCGTTGCGGGCGCGTCTATATATAAGCAGGGTTTTTGAACATCCTGATAGAAAAACCACATCAGGGGTTGACGGCAGATTCTGAAAGCCTATAATTCGCC
>NZ_JAKWJK010000060.1:0-1360 GCF_031570575.1 Pseudomonas sp. JL3
TTAATGAGATGGTCACCCCCACACCCTGCGAGGGCTACGCTTTCGCAGGGTGTTTTGTTTTCGGAGGCCATCATCATGAGCGAGTCAGCGCTGATCGGGATCGATCTCGGTAAACACAGTTTCCACCTGCACGGCCAAGACAAATTGGGCCGAGAGGTGTTTCGCAAGAAGCTCTCGCGTCAACAAATGATGACGCTTTTCGGCAATCTGCCGGCCTGTACCGTGGTGATGGAAGCTTGTGCCGGCGCGCATTTCGTCGCTCGCCAGCTGATGGCCATGGGGCATGAAGCCAAACTGATTTCCCCGCAATTCGTCCGCCCCTTCGTCAAAGGCAACAAAAATGACTTCGTGGATGCCGAAGCCATTTGCGAGGCGGCTTCGCGTCCATCGATGCGCTTCGTTTCGCCTAAAACAGAGGCACAGCAGACGCTTTCCGTTCTGCATCGCCTGCGCGAGTCGCTGGTACGCGATCGCACCAAAACCGCCAATCAAATGCATGGTTTCCTACTGGAGTTCGGCATCAGCCTGCCCAAGGGCCTGGCGATCATGAAGCGGTTGGCGAGTATTTTGGCTGAGCATGAGTTGCCCGTTCGGTTGACAGTCCTGTTACAGCGCTTGCATGAGCATTTCTGTTATCTGGATGAACAGATCAAGGCGCTGGATAAAGAGCTGGCAAGCCAACTGGCCGACGATGATCTCGGCAGCCGCTTGCTGAGCTTGCCGTGTGTCGGGCCGATCACCGCCAGCCTGCTGGCTGTAGAGGTGGGCGATGGCCAACAGTACAAATGCAGCCGTGACTTCGCCGCCTCCGTGGGCTTGGTGCCCAGGCAGTACAGCACCGGCGGCAGGGCTAATTTGCTGGGCATCAGCAAGCGCGGCGACAAGCATCTCAGGCAGTTGCTGGTTCAATGTGCTCGGGTCTATATGCAGAGGCTAGAACACCAGAAAGGGGCTCTGGCCGACTGGGTGCGCTCATTGCTTGGGCGACGACACTCGAACGTGGTGGCCTGCGCCCTGGCTAACAAGCTGGCGCGGATCGCGTGGGCGCTAGCGGCTCACCATACGCAATATGAAGCAGGGCCAGACGCGCTGAACGCCTGACCCTGCGGTTGTTGCAGTACCACGAATCACCCTTCAGGTTTTGCGATAGCTGAACAACGGATGACGTGAACGGCCCACCGGCCTGACGAAGAACCTGACATAAAAATCGGCTTCAGAAGCCGCGGCATTTTTCAGGATCGTCAGGCGCGACTCTCATCGTGGCGCGGGGCATGCCCTGGATCGACGCCGGATAGATTTAAGCAAGCCAACCACTTCACCCAATAATCAGTATTGCAAAAATGGGGGTGACCATAGATTT
>NZ_JAKWJK010000061.1:0-1340 GCF_031570575.1 Pseudomonas sp. JL3
GTGTCGCCCTCATCGGTCCAGTGCCCGACCACGCGCCATTCAAGGTCTTCGATCAAGGCCCATTCATAAAAGCACCGCAGCCCCGTGGGCAACTGATGCTCGACCATCCGCCGCCCGGCGTCGTATCTGAAGCGCCGTTGCACCTGGCCGGTGGCGTCGCGCACTTCGGCCAGATTGCCCATTGCGTCGTAACCGTAGCTGACGAGTATTTCGCGGTGTTGATCTGGGTACAGACGTTCCACCCGAGCCACACGACCGCCTTCTTGAATCAGCTCGACCTGCACCAGATCGAAAGTATCCCGCAGGCGCACCAACCGTCCGGTTTCGTCATAGTCGAGATAGATGCGGTTGTTGTTGCTGTCGCCCAATTGATCAAGGCGCAGCAGCGCCGTATTGCCCAGCGTTGGATTGAACAAGCGGTAGACGCCGTCATCGCTTTCAATCAACAACTGCCCATTAACGTGGCGTCGAACACTCAGCCCCTCACCGGCGCTGAACACCGCGCCGCCCAGAGGGATCGAACCCATGTCGATGCGTCGGCCCTGTTCATCGGTGTACACCAGCGTTTCCCCGCCCTCCGGGAGAGCCAGGATTTCAACCCGCACCTCGTAGGACACGCTCCAACCCGCGCCGAACAAGCTGTCGCGGCGTTCGTCACGGCTGTTGTAGAAGCGCTGCCAATCCATCGGCAAGATGCCCGGCAACACGAAGTCCAGCTCTTCATCGCCACCCAGCACCTTGGCCCCGGTGGCGGCATGCACCGGGTTCGACGAGCCCATGGCCGCGTTGGCCATCGCGCCCATCGCGCTGCTGACGGCCATCGATGTCGCGCCGCCGATCAGCATGCACGGCAGTTTGCTGAAGAACTTGCCCTTGCCGCCCTTGAGCATCAGCAACGCGGTGACCGCCAGCCCCACGCCCGGGGTCTTGCCGCTGCGGATCTCACGCACTACCACCGAACCGCCACCGATGGTCACGTTGGATGAGATCAGCCCGGACGATACGACCTTGGCGTCGCAGGTGGTACGGTCGCCGCTGCGCACGGCGGGTTGGCCGTTGATGGTGACCTTGTCCGAGCCCTCGGCGNACGGTCGCCGCTGCGCACGGCGGGTTGGCCGTTGATGGTGACCTTGTCCGAGCCCTCGGCGAGAAACTGCGGCGGCATCGGCGGATGCTTCATGCAGACGACCAGGTCCAGCGGCTTGGGCACCGCGCCCGGTGCCGGGGTGGCGACGGTAGGGCGCCACATCTGGGAGAAGAAGCTCTCGGCCATGTCTAGGTAACTGGGCTCGGCTTCCGGCTCGGTGCCGGCCGGCGCGACATGGGACGGGATCGCCCCG
>NZ_JAKWJK010000062.1:0-1326 GCF_031570575.1 Pseudomonas sp. JL3
GCTGAGGGTGGGACCGTGGTTTACACCGCGTCCGTATCGGCGCCGGTGACCGGCTCGCCGGTGGTCGTCACCCTGTCCAACGGCCAGACCATCACCATCCCGGTCGGCTCGAGCAGTGCCAGCGTCAACTTCACCGCGCCCAACGATGCATTGGCCGGTGGCGGTTCGCTGAGCGTCAAGATCGACGATGCCAAAGGTGGTAACTACGAGAAACTGGAAGTCGACAGCAAGTCGGCGAACACCTCAATCACCGATACTCCAGACACCACCAACCTGTCGCTGACCGCGACCGGCACCGTGGATGAGGGCGGCCAGATCACCTACACGGCAACCCTGACCAATGCAGCCGGTACACCGGTCACCGTGACCCTGTCGAACGGCGCCGTGATCACCATCGAAGCGGGTAAAGCTACCGGCTCCGTGACCGTCGACGCACCAAAGGACGATGTCTACAAAGATGCCGGCACCGTCGAAGCAACCATCAAAGATGCGACTGGTGGTGGTTTCGAGAACCTGGTCGCCAGCGACACGCCTGCGGTGACCACCGTCAACGACACCATCGACACCAGCACCGTTTCGCTGAGTGCCACATCGAGCGTCGCCGAAGGCGGCACCGTGGTTTACACCGCATCCGTGACGTCGCCAGTCACCGGCTCGCCAGTGATCGTCACCCTGTCCAACGGCCAGACCATCACCATTCCGGTCGGCTCGAGCAGCGGTTCTGTCCACTTCGTTGCGCCAAACGATGCACTGGCGGGTGGCGGTTCCCTGAGCGTCAAGATCGACGACGCCAAAGGTGGCAACTACGAGAAGCTGGACGTCGATGGCAAGTCGGCGGATACCTCGGTGACCGATACTCCAGACACCACCACCCTCAGCCTCTCGGCGACTGATTCGGTCGCTGAAGGCGGTTCCATTGTTTACACCGCGACCCTGAGCAACACCGCCGGGACTCCAGTCACCGTCACGTTGAGCAACGGCGCCGTGATCACCATCGCCGCTGGCGCGACTACGGGCAGCGTAACTGTCGACGCACCGAAGGACGACGTCTACAAGGACGCCGGCAAGGTTGAAGTGACCATCAAGGACGCCGCGGGCGGCAACTTTGAGAACCTGGCGACCAACCCAGAGGCAGCGGTCACCGAGGTGACTGACACCCTCGACACTTCGACCGTGAACCTGACCGCGACGTCTACCGTCGCTGAAGGCGGCACCGTGGTTTACACCGCATCCGTGACATCACCGGTCACCGGTTCGCCAGTCGTAGTGACCCTGTCCAACGGCCAGACCATCACCATTCCGGTCGGCTCGAGCAGCGCCAGCGTG
>NZ_JAKWJK010000063.1:0-1253 GCF_031570575.1 Pseudomonas sp. JL3
TGTGGGAGCAACTGTCTTGATGGTCTTTATTTTGAAGGCATATTGATAGACAGCTGAACTCCCACAGCTTTAGGCCATGCGATGCCCTACAGGAACACCGCGACCCGTTTAGGCCAAGGGTTCTTTCCACTCAGTTCGGTCTCGGATCATGGCGTTCAGCCGTATCAGCAGCACGCGCATACAGGCGATGAGCGCTACTTTTGCGCATTTGCCCTTATGACGCAGTGCGTCATACCGCGCTTTGAACTCAGGCTGTCGCTGAATCACCACCCAGCACGCCATGTACATCGCGCGACGCGCAGCAAACCTGCCGCCGCTAATGTGACGCGGACCTTCATGCTTGCCGCTGTCATCGTTGTATGGGGCTATGCCTGCCAGCGCTGCAATCTCGTGCCGTCCAACCTCGCCCAGCTCAGGCAAATAGGCCATTAAGCTGGCTGCCGTCACGAGTCCTATTCCCTTGACCGAGCACAACCGAGCCGTTTTATCACTGTCCAGGTCTTGGGCACTTTGACGGATCAACTTCTCTATCGACTTTATTGCCTGGCATAAATAGTCGATATGACCTCGCAGACAGGGTTTTACCGTGTCAGCAGAAGCTGTTTTGAGGCGCCGTATATCGTCACTTTGCTGCTGAACAAAGTTTTCGCGCTGCTGTACCAGCGCACGCAAATTGTCCTGTTCAGGGCTGGTGATGCGGTTGCTTGGCGACTTTATGACTTCGGCAAACTGCGCGAGAAGGCGCGCATCTATCGGGTCGGTTTTAGCATGCTGCCCCATCGCCTTGGCAAAGTTCTTGGCGCGACGAGGGTTGATCCGCAAGACTTCGAAGCCCGCGGCCTGAAGCGCTTTCATGGCCTCTCGCTCATAGCCGCCGGTGGCTTCCAGCAATACGCGGCTGACCTGGTGGCGCTTTAACCAATCAATCAGCGCAAGGAAGTCACTGGCGGTATTGAGGTAACTCGCGCCAACGTCTTGCGGGTTAATCCGAACCTCAAGGGTATCTTTGGCAACATCGATGCCTGCGCAGGAAAACATAGCCGAATCCTCTTACACTCAAAGGTGAGAGCACTCTGGCTGGGCACCACGCTTGTAAATGTTCGAGGTAGGCTCGTTCAACTGTTCGGGCTCAATAACCAGAGTGGAGAGGTGAATGGCAGCATGGGCTCCCACACGTGCTTTAAGCACTCCGGGCATTCAGCTTGCCACTCACCGCTCTCACCCCCAGTCTAATTCCTGCGCAAGACACAAGC
>NZ_JAKWJK010000064.1:0-1223 GCF_031570575.1 Pseudomonas sp. JL3
TGCGTGGTGCCGGTGACCTGGGGCAGCGGGGTCAGGTTCAGCCCCGGCAGGGCCAGGGCCTGGTCGCGCGGGGTATTGCCGAGCACCAGCATGGCCTGGAACAACGGGCTGTGGCCGAGGCTGCGCTCCGGTTGCAGGGCTTCGACGACCTGTTCGAACGGCAAGTCCTGATGGCTGTAGGCGTCGAGGGTGGTGGCCTTGATCTGGGCCAGCAATTGATCGACACGGCCGTGGGCCTGGACGTCGATGCGCAGGGCCAGGGTGTTGACGAAGAAACCGATCAGCGCCTCGGTTTCGCGGCGCGGGCGGTTGGCGACCGGCGTGCCGACCACCACCTGCGGCTGATTACTCAGGCGCGACAGCAGGATCGACCAGGCCCCCAGCAGGGTCATGAACGGGGTCAGCCCCTGTTGCTGGCTGAAGCGGCGCAATCTGGCGCTCAGGGGGGCCGGCAATTGCAGCGCCAGCGCGGCCCCGAGGTAGCTTTGTACCTGTGGCCGGGTGCGGTCGGTGGGCAGTTCCAGCAGGCCCGGGGCGCCAGCGAGGTGCTCGCGCCAGAACCGGGTCTGGGCTTGCAGGCGCTCGCCTTGCAGGTGTTGCTGTTGCCACGCGGCGTAGTCGGCGTATTGCAGGGCCAGGGCGGGTAACGGGTCGTCGAGGCCCTGGCTGAAGGCGGCGTAGAGTTTATTGAATTCGCCGATCAGCACCGCCACCGACCAGCCGTCGGAGACGATGTGGTGCTGGGTGACCAGCAGGATGTGTTCGTCTTCGGCCAGACGCAGCAGGCGCCCGCGAATCAGCGGGCCCTGGCTCAAGTCGAAGGCTTCAGCGGCTTCGGCCTGGGCCAGTTGCTCGACCGCCTGTTGCCGGGCGTCGGCGTCCAGGGATTGCAGGTCGTGTTCCTTCAGGGCAAAGCCGCTGTCGGCGGCGGCGAACTGCTGATGGACTTCGCCGTCCCGGCGTTCGAAGGTAGTGCGCAGGCTTTCATGGCGGGCGACGATGCGGTCCAGGGCGCGTTGCAATGCGCTTCGGTCGAGGCTGCCGCGCAGGTGCAGCGCGGCCGGCATGTGATAGGCGATGCTGGCGGCATGGTCCAGCTGATCGAGGAACCACAGGCGTTGCTGGGCCAGGGACAGCGGCACGGGCTGATCGCGGGAGACCACGGCGATCGGCTGGACCCGGGACTGGCTGGCCTGTTCCACCTGCTGGGCCAGGGTGCTCAA
>NZ_JAKWJK010000065.1:0-1195 GCF_031570575.1 Pseudomonas sp. JL3
GTTTTACCCGCTTCGATGGTGATCACGGCGCCGTTCGACAGCGTCACGGTGACTGGCGTGCCGGCCGCATTGGTCAGGGTTGCGGTGTAGGTGATCTGGCCACCTTCATCCACTGAACCGCTGGCGGTCAGCGACAGGTTGGTGGTGTCCTGGGTATCAGTCACCGAGGTGTCGGCTGATTTGCCATCAACTTCCAGCTTCTCGTAATTACCACCCTTGGCATCGTCGATCTTGACGCTCAGAGAGCCGCCGCCAGCGAGGGCATCGTTTGGCGCAACGAAGTTGACAGAACCGCTGCTCGATCCGACCGGAATGGTAATGGTCTGGCCATTCGACAGGGTCACAACCACCGGCGAACCGGTGACCGGTGATGTCACGGATGCGGTGTAAACCACGGTGCCGCCCTCGACAACGCCCGCGGTAGCCGTCAGCGAAACGGTGCTGGTATCGAGGGTATCAGTCACGTCAGTGACCGCTGCCGCCGGGTCCGTCACCAGGTTCTCAAAGTTGCCGCCAGNCTCGACAACGCCCGCGGTAGCCGTCAGCGAAACGGTGCTGGTATCGAGGGTATCAGTCACGTCAGTGACCGCTGCCGCCGGGTCCGTCACCAGGTTCTCAAAGTTGCCGCCAGCGGCGTCCTTGATGGTCACTTCAACCTTGCCGGCATCTTTATAAACATCATCGGCAGGCGCATCGACGCTCACGCTGCCGGTGGTCGCGCCGGCGGCGATGGTGATCACCGCACCATTCGACAAGGTCACGGTGACCGGTGTGCCGGCCGGATTGGTCAGGGTTGCGGTGTACAGAATCTGACCACCTTCGGCCACTTCGGTGGACGCCGACAGGCTCAGGCCGGTGTCGTCTTTCGAATCGGTAATGGTGGTGAGCGCCGGCTCGGTGCTCGGCGTCAGTTGCTCGAAATTGCCACCGGTGGTGCCGGTGATCGTAGTGCTGACGGTACTGCCGTTGTTGTAAACGTCGTTGGCCGCGGTATCGACCGTCACGCTGCCGGTGGTCTTGCCCGCTTCGATGGTAATGACCGAGCCGTTGCTCAAGGTCACGGTCATCGGCGTGCCGGCCGGGTTGGTCAGGGTGGCGGTGTAGGTGATCTGGCCGCCTTCGACGACGGTACCGGTGGCGCTGAGGGTCAGGCTGGTGTTGTCGATCGAGTCGGTGATGGTGGTGACGGCCGGCG
>NZ_JAKWJK010000066.1:0-954 GCF_031570575.1 Pseudomonas sp. JL3
ACCGGCGGTTCGGGCAACGACACGCTGTACGGTGGCGCGGGGGCCGACCAGTTCATCGGTGGCGCCGGTTACGACACTGTCGGCTATACCGACAGCACCGTAGCGGTGAACATCAACTTGAAGACCGGTGTGTATTCCGGGATCGGGATGGGCGATACCTTCACCGATATCGAGTCAATCAAGGGATCGAACTACAACGACACCTTTGTCGGCGATGGCCGGGGTATCGACTTCGATGGTGGAGTCGGTATTGATACGGTTGATTACTCGACGTCGGCCGCCGGGGTGAATGTTGAGGTCCGCTTTGGCACAGGCATGGCCGGCACCGGTGGAGATGCCGAAGGCAGCACTCTCACCAATATCGAGAACGTCATCGGCTCGGCGTTCAATGACACGCTCACCTCCGGCCCGGATCACACCGCAACCGCTATCAGGCTGGAGGGCGGTGCCGGCGACGATATCTATTACATCAACACTGGCACTACACCTACCATCGTCGAGGTGGCCGGTGGCGGCAATGATGAAGTGCGCGTCTCGGTGATCAACCCCAGCGGCACCGTCCTGTCGGCCAACGTCGAGCGTCTGACCTACACGGGCAGCCAGGCCTTCATCGGTTATGGCAACGCCAGCGACAACATCATCACTGGCGGCTCGGGCAACGACACGCTGTACGGTGGTGCGGGCGCCGACCAGTTTATCGGCGGCGCCGGGCTGGACATTGCTGGTTATACCGATAGCAAGGTCGGCGTGACGATCAATCTGAAAACCGGTGCGAATACCGGCATTGCGGTGGGCGATACCTTCACCGATATCGAGTCAATCAAGGGGTCGAACTACAACGACACCTTTGTCGGCGATGGCCGTGGCATCGACTTCGATGGTGGAGTCGGTACCGATACGGTCGACTACTCGACGTCGGCCGCTGCGGTGAATGTTGATATCCGTCTGGGCACG
>NZ_JAKWJK010000067.1:0-827 GCF_031570575.1 Pseudomonas sp. JL3
TCCCGGGCTGCATTCCCACGCAGAGCGTGGGAACGATCAAACCTAAAAATCGCCCCACAATTGTTGGGCCACCGCCAACGCTACCACCGGCGCGGTTTCGGTGCGCAGTACGCGAGGGCCGAGGCGGGCGGCATGAAAACCGCCAGCCTTGGCCTGCTCGACTTCCGCGTCGGACAACCCGCCTTCCGGGCCAATCAAAAACGCCAGTGTCGCCGGTTTCGCATGGCTCACCAGCGGCTCGGCCACCGGGTGCAGCACCAGCTTCAATTCGGCCTCCGTCTGCTTCAGCCAATCGGCCAACAGCAGCGGCGGATGAATCATCGGCACTGATGAGCGCCCGCATTGCTCGCAGGCGCTGATCGCCACCTGACGCCAGTGCATCAGGCGTTTGTCGGCGCGCTCGTCCTTGAGGCGGACTTCGCAGCGGTCAGTGAAGATCGGGGTGATTTCGCTGACGCCCAGTTCGGTGGCTTTCTGAATCGCCCAGTCCATCCGCTCGCCACGGGACAAACCCTGGCCGAGATGGACCGCGAGCGACGACTCGACCTGCCCGGCGAAGCTTTCATCGATATTCACCACGACGCGTTTCTTGCCGACTTCCGCCAACGTGCCGCGAAACTCATGGCCCGAGCCGTCGAACAATTGCACCGCATCACCCTCGGCCATGCGCAGCACGCGGCTGATGTAATGGGCCTGGGCTTCCGGCAGATCGTGTTCGCCGATGCTCAAGGGGGTGTCGATAAAGAAGCGGGACAGTCTCATCAATGGTCTCTGTAATTCGTCTGAACTGATCGTTCCCACGCTCTGCGTGGGAATGCCTCACCGGA
>NZ_JAKWJK010000068.1:0-735 GCF_031570575.1 Pseudomonas sp. JL3
CCGGTCTTGTACAGGCGTGCGTTCGGGGCAGTGCTGAACGGGTCGACGATAAAACGTTCGGCACTCAGCGCATCGCGATTGAGGTAACCACGGGCCACCCCGGCACCGCCGATATGCAGCTCGCCGGCCACGCCCAGCGGGGTTGGTTCGCCGCGTGCGTCCAGCACATGCACCTGAACGTTGGCAATCGGCCGGCCGATGCTTGGCCGTTCGCCGAGGTCGCGGATCAGGTCGATGGTGGCGTCCACCGTGCATTCGGTCGGGCCGTACATGTTGTAGAAATGGATGGTCTGGCAGTTGCGCAACTTCTCCCAGGTCGCGGCGTTGATCGCCTCGCCGCCGAGCAGCACGCTCACCGGTTGGTAGCTGTGGCGTTCCAGCAGGCCGGCGGCGAGCAAGGTGTCGAGCTGCGACGGGGTCGAGTCGAAGGCGTGCACCTGATGCTGCTCGAGGAAGTCCAGCAGCTCGCTGCCGCTGGCGCGGATCAGTTGCGGGATGATGACCAGGCGATGGCCGGAGAATAGCTGTGCGATGCCCTTGATCGACATGTCGAAGAAGAACCCGGCATTCAGGGCCACGGTGGCCGGGGTCGGGCAATGCTGGTGGGTGGTGCGGGTCAGCACCTGCCAGAAGTTGAACACCGAACGGTGCTCGACCATCACGCCTTTGGACTGCCCGGTGGAGCCGGAGGTGTAAATCACATAGGCCAAGTGTTCCGGCGTCAGGCCCGCCACC
>NZ_JAKWJK010000069.1:0-717 GCF_031570575.1 Pseudomonas sp. JL3
GCGGTCCAGGATTCGGTGCGTTTCAGCGCCGGAACGAAGGAGCCGAGTAAATCCTGCAGCATGAATCGCCCGGCACGGGTACCAGCATCCACCGCGGTCAGGATGAACAACGCTTCGAACAGGATCGCGAAGTGGTACCAGAACGCCATGGTGTTTTCACCCGGCAGAAGTTGGTGCAGGATCTGCGCGATACCGACCGCCAGGGTCGGCGCACCACCGGCACGGGCCAGGATGGTGGTTTCACCGATGTCCTTGGCCACTGCTTGCAGGGCTTCCGGGGTAATTGCAAAACCCCAGCTGCTGACCGTCTGAGCAACCGAAACAGCATCGGAGCCGACAAGGGCCGCCGGGCTGTTCATCGCAAAATANTGCTTGCAGGGCTTCCGGGGTAATTGCAAAACCCCAGCTGCTGACCGTCTGAGCAACCGAAACAGCATCGGAGCCGACAAGGGCCGCCGGGCTGTTCATCGCAAAATAGACACCCGGCTCGATCACCGAAGCGGCCACCATTGCCATGATCGCCACGAAGGACTCCATCAGCATGCCACCGTAACCGATGTAACGGGCATGGCCTTCATTGGCAAGTAACTTCGGCGTGGTGCCGGAAGCAATCAATGCGTGGAAACCAGACACCGCGCCACAGGCAATGGTGATGAACAGGAACGGGAACAACCCACCCTTCCACACCGGCCCGGTGCCGTCGATGAACTGGGTCAA